>DBFSDV010000028.1:0-28812 GCA_048417135.1 Candidatus Limivicinus sp. | reverse complement strand
GCGAAAAAATAATTTTAATCGTTTTCCGCGGCGACATGTGCGTCGCGGAAAACACTTCTCACGGAGCTGAGTGTCGAATTGTACGCCGTAGGCGTACAACCGAGGCATGAAGCGAAGTGCAAGCCCTTTTGTCAAAGAAGGCATAGCCTTCTTTGACAAGCTGAGGCTGCCGGCGGGTCACCGCCGGCAGCCTTTATAATACCTATTCCCTATTACTTGTTCCCTATATTCTCAGTCCTTTGACTGATGCACAACCACCTGGGTGAAGGGTATCTCTATGCCCTTGCTGTCCAGCAGCAGCTTCATCTCTCTGTTCAGGATACGGCGGGCGGCAAAGTAGTCCTCCTCGGTGACCTCAGCCACAACGCGGATGATGACGGAGGATGCGGCCAGCTCCTCCACCCCTACATAGTGGGGGACGGAGAGAAAGATATCCTTATGCCTCTCGTATACCTCCGGCAGGGACTCGGCCAGGACCTTCTCCACCTTCACCAGGTCGGAGGAGTAGGAGATGCCCACGTCGCACACGGCCACGGAGTTTTGCCGGGAGCGCTGCTGGAGATTGCGGATGTCGGAATTGTTGACTATTTTCAGGTTGCCCCCGGCGTCCACGATGCTGGTGGTGCGTATGCCGATGTTTTTAACGGTGCCCCGGAAGTCGTCCAGGACAATGATGTCCCCCACGTTGTACTGGCCCTCGAAGATGATGAATATACCGGTGACGGCGTCCTCAATAAGGCTCTGGGCGCCGAAGCCGATTATCAGGGAGGCCACGCCCAGAGAGGCAAACACCCCCGCCAGGTTCACCCCCAGTATGCCCAGGGCCCAGACTATGCCCACAATGGCGCAGATGAACTTGGTGAGACTGATGAAAAGCCCGGCCATGGACTTGCGGTGCTTGCCCTTCTTGGCCAGCAGCTCCAGGGGCCAGCAGATGAGCATGGACACTATCGTCACAAAGACGGCCACTGCCGCTGCGCTGATGAGCCGGGCAGGAGTGAGGATGCCCATGCCTCCGAACAGTCCGCCGAAGGCCTGCTGTATCTGGGTAGTTACGGCCAGCTTGCCGCCCTCATCCAAAAAGGGGTTCCAGCCGGGGAAGACCAGCAGGACCAAAAGGACCAGCAGGGCCAGGACCAGAGTGATGCGTTTTCTTGCTCTCATTGTAAAAGTCTCCCTTTGTTATGTAGTGGGGTCCGGAGTATCGGAGCCGTCCGTTGTGTCGGAGGTATCCGTTGTGTCGGAGGTATCCGTTGTATCGGAGGCATCTGTAGTATCGGAGGCATCTGTAGTGTCGGAGGTATCCGTTGTGTCGGAGGTATCTGTTGTGTCAATGCCGTCGAAGGCAGGATAAGAATAATTTGTGAGCTGGCCTGCATTAAAGGAATATCCGGTTACATCGGCGTCCCAGATGAGAAAAGCCTGAACCTCTGCAAAGAGCACATCGTAGGCGCTACCCTCAGCTATGCCGCTTACGGTAAATGTATGGCTGAAGCCGGGACCGGGATCCGTGAGCGTGATCGACTGTGTGGAGAACGCCGCATCCTGAGTGACCCCATAATGATCGGGGTCCAGTTCTATAGTGATGCTGACGGAGCCGAAGCTGGGCTGAGAATAATGACCGGAGATCGTGTATTGGATGCTGCCCGCTTCTGTCTGACCTACATCTATCGAGATATCGTTTTCCAGCACGGGGGCCTGGAGCAGCTGACTGGTTTCCAGTGTTATGCCGGTCTCGGTAGTCACGCTCACCTTGGTCTCGGCCGGGGAATACGGGGAAACGATGCCGCCGGTGTATAGGATGGTCAGAACTTTAGTTCCGGGGTCATATTCCGTCTTAAAGTCCTCAGGGAGCACTTCCGTGCTGACTCCATCAATCACTCTGCTCAGTGTGATGCTGTTGTTCTGGGAAGGAATATTTTCAAAAGTATAGATCTCATGGAATATATAACCCGAGAACTCATCATCCGCAGTCACAGCTTCGGCAGAGACCTGAGGTGCGCCCACCTGCGGCGTGGGCTCCGGGACAGCGGTGGGTTCGGGCTCCGGCTCCGGCTGAGGCGGAATGTAGGGCGGCGGTGCGGGAGTAGGAGTCGGGCTGGGGGAGGGTGAAGGACTGGGCGAGGGTGAGGGAGAAGGCGACGGCGAGGGACTGGGTGCTGCGCTGGGTGTAGGCGAGACCGTGGCCTGAGGGCTGGGGGAAGAGGAGGGCAGGACCGGGAGCACCTGTGAGGGCTCACCCTCCGGCCCGGTGACAAAGCGGAAATCGTCTTCCAGCTCCCCGTCCAGGTAGTAGCCGAGGATGTATTGGGTCTCCTCGTCCAAATCCCGGAAGCTCAGGTCCTGAAGCCCTTCGTGGAGCGGCCCCTCCTCCAGGACCGTACCCGGCTCCCGGACCGGAGACAGGACATAGCGCAGCTGCGCATCCTCCGGAAGATTGTGTACATCCACCCGGATATCCATGCTGACGCCGGTGATGGACAGGGGGGAGGAGCTTATATAAAAACCGAGCATGGAGCCCGTCATCACCAGGGCGGCCAGCACCGCCGCTATAAGCTCCAGCCCGTTGAGCAGTGCAGCGGGGAAGCTGCGCTCCTTGCTGTTGAGGGGCCCGGAGGAGAGACAGAACTCCTGCTCGTTATTGTGCAGCTCCTGAAAAGCTTCTTTGTCTGTAGTTGCCATAGGCGCAGGCGGCCCCCCTTTCTCCGGTTTTCGCCAGGGTTCGACATAATTTGTTTACATTTTACCGCCGTAAAATATCTTCGTCAACAAATTTTTTACAAAATAAGTCTGCTTTTTAATAGACGGCAAAACAGCCCAGGGCTGCATAGCCCTGGGCCGTATAAAGCGCCGCCTCCCGGGGCGGGGCTTTCAGAGGGAGAGGCTGCCGCCGGGCCGGGCCCGGAGCCTCAGCCGCCGGTAGGTGGGTATGAAGATGAGCAGGCCCGCAAGGCAGGCGGCCAGCTCCGCAATGGGGGTGGCCCAGGCGATGCCGTTGACGCCCACAAGGCGGTCCAGCAGGAACATGACGGGGATGTCTATCAGGCCCTTGCGCAGCAGGGAGAGGATGAGGGGCCGGGTCTTCTGGCCTATGCCCTGGAAGACGGTTATCACCGTCATGCTGGTGGCCTGCATGGGGCAGATGATGCACAGTATGCGCAGGAAGCGGTGGCCGTAGTTCACGGTGGCGGCGTCCTCAATGAAGAAGCGGGACACCGGCGCGGCGCAGAAATACAAAAACAGCGTAGTGGCCGCCGCCACCACCATGGCGTTTATGAAAACGGTCTTTACGGCGCTTATCATACGGGCGTGATTTTTGGAGGAATAGTTATAGCCGATAAGAGATATGACACCCTGGGTCATGCCTATGGACATGGCGAAGGTGAGCATGTCTATCTTCTTTGCTATGCCCATGCCCGCCAGGGCGGCGTCTGAATAGGAGGACATGAGGTTGTTGAGCACGGTGTTGGAGGTGATGCCCAGCAGATTCATCATGGCGCTGGCGATCCCAACGGTACAGACCTCCCGAGGTATTCCGAAACCGAAAGTAAAGCAGGCTGGAGAGGCCGTTATCACCGTATTGCCCCGGTGCCGGGCTATGACCGCAATGAAATAGACGAAGGCTATCAGATTGGACAGGGCTGTGGCCATGGCGGCCCCGGCGATCTCCAGCTTAAAGACAAAAATGAAGACCGGGTCCAGGGCGATATTCAAAAGCCCGCCCAGGGCCACGCCGAAGCCCGCCTGCCTTGAACGGCCCTCTGCCCGTATCAAATGGGCAAGACAGGAGTTCATCACCGTGGGCACTGCGCCCAAAGTGACGGTCCAAAACAGATAGGAATAACAGTAGTCATAGGTGCTCGACTTTGCCCCCAGCAGTGGGAGTAGCTGAGGTTTGAAAAGCAGAAAGAGCAGGCCGTATACAAGGGCGGTAACGGCGGCGACCAGATACAGAAGGCGGCGGTGCGCCGGGCTTTCTGCCGGTCGTTATTGCCCAGGCTACGGGAGATGAGGCTGGAGCCGCCGATGCCGAAAAGGTTGGCAATGCCTGTGAGCAGGATGAAGGGCGGCATGCACAGCGTGGCGGCGGCCACCTGGGAGGGGTCGTTGAGCTGGCCGATAAAGAAGGTGTCCGCCATGTTGTAGGCCACGGTAATCAGCTGGCTTATCACCGTGGGCACGGTGAGGGAGATGACGGCCCTCTGCACCGGCATCTCCTCGTAAAGGTATCTGTTGTCGTATATTTCGGGAGAGGTGTTTTTCTGCATTTCTGTCCTTGCCCTCGGTCGATCCCCGGAGCTCCGGGGAAAAAGTGCTCCGCCCGCCCCAAAGGCCCGGGGCTGCGCTCCGGGCTAAGGGCCGTCCTATACTTTAATTATAGAAGCAGTTGAGGGGAGAAGCAAGCCCCCGTCGGCCCGCCCTAAAAATTTTAATGGGCCCCGGAGCTGAGGGGGGGGACTCATTTTATGGGCAGAAGCAGACGGCAGCGCCAGGGCGTGCCGCGGTAAAAATCCGCCCGGCCGCCGTGGGCCGCGGCTACCTGGGCCACCAGCTTCAGGCCCGTGCCGTGGGCGGCTCCGCCGTCCGGCTCCAGGGCCTCGGGCCCGGGCGCCGGGGACGCGTCCCCAGGTTTCCCGCCCTCTACCCAAAGGGCCAGCATGCCGCCCTCCACCCCGGCGCCCAGGCGGACGGAGCCGCCGGGGCCGTTGTGCTTTACCGCGTTGATGAGCAGATTGTTCACCGCCCGGCGCAGCAGGAAGGGGTCGGCCTCCACCGTGGGCAGCGGCTCCTCCGGTAAGGCTATCACAAAATCAAAGCCCTCCGCCATGCCGCCGTTGAGAAAATCCGCCGCCGCCTGGCGCAGGAAGGCCCCCGGCTGCAGGCTCTCCTTCCGCAGAGGCTGCATTTCATAGTCCAGACGCATGGTGAGGTTCAGGTCGTTTACCAGCTCCCGGATGACCTGGCTCTGGATGCGGATGGCGGAGGCTTTCCGCCGGTCTCCGGGGCTCAGCTCCGGGGCCTCCTCCAGCTGGGCGGCATAGCCCATGACCATGGACAGAGGCGTGCGGATGTCGTGGGATACGCCGTTTATCCATTCGGAGCGGGCGCTGTCCCGGATATGCTGGGCCTGGCGGAACCAGCGGCGCACCGCGAAGTAGGCCAGGAGCAGCACGCACCCCAGGGCCAGCAGGAAGATGCCGCCGCACCAGAGGGGCGCGTCGTGGAGCAGCCGAGACTCAGCGGATATGTCGTACTTCCATATGCTCCCCTTGGGGGAGCCCACCACCAGCAGGCCGTCCTCCCGGATGCGGCACTGTACCGGGTAGTCATTGAGATACCACCGGGTGAAGGAGGCCACGTCCGTGAGAGTATACTGTTCCGGCACGTCGCAGGGTTTACGAAGGGACCAGATCACCTGGCCGCCCTCTCCGATCAGGATGGCCCAGCGGTCATCCCCCAGCAGCTCATCCCCGGAAAAGTCGTACTCCGTCCCGTCATAGCTCAGGGCCTCGGAGACACGGGTGAGGGAGACGCTCCAGCTCCTGCCGCCGTCAGAGTAGTAGAAGGCGAGGGCCAGGATGCCTGCTATGGTGATGACGGCGATCAGCGCCGCCGAGGCGGTCACCAGCATGGCCCCCTTGAAAATACTTCGCAGGCTCATTTCGTCCCCTCCCGGCTGAGGCGGTAGCCCAGGCCCCGCACCGTCAGCAGATAGTTTGGGTGGGAGGGGTCCGCCTCAATCTTCTCCCGCAGGCGGCGGATGTGCACCATCAGCGTGTTCTCATAGCCCACCAGGGGTCCGTCCCACAGCGCTGCGCACAGGGCGTCGATGGTGACTATGTTTCCCCGGGCCTCCCACAGTTTCTTCAGCAGGGTGAACTCCTTGGCAGTGAGGGCGGTTTCCGTCCCGTTTCGGCGGACGGCGCCCTTGCCCCAGTCGATTTCCGTATCCCCCAGCCGTGTGGTGTCCGGTGCCTCCCGGTACACCCGCCGAAGCACCGCCCTCAGGCGGAGCAGCAGCTCCTGGGGGAGAAAGGGCTTGGTGATGTAGTCATCCGCCCCCAGGCCCAGCCCCTGGAGCCGGTCGGCATCCTCGTCCCGGGCGGAGAGGAACAGAACCGGCAAGTCCCGGTTCTCCCGGAGTTTTCCGAACAGGGAGAAGCCGTCCCCGTCCGGCAGGTTCACGTCCAGCAGCACCGCATCCGGCGGCGCGGCCCGAAACTGTTCCAGCGCCTGGGCGCAGGACAGAGCCCCCAGAGTCTCGTAGCCTGCCTGGGTCAATATCTCTCTCACCATGCTCTGGAGAGCCGCTTCGTCATCCACTATCAAAATGCGAAAGGACATGATATCCTCCCCCTTTTTCCTTGACTGCCTATATTATATCCCCTCTTTTCCCGGCGTCCAGCCCTGAGGGAAAAAGTAAGCTAATCTTAAGGTACCCTTCATTGAGGCGTAAGGCGGCGGGGTTAGGATATAGGCACAAGGAGGTCTTGTCATGAACATCATTGAAACCGATAATTTAAGCAAGCAGTACGGAGCTGCCCTGCGGGTGGCCCATCTGGATATGCGGGTGCCGGAGGGCAGCGTCTACGGCTTTCTGGGGCCCAACGGGGCGGGAAAGTCCACCACCCTGAAAATGCTTCTGGGTCTGGTGCGCCCCACAGAGGGGAGCATCCGGGTGCTGGGCAAGAGCATGGACAGAGGCAGCCGCCTGGAGATATTGCGCCAGGTGGGGAGTCTCATAGAGAGCCCCAGCTATTACGGCCACCTCACCGGGGAGGAGAACCTGCGCATAGTCCAGACCCTCCGGGGCGTACCGGAGAAAAACATCCGGGAGGTGCTGGAGATCGTCCGGCTGGACGGCCAGCGGGGGAAGAAGGTGGCCCACTACTCCCTGGGCATGAAGCAGCGCCTGGGCCTGGCGGCGGCCCTGCTGGGCTACCCCAAGCTGCTTATCCTGGACGAGCCCACCAACGGCCTGGACCCGGCGGGCATCCAGGAGATGCGGGAGCTGATCCGCTCCCTGCCCGAGCGCTTCGGCATGACGGTGGTGGTGTCCAGCCACCTGCTCAGTGAGATAGACCAGATGGCAGACCATGTGGCCATCATCCGGGAGGGGGAGCTGGTGTTCCAGGACAGCTTGAGCGCCCTCCACAGCCGCAGCTGCCACCACCTGGCCCTGCGCAGCACCAACAATGCGGTGGCCCGCATACTGCTGTCGGAGAGAGGTATAAGCTGCCAGGATGAGGAGGGCTATCTCATCCTCCCCATCCTCCCCGACGAGGAAGCCGCCCGGCTCAGCGTCTTTCTCACGGAGCAGCGCCTGGGGATAGTGCGGCTGGAGGAGCGGCAGAGGAGCCTGGAGGACATCTTCCTGGAGCTGACGGGAAAGGCGGCGAGCCTGTGAAACTGCTGAGACTGGAGTTTTTCAAGTGCCGCCGGCGGAAGGTCCTGCTGGTGTGCGCCGCCGTGCTGGCGGCGGAGCTGCTGTGGATCGTCTCCTCCTTTTTCCGCCAGGACGCCGAGGATCTGGTCCAGGGCTGGATGATGATGCTCTACGATCTCAGTTTGGTGGACGCCATCATCATGCCCATCAGTGTGGCCACCATCGCCAGCCGCAACTGCGAGCTGGAGCACAAGGGGACGACCCTGAAACTGCTGGAAACCATGGCAACGCCGGGAGGGCTTTACGGGGCTAAACTCATCTGGGGCGCTCTGGTGCTGGCCGCCCTGCTCATGGTCCGGTGGGTGCTCTTGATGGCGGTGGGCATCCTGTGGCAGTTCCCGGGGGAGGTCCCCTGGGGGCGCTTCGCCATTTTTACGGCCATTTCTTGGGCGGTGTCCATGATGGTCTACGCCCTGCAGCAGGGGCTGTCCCTCCGTTTTGCCAACCAGGCCGCCGCTCTGGTGTGCGGCATTGCCGGCAGCTTTCTGGGCATACTCTCCCTGCTGTTCCCGCCGGCCCTGACCCGTTGCGTCCCCTGGGGCTACTACGGCCTGCTGAGCCTTGTGGGGATGAACTGGGACCCGGACACCCGGTTCACCTGGTTCTACTGGGAGTGGCCGGCGCCGACGGATGCGGTGCTCCTGTGCCTGTGGGCGGCGCTGTTCCTGGTGGTGGGACGGGCGCTGTTTGTGCGGAAGGAGGCGTGAGGGATGCTGCTGCGTTGTCTGAGGGCGGAGCTGATTAAGTTCCGCCGGTCGCCGGTGTGGCTGGCCTTCGTGGTGCTGCCCGTTTTCCCGGCCATCCTGGGTACCATGAACTATCTGGGGAACCTGGGGTTGCTGCAAAGCGAGTGGTACAGCCTGTGGAGCCAGCACACCCTGTTCTCCTCCATGTTCTTCCTGCCGGCCCTGCTGGGGGTGTTCTGCGCCTGGCAGTGGCGGCTGGAGCACACGGACCACAACTGGAACAGTTTTCTCACCGCCCCGGTGCCGGTGGGTGAACTGTGCCTTGCCAAACTGATCTGGGCGGCGGCCATGTCCCTGCTCTCCCAGGCCTGGATCGGGGCACTGTTTATTATCAGCGGGAAGCTGGTGGGCCTCGCCGGCCCCATCCCGCCGGAGCTGCTCGGGTGGCTGGCGTGCGGGGCCGTGGGCGGCGTGTCGGTGTGTGCGGTGCAGCTTTATTTCAGCCTCGTGATCCGGGCTTTTGCCCCGCCGGTGGCCTTCGGCCTGATCGGCGGCATTGCGGGCCTGATGGTCACGGCCCAAGGGTTCGGGTATGCCTTCCCGTACTCCCTGCTGTGCATCGGGATGCGGGCCAACAACCCGAATATGGAGCTGAACTTTGCACCTTTTTTACTCTCTGCCATATTCTATACGGCGGTGTTCACCCTCCTGGCCGTCCGGTATCTCCGTCGCCACGACATGCCGGGGGAGTAGCGCCGGGAAAGACCGGCCGCCCCTGCGGCCCGGTGAGCATAAATCTCAATTTTAAAACGGGATGCCGAGGCATCCCGTTTTCATATTTTATAAATTCCCTATAAACATGACAGACAGCTGTCCTGTTCCTGTGGTATAATGCAGAAAAAAGGAAAGGCGGTGGGCTCTATGAAAATGGACAGGCTCATAGGCATCCTCTCCGTATTGCTCCAGCAGGAGAAGGTCACCGCCCCGGAGCTGGCGGAGCGCTTTGAGGTGTCCCGGCGCACTGTCCAGCGGGACATCGAAGCTCTGTGCCGGGCGGGCATCCCCATATCCACCGCCCAGGGCGCCGGGGGAGGCATATCCATCATGGAGGGCTACCGGGTGGACAGGACCCTGCTCACCGCCCCGGAGATGCAGGCCATCCTGGCGGGGCTGCGGAGCCTGGACAGCGTCAGCGGCACACGGCGCTATGCCCGGCTGATGGAGAAGCTGTCCGCCGGGGCGGGCACCCTGGTACCCGGCGGCGCCCATATGCTCATCGACCTCTCCTCCTGGTACAAGACCAGCCTGCCGCCGAAGATAGAGCTTATCCAAAGCGCCATCGAACAGCACCGCAGTATAAGCTTTAGCTATTTCTCCCCCAGGGGAGAGAGCGTGCGCAGCGTGGAACCCTACTATCTGGTCTTTCACTGGTCCACCTGGTATGTGTGGGGCTGGTGCCGGATGCGGGAGGATTTCCGCCTGTTTAAGCTGAACCGCATGGCGGAGCTTGGCTTGGGGGAAGCCTTTGAGCCACGGATGGCGCCTCTGCCGGATCTGGAGCCGGAGCGGGTTTTCCCGGCCAAATATCAGGTGACTGTCCTCTTTGACCCGGCCTGCCGCTGGCGTCTGGTGGAGGAATACGGTATGGACCGCTTCAGGGAGGAGCCGGACGGGCGGCTGCGTTTTACCGGCGGTTTTCCCGATGCCGACAGTGTGCTCAGCTGGGTCCTGACCTTTGGAGACAAGGCGGAGCTGCTGGAGCCGGAGGAACTGCGCCGACAGCTGGAAGCTCTGGGCAAAGCCTTGGCGGAGCGATATAAAGGGAGGGACTGACATGGCGTCTCATCCGAATTTCGTGAACTATGTGGCCGAGCAGCTGGGGGAGGCCGGGAGCATCCGCAGCCGGAAGATGTTCGGGGAATACGGCCTCTACTGCGACGGCCTGTTCTTTGCCGTCATCTGTGAGGACCGGCTTTTTATAAAGCCCACGGCGGAGGGGGAGGCGGCTTTCCCGGAGCTGCCCAAGGCCCCGCCCTATGAGGGGGCCAAGGACTACATCCTGGTGGAGGACGTGGACGACCGGGACACCATGACCGCTCTCGTCCGTCTCACCTGCCTGGCTCTGGAGAGCCGGCCAAAGAAGAAAGGGAGGAAATGACAGTGGCCTTCGACTATAAAAAGGAGTATAAGGAGTTCTATCTGCCCCCCAAAAAGCCGGGCATCGTCAGGGTGCCAGCCATGAACTTTATGGCGGTACAGGGCCGGGGCGACCCCAATGAGGAGGGCGGGGCCTACAAGCAGGCCCTGGGTCTGCTCTATGCCCTGGCCTATACCATAAAAATGAGCAAGCTGGGCAAGCACAAGCCGGAGGGCTACTTCGACTATGTGGTGCCGCCCCTGGAGGGCCTGTGGTGGCAGGAGGGCGTCCGGGGCGTGGACTACGGACGCAAGGAGGATTTCCGGTGGATATCCCTCATCCGCCTGCCGGAGTTCGTGACAAAAGAGGTTTTCGACTGGGCCATAGCTGAGGCCACGGAGAAGAAGCAGCAGGACTTTTCCCCGGTGGAGTTTTTCCCTTGGGAGGAGGGACTGTGCGTCCAGTGCATGCACATAGGCCCTTATGATGAGGAGCCTGCCACCGTGGCCGCCATGGAGGAGTACGCCGGGGCCATGGGTTATGAGGCGGACTTCGGGGAGGGCCGCTTCCACCACGAGATATATCTCAGCGACGTGCGCCGCTGCAGGCCGGAGGGGCTGAAAACCGTGATCCGGCAGCCGGTAAAGAAATCCGGCACATGAGCTGCCTGCCAGGAGGTTTTTATGAGTATATATGAGCATAGAGAAAAAAGGCTCCGCCGCTGGTTCTCCATGTGGCTGGACAGGAAGGACGGCGGCATCGGAGAACTCTTTGCCGGTGATGCTGTATATATCGAGAGCTGGGGACCGGAGTATCACGGCGTCGATAAGATAAAACTGTGGTTCGACGAATGGAACAGCCGGGGAAGGGTGGAGCGCTGGGATATCCGGCAGTTTTTCCACAAGGAGGACCAAACCGTTGTGGAGTGGTCCTTCCGTTGCGCCATGAATGACGGCACGATCCAGAGCTTTGACGGCCTATCCCTGGTGCGCTGGAACGAGGCGGGGCAGATATGCTTTTTGCAGGAATACGGCTGCAACGCAGACCGCTATGACCCCTATGCCCAGGGTGAGAGCCCGGTGTTCCGGGAAGAGCGGGCGTTGTGGTTTTAAGGGGGCAGAGGGCATGAAAGGCTTTACACGGGAGGAACTGCGCTTCTCCCTCTGCGGGCTGAACTGCGCCCTGTGTTCCATGCACCTGGGGGGCTACTGCCCCGGCTGCGGCGGGGGCGAGGGCAACCAGAGCTGCGCTATAGCCCGCTGCTCTCTTGAGCACGGCGGCCTCCAGTTTTGCCGGGATTGCCCGGAATACCCCTGCCCCCGCTACGACGGCTTTGACGAGGCGGATTCCTTTGTCCCCCACAGCCGCCGGGAGCAGGATATTGCCCGGGCCAGGGAGCTGGGCCTGGAGGCCTATCTGGCCGAGACAGAGGAAAAGCGCTCCATCCTTGAGGCGCTTTTGAAGGACTATAACGACGGCCGCCGCAAGACTCTTTTCACCACGGCAGTGTATCTCCTGCCTTTGGAAGAGCTGCGCGCCGTGACAGCTGCGCTGGACAGCCGCCCGGAGCTGGCGGAACAGCCCGTCAAGGAGCGGGCGGGGGCAGCGGCGGAGCTGCTGCAAAAAGCGGCGGAGCGCCTGGGCATAAGTCTGAAGCTGAATAAGGGAACGAAAAAGGGGTGAGCCGGACCATGGAAATCAGAGCGGCAAAGGCACAGGATATTGAGGCCTGGATGGCCCTGGTGGAAAAAGTCAGGGATGTGTTCCCCGGCCTGGAGACCGCCCAGGCAATGGAGGAGCACAGGGCTGAGGTGCTTCGCTTCATGGAGGACGGCTCCGCCGTCTGTGCGGCGGAGGCGAGGCGCATGGCGGGGATTTTGCTGTTTTCCGTGGAGCGGAGCGAGCTGTGCTTTCTGGCGGTGGACCCAGACTTCAGGCGGCGGCACATCGCCCGGGAAATGCTGGAGTTCATGTTCCCCCGCATGGAGGCGGGCCGGGACATCAGCCTTGTCACCTATCGGGAGGAGGACCCCAGAGGGCAGGCCGCCCGGGCCTTTTACAGGAGCCTGGGCTTCTCGGAGGGCAGACTGCTGGAGGAGTTCGACTGCCCGGCCCAGGAGTTCGTCTTGAAAGCCGCCGCCGGCAAAAGCTGAGGGCAGGACAGAGACCGTATACGGAAACAAGCGGCCGTCACTCTTTCGTAGTGACGGCCGCTTGGCGCGTGTTGAGCCTTTAAAGTTTTTAATTTTTCCAGGCGGTGCCGGTTTTATCGCCCAGCACGTTTTGTATGACCTCGGTCACGGTGTCCCGGCTGTCGCTGTAATAGAAGGGGTAGTTTGCGGAATAGCCGTTGTCCCCCATCCACACGGCCAGGGTGCCGCCCTCGTTCTGCACGTAGGTGTTGCCCTCCAGCTCCGGCTGCCACTCCTCCCGGGTGGCGGTGTGGATGAGGGCCCCTGTGCTGAGATAGAATACATTGTTCACTATGCGGAAGTTCTCCGAGGCGTTGGGGCTGCCGTAGCCCTGATAGGCGGCGCTGTACTGGGCTTTGCCCTCCTGGCTGCCGGCCCAGCCGTAGCCGGTGTAGAGGAAGTAGTTGCCCTCTATCAGCACGTTTTCCATGCGGTGCCGTCCGTAGCCTGCGTCGTCCTCCAGGGTGAAGAATATCTCTATGGGCATGTCGTTGTATTCAAATAGGTTCCCCGCATAGGTGACGTTTTGCTGGATGACATCCGTGTAGTCCGTGGCCTGGCTGCCGGAGACCTCGGGGTCCTCCGCCGGGTCCTGATTGGAGACTCCTGCGTCATAACACTGGTAGATATAGCAGTCGGTGACGGAGTAGTGGTCATAGCTGCCGTCGCATTCCACGCCGTTTCCAAAGCGCACGGGGGCGCCGTCGTCATAGCGGTAATACTGTATGGAGCCGCCTACCCAGCCTATCTCGCAGAAGGACACCTCATAGCCCATGCCGTAGCCGTAA
Source organism: Candidatus Limivicinus sp. (assembly GCA_048417135.1). GTDB lineage: Bacteria > Bacillota > Clostridia > Oscillospirales > Oscillospiraceae > Limivicinus. The sequence continues at coordinate 15,562 of DBFSDV010000028.1, read as the reverse complement.
ATGCCGTGGGCGCCGGTGTACTTCAGACAGAGATTGTGGAACACTGCGTCGTCGGCGGGCAGCACCAGGTTCTGCCGCACCGCAAACTCGATGCTGCCGAAGACCTCCCCGGGGTTGCCCTCGTCGCAGCGCAGGTACAGCTTGCCGGTGACCTCCTGGGGGTATTCGCCCTTGTCGCAGTTGTCCATGACGGTGTAGCGGAAGGGGGCCCCGTCATAGAGGATGCTGTCCGCCTGGGAGAAGAACATCAGGTCCTCCGTAAGCTCCGTTTTCACGTCGAAGGCCTGGCCCTCGTTTATGGTGGACAGATAGCCGTCCACGTAGTTGGGCGAGAGCTTCACAGCGTAGCTCTCCCCCTCGTCAAAGACGATGACGCCGCAGTCCATTATATCCGTATGGTAGACCCAGATATTGTCGGTGCCCTCCAGCAGGGACCACTTGTCCGGGTCTGCGCCGTTTTCCGGGGAGGAGTAGATCTTCGGCTTGTCCCCCTGGCCGTAGGCGGAGTAGATGACCCCCTCCTGGGCCCAGAGCTGTCCCCGCCAGAGGCCGCCCCGCTGGAAGTATACCCCGTCGCCGGGCTCCAGAGCGGCAGAGTTCACCCGCTCCAGGCTGGCCCAGGCGCTCTCGGGGCTGAGACCGTCGTTGTCGTCACTGCCCTGATTGGAGACATAGTAGGCCGTGCCCTGGCAGGGGAGTTCGTCGGTGTTGTTCAGTATGCTCTCCTTCAGGGACTCCACCTGGGCAAAGAGGGCCTCGTCCTCCTGATTCGGCCGGCGCATCTCAGTGGCCAGAGGGTCATAATCCAGCATCTCCGAATCGTACAGCCGCACCAGGGCTGCCAGGGCGGCCTCCCGGCTCAGGGGCTGGTCCAGATGGAAGTCCAGGTCTTCGTCGCAGTCCAGGAAATGCAGCCGGTGATTAATGTCCATGCGCCGCTGCATCCAGAAGATGGCGCAGTCGCACACGTTGCCGATGGGGTCCTGGTCACCGCCAAGGGTGTCAAAATACACGGGGATCTCCCGGGATGTGTCGCAGTAGGGGTAATCCCAGGACAGCTGCTGATACATGCTGTCATAGTTCACCAGGTATTCGGTACAGAAGGAGTAGTCCCGGGCATTGTAGACATTGCAGCCCAGGGCCTCCGCCGCCAGCATCAGCAGTATCAGGCCGTCGTCCCGGCCCATGCCCCGCTGGGGGAAGGCGGAGGCGTCCACGTTTGCCTGCCAGGTTTCCAGGGCGGCTTCGTCCCACAGCTTTATCAGGGCGGTGACCGCCTCGTCAAAGCCGGCAAAGTCGGCCTGGGCGGACAGGTCCTCCTCCCAGCCCGCCGGTATAATGCCCAGCTCCCGGGCCTCCGCCGTCTCCCGCTGCTCCTCCTGGGGGGCGGCGCTCTCCGCCGGGAGCTGTTCCTGGGCGGCGCTCTCCCGGGGCTCCTGGGCGGCCTCGTCCCCGGCAGAACTCTGGCAGCCGGTCAGCAGGCTGAGGGCCAATACTGCGGCCAGCAGCAGACAAATGACTTGCTTTGACTTTTTCACTGATGACATCCTCCTTTTCCCCGATGGGGTTTTCTGTGTAAGGAAATATGCCTGGCGCAGGAAGGGCGTCGGCGTTTCATTCTGCGGACCTTCTCCGATTCCCGCCCCGCCTGAGCGCGCCGGGGGTTTCGGGCGCCGGAGCGGGGGCAATGTTGAATTGTACAGAGTATATCAATATTTTCCGCGTCAGGCAAGAGGCCGCGCCGTAAAAAGCGATAAGGTACAATAAGTTTCGCAAAAATAAAGAGGCATGGTTTGCAGATCTCTGGTAGAATGAAGTTGCAACACAAACATTCGAAAAGAGATAGCAAACCATGTCCAAGAAGCTTGTACGGCTATATGAAAAAGTGATCAAGGGGGCAGCTCAAGGGACTTGTGCGTGGCAATGTGGAGTCAACCCTCAACGAGCTGCTGGAGGCTGAGGCGGAGAAATTGACCCGGGCTGCCCAGTACCAGCGCAATGAGCAGGACCGGGGATACCGCAGTGGCCATTACAGCCGTAACCTCACCACCACTTCTGGAAATGTCACGCTCAAGGTGCCCAGGCTCAAAGAAATTTCCTTTGAGACCGCCATCATTGAACGGTATCGCCGCCGGGAGGGCAGCGTGGAAGAGGCAAATGTCTGGTCTCCGAAAAATTGCTATTGGCAGTAGCAGCAATCCTCCATACGCCGACGAAAGTGAAAAACGGGAGGATTTCCTCGCAGATTTCCGGCATTGTCAGTGCATTTCAAGAGTAGCTCTAAAATCACTTTCTACTGAATACTTAAAATGGTATAAAAATACAGATACAAATTTAGCCAGTAGAAGAAGGTTGAATCTCATACTATGGCATGCAGCTGTGTTAGTGTTATGCTTTCCAATGATACCAACCAAGCTTTTAGCACAGCAAGCAAGTTTAACAGCTCCAGGAAACATCCGCCGCACTGGCTTCACTCAAGCAGGAAATGCAGTCTTTGCCTGAATATCCCGTGGTTATGAGAATGTTTGCGCCATCCCCGTACTTGATCAGCTTATGGCTGAAAGCGGCTATGTGCGGCGGTTTAACGCTGAGAAAGCGCTGTGTTTTGGCAGCTGGCAGTTAGGCTATGCATATCCCAAAAGTTTAGGCAGCCAAATAACAGTCTGCGGTACATAAGCAACTAATATTGTAAATAGCATCAATGCCAGCATCCATGGAATCATGGCTTTTGCCAATTTCAGCATAGGCATATCCAGTATTCGTGCTGTGATAAATGTGGTCATGCCATATGGCGGCGTAAGCGCACCCAAGGTCAATGCAACCAGCTGAAGTATACCATAATGTATCAGGCTGATATCAAAAACCTGGAGGACATTAAGAATCATAGGCGTAACAATAACGGTAATAACCGCACCGTCCATCAGCATACCGAGGAAAACGATAAGCAAAACGGTGAGAAGGATAAAGGCCGCACGGCTATCTACATAAGTAAGGATCAGAGAAACCAACTCTTGAGGGAGCTTCGTCCTCACAATGACCTGCCCAAACATTGTAGCAACGGCAAGTACTCCGCCTATTACGGTTACATCCATGGCGGTCTCTTTGAATATGGCCCAAAGCCGCTGCAGATCAACAAGCCTATAAACCACTGTTGTCAGGATGGTACAGTACAAAACTACAATGGCAGCAGCCTCTGTTGCAGTAAAAATGCCGCTGTATATTCCAACCAGCAATATAACAGGAGCCATTAGCGAGAGAAACGCTTTCTTAAAAGCATCCCAAACTTCCCTCAGTGAAGGCATTGGATCCTTCTGGTAGTTGCGGCGTTTTGCATAGACCTGAACCATGACCATCATTATAATAGCCCAAGCAAGTCCTGCACACAGACCGGAAGTAAACATACCCGTTATTGACGCACCGGTAATGGAGACGTATATAACGACATTCAAACTTGGAGGGATAAGCGGAGACAGGATTGCAGATGCTGCGGTTACGCTGCCGGTGAATTCGTCATCGTAGCCGTTTTCACGCATAGCCTTTATTTCTATTGCGCCCAGACCGCCTGCATCTGCTGTAGAGGTCCCCGACATACCGCCAAAGACCATGCTGGCAAAGACATTCACCATTGCCATTCCACCCGGCATCCAGCCGACAACTTTCCTTGCAAAGTTAAATATTCTTGTAGTAATGCCGCCTTCATTCATAATTTTGCCAGTAAACAGGAACATTGGCAATGCCAGCAAGGTAAAACTGTTCAAGGCATTAATAGTTCCTAAGGAAACAGATACAATTTTGAAGCCACCTCTGGTCATGGCAAGAGTAAGTACTGAAGCTAAGCCCAAAGAGGGAATAACGGGTATGCTTAGCAACATAAGAACGACCATTATAAGAAAGCAATAAATTCCTACCATGCTATCCCTCTCATTTACTCATCATTTTTCCCTGTAGCATATGGCCAATGTCTTTGGCTATGCTGAGAAACGTATTAAGCGTTGATATCACTAAACCGACAAAAATTACATAGTATAGATAACAGATTTTTACGTTGGTCAGCGACTCAAAGCTCTGATTGTTGGTAGATGCCGTGTTGGCCGCCATAAGGACTCCATAGGTGATAACACACATGAAAACTGCAAGCAAAAACTTTGTAAAAATCACATACCACTCTCTTGCGCGCAGCTTTAATATATCAGTGAATATAGTTATAACTAGATGAAGTCCCTTGTCTGTTGCAGCAGCCATACCGTAAAAAACCGTTACCATAAACGCATAACGTGCAAACTCGCTTGTCCATGTTGCCGTTATGTGCAGCGTTCTAAAAATCACCTGCAAAACAAGGCAGATGGCTGTGACAACAAGGCCACCTGCACTAATAGCAGTGGACATTCTTGTGATCGCTGCAGTTGATTTATCTAAAAAAACCAATTTCTAGCCCCCGTTCCTATATGCTGGTAGGTGTATCCGGTACAATTATCCCTGTACAATGCCAATATCCAAATGCCAGCACATCCATTTTTGCTGGATGTGCTGGTTTTGGCCAAACGTACGAGAAATTGCTTTAGTTATTTAGCGAAGGCCATGACCTCATCATAGGTTGCACCCGTCCATGTGTTGGCAAATATATCCTTCAGCACGGGTTCCATGATTTCAACTATCTCTGCCCTGACCTCGGGATCAAGCTCGGTATACTCAAGGCCTGCATCTATCAGAGCTTGCTTCGCCTGCTCCATAGACTCATCCCGAATGCCGTCGAACTCTGCAAAACAGGCCTCAAACTCTTCCTGGATTATTTGACGGTAATCTTCAGGAAGGCTGTTCCATGTCTCGTTGCAAGCATAAATACATGTAATATCGGCTTCGTGGTTTGTCTCGGTAAGGGTGGAAGTCAGTTCCTGGAGGCCAGTATCATAGAACTGCTGATAGGTATGGCCAACCGTATCAATAACGCCGGTCTGAAGGGAGGGGATGACTTCGCCCCAAGGCATGATATTTACATTGACCCCTATAGCTTTCCACAGCTCAACTGCGGCCGGGTTAGAAGAAATACGCAGCTGCAGTCCGTTAAAGTCATCCAGCGTTTTGATGGATTTTGTGGAAATCAAATTGTGCATGCCCAGCAGTGTGGCACAGATCTGATGGGTGTTGTACTCCTCTTCCATGACCTGCTGATATCTCTGCCCGATTTCAGAGTTCCAAACGGCCCAGAAATGATCCATATCTTGCATCCACCAGTATCCGGTAAGGAATGCGTAATCATTGATAGCGACTTTTGCCATTATACCGGTGTTTAAAAAATCCAGCTCGCCATTCTGCATCTGGCTATACATCTCAGCATCACTTCCCAGGGTGCTGTCGGGGAAGAAGTCGATGACCACATGTCCGTCGGTCCTTTCATTGATCTTCTCGCATGCGTTTGCAATGATCGGTGTAATTAATGCAGTGCTGGTCATAGTGGAGCCCATTGTAAAATAGTACTCTTCTTCATTGGCGGATTCTGTTGAGGTTTCTGTATCCTGAGCACTTTTGGCTTCTGCACTTTCATCCGGCGCAGATGTAGACTGAGATGAAGATCCGCATGCGCACAGAGCAAAAACCATTATTGCTGCCAATAACAGAGCGATGATTTTTTTCATTTGTGTTCCTCCTCGTTTTAATTTTATTATATACGAATTAACAACGTATACCACAGATTAATCCAACAGCAGTTTTGCTTTGCTACCAATGTTTTCCGGGGTAAGTCCATAGGCCTTGAACAAGTCTGCCGGCTTTCCAGATTTTCCGAATTTATCCATAATCCCCACCATACCAAAACGACCGCCTGGTACCCCTGCAATGGTTTCTGCTATTATGCTTCCAAGCCCTCCATATATTGAGTGCTCCTCTACAGACAAGATCGGCATGCCTTCGTGGACAGCAAGAGTCAGCTCAGTATCGAATGGCTTTAAGCTGCTATGATTGATCACCATAGCATGGATACTTTCTTTTTCCAGCATATCTGCTGCTTGCAGGCACTTTTCTACCATCAACCCGCAAGCCATAAGGCAAATATCTGTTCCCTGTCGCAAAATATCTGCCTTGCCAACAACAAACGCTGTGTCCTCCTGCGTGATATTATTAATTGGGGGGCGGGCAATGCGTATATACACAGGTCCATACAATTCTGCAGATACCCTTACAATTTTTTTCAACTGTATCGCATCGCAGGGAACAAAGACCCGCATATTAGGCAATACACGCATAAGAGCAATATCTTCAATACTCTGGTGACTGCCACCGTCTTCTCCGGTGCTTATGCCTGCATGGCACAGTCCAAACTTTACATTGGCATTTACATAGCATACTGAATTGCGAATCTGTTCAAAGGCCCGACCTGCTCCAAAAAGGGCAAAGGTGCTGACAAAAGGCATCAACCCGCTGTGTGCCATACCGGCAGCCTCACAGACCATGTTGGCTTCGGCAATGCCAAAGTCAAAGAATCTATCAGGATACTTGTCTGCAAAGAACTGAGTCATCGTCGCATGGGCCAAGTCTGCATCACATACTACAAGATTATCAAATTCCTCTGCGATCTCAGACAACACCTCTCCATATGCCTGCCTCTGAGAAATCATCAAACCACCTCCGCAAGTTCGTTCATTGCATTCCTGTATGATTCAGCATCAATGGCCTTCCCATGCCATCCGGCTTGGTTTTCCATGAATGATACGCCCTTTCCTTTAATGGTCCTGCAGCATACAAATTTGGGTTTACCAACAACCGGGGCTCTGAGCGCTTCTGCAATAGCCTGTATATCATGCCCATCTACATCGAAACATTCAAATCCGAAGGCTCTGTATTTATCCACAATATCACCCAGACTCATAACACTGTCGACCTTACCGTCAATCTGAAGGCCGTTATAATCCAGAATGACTGTAAGATTGTCAAGTTTATAATGGCTGGCGCTCATGGCGGCCTCCCATACCAGCCCTTCCTGACTTTCTCCGTCTCCAGTGATCGCATAGACATGATAACTTTTACCCAAGTGCTTGGCCGCCAATGCCATACCGCTTGCTATAGCCACGCCCTGTCCAAGTGAACCAGAATTGGTATCTATACCCGGAGTCTTTAGCATATCGGGGTGTCCTTGTAAGTGGGAATCGATCTGCCGCAGACGCCACAGATCTGAACGGGGGAAAAAGCCAAGGTCTGCAAGTATGGCATACTGAGTTGGGCAGGCATGCCCCTTGGAAAGAACGATTCTGTCCCGGTCATCTGCGTTTGGATTCTTTGGGTCAATCCGCGCAACTTCATAATACAGAGCTATCATGATTTCAACGCAAGAAAGTGAACCGCCAGGGTGGCCGCACTGGGCATTATATAGCATGTGGAGGATATCCTTTCTCAACAAGTTCGCTTTTTCTTTATAATCCATAAGCCATCTCCTGTTTCTCTTCAGATAAATATTTGCAACAGTTTTTGGGCAGCGGATTTTACATCTTGCCTTTAGCTTCCAAAGCTTTCCTCAGCGCTACTGCGCCAAATTGTGGGCTACCCAGAAAACTCTTTTTGTAAATGCCCTCTAAATAGGGCCCGGCATATGCCATGCTGCCCTGAGCCAAAACCACAACATCCACTTTATCAACTATCAAGGCAGCCTCTTCAGCCAGCCTTTTTCTGAACTGAGTCTGATCCGCTCCAAAAGCGCCATCAACAAGGCAATCTACAAGCTCTACATGTTTGCCCATTTCCCGAGCAACACGGGTTATTGTATTTTTTGTAGGCTCCAAAGTTGTATGCAATGTAGCCATCACGCCGATCCGATTTCCTCTGCGGACGGCTTCTCTGCACATTTCTTCATCTATGCGTACTATTGGGACACCGATATAGCGGGCTATATCTTGAGCGCAATCAGCCACTTCACCTACAGAAGAACACACATTCAACATAGCGTCTACATTGGCCTGGGCAGCCTGCATGTACATTTCAATCAGCCTGGCAGCAGGAGCAGTTGTTACATAGCCTGCATCTTGAATTTCCTTCAATATACCGGGGTCCTGGAGAGAGAGGATCACTACAGCATCTCCCAGCTGCTCTTTCACTTTCTGTTCCACTAATTCAATAAGCTCAGGCGTTGTGCTGGTATAAATTAATCCTACTTTCATAGCTGCCTCCAAAGCGAAATACAACAATATAAGGATTTTTGGTGCTTCATTCATCCTACGTACTACCTTACTTAATACTAGCATGCCGCTAGTCTGTTGTAAATTGGAATAAGTGACAACAATTTGGCAGAGATATTGGGTAGTATATCTATTGTTTGAGCTGTAAATAATAAATTCTGGGCAATATTTTTTGCAACTTGTACAAAGTCTGATTCTACTCAGAATATTTTTCCCAGAATACATAGTGGTCAAGAACTGTCTGCTCTATCTTTGTTTTATCTCCATTCTCAATCAAGTCATACAATTGATGATGCAGATGCATATATGATTCTATCTCTCCGCTTTTTATGACCATTTCAGTTGTTTTTTCTCTACTTGGAACAGTAATGCGGTTGATATAATTATACATGGTTTTGAGCTGCAAGTTGTTAGTCAATTCTATGATGACGTTATGAAAATTACAGTCAGCCTCAGTGATGCGCACTACACTTAGATCCTGGCTTTGCACTGTACTATCCAATTCAGCCAATGCTTTCCGAAGACAATTGAGGTCATCTTTGGTAAGTTTTTTCCCCAACAGCACAAAAAGAGTTCCAATATCAATAGCCCGTCGCAGATCTACAAAGTCCTCCCAATTACTGCTGCTTAGAATCAGACTATACAGTATCGGAGAGAGCATTTTAGGCTCGAAACTTTCAGAAACAAAAGTACCCTCTGCTCTTTTTATATACACCACGCCATAGGCCTCTAGCTGCTTAATAGCTTCCCGGACAGAATTTCGGCTGGCCTTCAAATTTTCGCATAGCTCAGACTCGGTTGGCAGCTTGCTGCCTGGCCGAAGGAGCCCTCGAATCATTTGGTCAATAATCCAGTCCTTTACAGAATCTACCACAGAAGGATTTCGTATAGTTATGTAGTTCACAGAATTGTTTTCTTTGTTCATTTCTATCCTCTTTTCAGAACTATTTGCGCTTCTAAACTGGTAATATTGCCGATGTTTTTTATAATACCGACTTTATTGATAGCTGTCAACACCTATTTCCTTTAAAGATTATAAGGATTCTTGGTAAAAACTGCACAATTAAAAAAACACGAAATGGTCATGTCTACGAAAAGTTTCCATCTTATTAGTTTTGACTTTACAAAGCGGGAATAAGTTGCTAGAATTTAAACATCCTACATAGGATATTATGCTTGGAGGTGTATTATAATGACTGTTGATGAGCTCTCCCGCATAGCTAATCGCCTGCGACTGGATGTAGTGGAAACCGTCCATGCAGCCGGCGACGGACATCCCGGTCCATGTATGTCTATTGCGGACATCATGGCGGTTCTTTTCTTCCAAGAGATGAAACTCGATTCTTCCAATCCCAAATGGCCGGAACGTGACCGCTTTATTCTTTCTAAAGGCCACGCTTGCCCCATCCTCTATGCAGTGCTGGCTCGAAAGGGCTATTTCCCACTGGAGGAGCTAAAAGGACTTCGCTCCATTACCAGCTTCCTCCAGGGGCATCCGGACAGCAACAAGATTCCCGGCGTAGATTCCGTATCAGGTTCTCTTGGGAACGGCGTTTCTATAGGGCTTGGGATGGCCATAGGCTGTAAAATGCAGAAAATTGAAAACTACGTATATGTGATAATCGGCGATGGTGAAGAAGAAGAGGGGATCATCTGGGAAGCTGCAATGGCTGCCGCTAAACTCAACGCAGGCAATCTAATAGTATTTGCTGATTTGAATAACCATCAATCCGGCGGCAGAGTTACAGAGTTGAGCAGCCTGTATCCGGTAGAGGAGAAATGGACTTCATTCCATTGGCAAGTACAGAGTATTGACGGGCATAATATTGCTGCAATTCAAAATGCAATTGCCAAGGCTAAAGAGGTAAAGGATAAACCGTCTCTGATTGCCTGCAAAACCTTGAAAGGTAAGAATATTCCATATATGGAAGACAATAATGCGTGGCACAAGCGAGTTCCCACTGACCAGGAAGTTGAGATCGCTCGCATGGCACTTAGGGACAAAATGTGAGGTACGAATAATGACAACAAAAAGTTCCCGTGAAGCCGCAATGAGGGCAGTTACAGAGGCTGCCCGGAGGGATGACAAGATCATACTGATCTCGCCAGATGCTGTAGCTGCAGCCAGAGCTACAAAATTCCGGGAGGAGTTCCCAAATCAAGTGATAGAGGTCGGTATAGCTGAACAGAATGCGGTGGATATTGCTGCTGGTTTGGCTGCGACAGGTATGAAACCTATAGTGGTATCATATGCCGGATTTCTTACAATGAGAGCATGTGAAATGATTCGTACATTTGTGGCTTACCCCGGTTTGAACGTTAAATTTTTTGGACTTAACGGCGGCATGTTAGGTGGCGAACGTGAAGGTGTTACTCATCAGTTTTACGAGGATGTGGGTATTTTGCGCAGTATGCCAGGAGTGAAGATCCTCTGCCCCGCTGATGCACAGCAGGCCTATTTGGCTGCGGCTGCATTACTAAAGCTGGACGGTCCTGCTTACTTACGTCTTGGTAGCGGTCGTGAACCGGAAATTTTCCCGGAGGGCACGCCTTTTGAATTTGGAAAGATACGAGAGATAAGATCTTATGGCAACGATGTGGCAATTTTTTCAACAGGTTTTGTGATAAATCGTACGATGGAGGCCCTGGAACAGCTAAAAGCAGAGGGGATAAATGGTACTCTGGTAGATGTTGCCACAGTCAAGCCTCTGGATGAGCAAGGAGTAGCCGAGGTGCTCCGGCGCACCAACTGCGCAATTGCTGTGGAAGATCACAATATATATGGGGGTATGTCTAGTGCAATCTGCGAGGCTGCCTGTCGCCTGCATCCATGCAAGATACTTAGATTGGGGCTGCCAGATGTATATCCACGTAGTGGTAAGGCGGCAGAACTGCTGGATGCTTACGGCTTATCTGTTCAAAATATTGTTGATGCAGCCAAAAGCGCTATGATAAGGGGATAGAACTATGCTCAATAGTGAAAAAATTTTTTCAGGTGTAGAACATGCTGATGCGAGGAGCCTTCTCTATGCCACCGGGCATCTGCCGGAGAATATCGGCAAAAAACCTCTCATTGGAGTAGTTAATACATTTAACGAAATCGTCCCAGGTCATGTTCATCTTCGTAGTATCGCCGAGGCTTCCAAGCAAGGTGTCTTGATGGCAGGCGGAATCCCGGTAGAATTTCCAACAATCGCTATCTGCGACGGTATCACGATGGCACATAAGGGTATGATGTATCCGTTGCCTAGCCGCGAGCTTATTGCAGACAGCATTGAGGCAATGACAATGGCCCACGGATTAGACGGTCTGGTTTTAGTTGTCAGCTGCGACAAAAGTGTTCCTGGCGCTTTAATGGCTGCCGCACGAATGGACATCCCGTCCATTGTCATAAGCGGTGGGCCAATGCCCACAGGGCACCATAACGGAGAGGTTTCCGACTACAGTATCTGTATTGAAACTGTGGGCAGGGTTCATAATGGTACAATGACTCCGGAAGAGCAGGAGGAGATAGCTCAGCACTGCTGCCCTGGGTGCGGCTCTTGCTCCGGAATGTTCACTGCAAATTCCATGAACTGTCTTACAGAGGCCTTGGGTATGGCATTGCCAGGCAACGGCACTATTCCCTCTTACTATGGCGAGCGGTTGGCTCTGGCCAGGCGTTCTGGTATGCATGCCGTATCCTTGGTAAAAAACAATGTGCGGCCTCATGATATCATGACTGAAAAGGCTTTTGAAAATGCCATTCGTGTAGATATGGCGATTGCAGGGTCCACTAACACTACGCTTCATCTCCCTGCGATTGCAAATGAGTTAGGTATAAAAATTCCTCTCGGGACATTTGACAAAATCAGTCTCACCACACCAAATCTTTGCCATATCAGTCCAAATGGCCATCATCATATGGACGATCTGTATCATGCTGGCGGTATCTATTCTGTCATGCACGAGTTAAATTGCAGAAACCTGATTGACACTAACTGTATGACAGTGGCAGAAAAAACAATTGGAGAACTGCTGCCTGGCCATGAGGTCAAAAATTATGACGTTATCCATCATATTGACTCCCCCTATAGCAAACAGGGGGGGCTGGCCGTCCTTTATGGGAATCTGGCCCCTATGGGCTGTGTAGTTAAAGCAGCTGCTGTTTGCCCCGGAATGATGGAGCATACTGGTCGTGCAAGGGTATTCAACTCCATGGAAGATGCAACTCAGGCAATACTTAATGATAAAATCGTACCCGGAGATATGGTCGTCATTAAGTATGAGGGGCCCAAAGGCGGGCCAGGTATGCGCGAAATGCTTTCTCCAACGGCAGCAATTGTTGGCAAAGGGCTTGGTGAAACTGTTTCTCTCCTTACGGACGGGCGTTTTTCAGGTGCCACACGGGGCGCCGCCATCGGGCATGTGTCACCGGAGGCAATGGAAGGCGGAGTATTTGCTGTGGTGGAGGACGGAGACCTGATCAGAGTTGATATTCCAAAGCGCAGCATTACTCTGGACGTGGACGAAGAAACCATAAAAAAGCGGATGGAAGAATGGGTGCGGCCTCCGTTGAAGGTGAAATCCGGTTATTTAGTAAAATACTGTAATTCTGTCTCATCGGCAGCTACCGGAGCAATAACTAACAGCTATTGTCCAGGCGCATTCTAAAAACACGAGGGGGATAACAAAATGAAAATAGCAATGATAGGATGCGGGGCAGCAGGAAGCTGTTTTGCCGGTTATTTAAGAAAAGGCGGAGCGGACATCACCTTGGTAGACATGTACAAAGAGCACATGGACAAAGTTGGCAGAGATGGCTTGGAATTTATTATCTATCCAGATACGCACTATCATCTGAATGGTTTTAAGACTGCCTATTCCGCTGAAGGTATAGGCATAATGGATGTTGTGATTTTTGTTACAAAAGCAACTCAGCTAGACAATGCCGTAATAAGTGCCATGCCCTGCATTGGTGAAAACACAGTTGTCTGTTCTCTAATTAACGGGATAGGCAACGATGATGTCTTGCTAAAGCACTTCCCGGCCAACCGAATTTTGGTCGGCTCAGGAGCGCTTGGCACCGAATTACGCAGCCCGGGATGCTGCGTCAGCACAGAGGTATCCGGAACTTTGGTTCACTTTGGAGCTCTGGAAAACGGCACCATAACAGATAATGCCGGGAAATATTTGGCTGAGATTTTCACTGCCGGCGGTTGCCTTGCAGAGTTTAACGAGGATGACCGGCCAAACATCTGGAAAAAAATCATTATTAACTGTGTTGTTAATTCAGTGTGCGCATTGCTCCGAATGAAAATCTATCAGGTTGCGAAAGACCCTTATGGCATGGAGCTATTTCGTACCGTATTAAAAGAAGCCTGCTCTATTGCAGAAAAGAAGGGTGTATATTTTGATCCGATAGAATTTGAAAATACTCACCTGAAAAATTTCATTGACAATATGGGTGACTACTATCCCTCCATGGCCCAGGATATGCTTATTAATCACCGACAGACCGAGGTTGACGTCCTAAATGGCAAACTGTCAGAATACGGTAAACAGTTCAATATTCCTACTCCTGCCAATGATATTATCACCATGATGATAAAGGCAATTCAAGCAAACTATGCAATCCAGTATATATGTTAGGTGCTGCACAAATTGGATTTTCTCAGACAATATTCCAATATATGCAACAGGTTTTTCCCAATATAAAAACCGGTGATATGCTTGACGGCGCTCTTTTTAAAAAGGTTGAAATCAATCACTTTTTTCCTGGAAAAATAGAAGGTTTTACGGCGCCAAAAATTTATTAAAAGCAGCGGCAGAGAGAAAGCTCTGCCGCTGCTGCCCTATCAGGCTGTTGTGTTGTTTCGGCATTGTCCGAAGTGGGATGTCGTGCTCTTGATAGCGCACAATAATGGCCCGGAGCAGATGAAAAAACGGCAGAATCTGGGAAAGGTCTTGCCTATGAGATATTTGCGATCAAATATTTCCATATTTTTTACACTTTCTTATATCAATGTTCCAGGGTATCATGCACTCCAGAATGTTATGGGTTAGTGACTTACCGCAGAATGGAAGGCAGCTCAGCACAAGCACAAGCAGTAAGTATTAATAGGCCCTGCGCCTTTAGCATTGGTAGTCTCCACCAAGGAATATATTAATTGCACTGGAGCCGGCACCCTTGATGTTGTAATAGAACAGCCAGTTCTTTCTTCCAAGCACGAAAGGTTAAATCGCATTCTCCGCAAGATAGTTGCAAACTGGCCTAACCGCATCTACAAGAATGCTGGCAGCTGTTCATCTTCCTGAGTGCCTATTTTCATTTTACAGATGTATGGGTAAAATACCCCACCATTACCATATGCTGCCGTATCTGTGCCGGGCTGTTACATCCCGGCACAGATTGCTCACCTTTAAAGATTTTTTCGTTTATACTCGAAACGAAAGACGAAAATGTGATTTTATCGACTATAGTCGACGATAATAGGGCCTGTTGCGATAAGGTACAATAAGTTTCGCAAATTAAAAAATAGATATAAAGAGGCATGGTTTGCAGATCTCTGGTAGAATGAAGTTGTGACACAAACATTCGAAAGGAGAAAGCAAACCATGTCTGAGAAAATTGTACAGCTAAACGAAGAAGTAATCAAGGGGCAGCTCAAGGAACTTGTGCGAGGCAGCGTGGAGGAAACCCTCAACGAGCTGCTGGAGGCTGAAGCGGAGAAAATGACCCAGGCGGCCAGGTATGAGCGCAATGAGCAGCGCCAGGGCTACCGCAGCGGCCACTATAACCGCAGCCTCACCACCACATCCGGGGATGTCACCCTCAAGGTGCCCAAGCTCAAGGGCATCTCCTTTGAGACCGCCATTATTGAGCGGTACCGCCGCTGGGAAAGCAGCGTGGAAGAGGCACTCATTGAGATGTACCTGGCAGGTGTATCCGTCCGGCGTGTTGAGGATATCACAGAGGCTCTGTGGGGCAGCAAGGTGTCTCCCTCTACCATCAGTGAGCTGAACAAGAAAGCGTATGTCCACATTGAGGATTGGCGAAACCGTCCTCTGCAGGGTGGGCGGTACCCGTATGTCTATGTGGATGGAATCTATTTACGCCGCAACTGGGGCGGAGAGTTTGAAAATGTGGCCATTCTGGTGGCAATTGCGGTCAATGAGGACGGATACCGTGAGGTTCTGGGTGCCGCTGAGGGTATGAAAGAGGACAAGGCCAGCTGGGTCAGCTTTTTCCAGTGGCTGCGTAGCCGTGGCTTGGACGGCGTCAAGCTGGTGGTTGGAGACAAGTGCCTTGGTATGCTGGAGGCTGTAGGAGAAGTGTTCCCCGAAGCAAAATACCAGCGTTGCACCGTCCACTTTTACCGCAATGTGTTCTCAGTCACGCCTCGCTCCAAGGTGAAGCT
>DBFSDV010000027.1:0-47715 GCA_048417135.1 Candidatus Limivicinus sp. | reverse complement strand
ATCTAACGGGGGATAAAATTCTCCCGTTAGTTTTCCTTTTGTCCAGGATATTAAAATTTGAGAAAGCAGGTGAGCGCCATGTCCTGTCCGCGGGTGGAGAGAGAGAAAGCCGAGCATTATTTTATCGGCCCTTACGGCATCCTGTCCGAAAATTCCAGGGGCCGTCTGACGCCGGAGCCGGAATGTGATATACGCACCTGTTTCCAGCGGGACATTGACCGGATAACCCATTCCAAGTCCTTCCGCCGCCTCAAGCACAAGACCCAGGTCTTCCTCCAGCCCGAGGGGGACCACTACCGCACCCGCCTCACCCACACCCTGGAGGTGAGCCGCCTGGCCCGCACCGTGGCCAGGGCATTAAATCTCAACGAGGATCTGGCGGAGGCCGCCGCCCTGGGCCATGACCTGGGCCACACTCCCTTCGGCCACGCCGGGGAGCGGGCCCTGGACAAGATATTCCCCGGGGGCTTCAAGCACTACGAGCAGAGCCTTCGGGTGGCGGATATCCTGGAGCGGGACGGCCGGGGCCTGAACCTCTGCTACGAGACCCGCATGGGCATACTCCACCACACCCACGGCCAGCCGGATGACACGCCGGAGGCCGTGGCCGTGCGCCTTTGCGACAGGATAGCCTACATAAACCACGATCTGGACGACTCCATCAGGGCCGGGATAATAAAGGCGGAGGAGGTGCCGGAGCTCATCCGCAAAAACTGCGGGGAGCGCAACAGCGAGAGGATAAACTCCCTGCTCACCGACCTGATAGAAAACAGCGCCGGGGGCAAGCTGCAGATGTCCCCCAAGATGCAGGAGGTCTTCGACTTCTTCCATGGCTACATGTACTCCGACGTGTACACCAATCCCCTGGCCAAGGGGGAGGAGAGCAAGGTGGAGGGCATACTGGAGCGGCTCTATGAGCACTATGTGCTCCACCCGGAGCTGCTGCCGGAGGACTTCCACGGCATCATTGAAAACGAGGGCGTGGAGCGGGCCGCCTGCGACTATATCTCCGGCATGACCGACGGCTACGCCATGGAGAAATATGGGGAGCTGTTCATCCCCTTTGCCTGGACAGTGAAATAGTCCGGCCCCTTTCGGCCGGGAGGTGATACCTTGGCTTTTCCCGAAAATTTCATAAACGAGCTCACCGAGCGCAACGACATTGTGGACGTGGTGTCCTCCTACGTGCATCTGAGCAAAAAGAGCGGGGCCAACCTCTTCGGTCTCTGTCCCTTCCACAGTGAGAAGACCCCCTCCTTCTCCGTGTCTCCCGACAAGCAGATCTACCACTGCTTCGGCTGCGGCAAGGGGGGCGGGGTGATAAACTTCATCATGGAGATAGAGAACCTCTCTTTCCCGGAGGCGGTGGAGTTTCTGGCAAAGCGGGCGGGGATGCCCATGCCGGAGGAGAGCAACGACAGGGAGAGCCGGCTCAGGGCCAGGATGCTGGCTTTGAACAAGGCCGCCGCCCGCTTCTTCTATGAGCAGCTGAGCACTCCCGCCGGCCAGGCCGCCTGCGACTATATGCGCAAAAGGCAGCTGAGCCCCGCCACGGCCCGGAACTTCGGCATAGGCTTTGCCCCGGATACCTGGGACAGCCTCACCCAGGCCATGAAGGCCCAGGGCTTTACGGAAAAGGAGCTGGCTGAAGCGGGGCTGGTGCGCCGGGGAAAAAGCGGCGGAGTATATGATACCTTCCGCAACCGCCTCATGTTCCCGGTCATAGACGTGCGGGGCAACGTCATCGGCTTCTCCGGGCGCATACTGGGGGACGGGGAACCCAAATATATGAACAGCCCGGAAACCCTGGTATTCAACAAAAGCCGGAACCTTTTCGCCCTGAATCTGGCTAAAAAATCAAAATGCGGATATATAATCCTATCGGAGGGCAATATAGACGTAGCCAGCCTGCACCAGGCGGGCTTCAACTCGGCGGTGGCCTCCCTGGGCACCTCCCTGACTCCCGAACAGGCCCGGCTCATCTCCCGCTACACCGACCAGGTCATCATCGCCTACGACAACGACGCCGCCGGCATCAAGGCCGCCCAGCGGGCCATAGGCATACTGGAAAAGCTGGATCTGAAAGTTAAGGTTCTGCGCCTGGAGGGGGCCAAGGACCCGGACGAATTCATAAAGCTCAAAGGCCCCGAGGCCTTCCGCAAGCTGCTGGAGGGCTCGGAAAACCAGATAGACTACCGGCTCCGGGCCGTCACCGAGAAGTACGACCTGGGCTCCGACGAGGGGAAGGTTGCCTTCCTCAAGGAGGCCACGGAGCTGGTGGCCCGGCTCCCCGGCGCCGTGGAGCGCCAGGTCTACGCCATGCGGGTGGCCGCCATGGCGGGGGTGCCGGAAAACGTGGTGGCCGAGGAGGCCCAGCGGCGGCGCAAGCGGCTGCTCTCCTCCGCCAGAAAGAGCCAGGAGCGGGAACAGACCCGGGTGGACAGACCGCCCCCCGGCGGCGGCGACCGCCGCCTCCGTTACTCCGACCCGGCTTCCGCCGCCGCGGAGGAGGGGCTCATCCGGCTTTTGTACCTGGAGCCGGCCCTGGCAAAGGAGCCTTCCCTGCCGCCGCCGGAGCTCTTCTCCCAGGAGAGCCTGGGGCATATCTACGGCGCCATCCTGGAAAAGCTGCGCCGGGGGGACTCGGTGAACACCGCCACCCTGGGCCAGGACCTCAGCGGCGAGGAGATGAACCTGCTGGTGTCCCTGCTGCAAAAGCCGGAGGATCTGAGCCGCAGCCGCCAGAGTATGGACGACTACATAAACAAAATCAAAGAGCGCCGGGAGGAGAGCAGTCAGAGCTCCGACCTGCGGGCGCTGGCCAATAAATACAGAGAAAAAAAAGGATATGGGGGATAAGACCATGGCAGAAGAACATATTTACACCGAAAAGGAACTGGACGAAATGGCAGACCAGCTTTTGAAGGAGAACGACGGCCAGGCCGAACAGGGCGACAGAAACAAGGCCCGCCGGAAAACCGGCAAGAAAAAAGAGAGCGACGAGCCGGTGAAGAGCCCGGAGGAGAAGCTCCACGAGCTGCTGGAAAAAGGAAAAAAAGCCGGCAAGCTCACCGCCAAGGAGCTGGAGTGCATCGAGGAGCTGAACCTGGACAGCGAGGTGGTGGACAAGTTCTACGAGGCCCTGGAGGCCAACGGCGTGGATATCGACATTGCCGGGGCCGACCTGCTGCCCCCCATCGACGACGTGCTGCCAGAGGTGGAGGACCTGGCCAGCATCGAGGAGGTCACCGAGGAGGAGATAAACGACACCGACGCCCTGGTGGACAGCTTCTCCACCGACGACCCGGTGCGCATGTACCTCAAGGAGATAGGCAAGGTCCCCCTGCTCACCCCCGAGGAGGAGATAGAACTGGCCACCCGCATGTCCCAGGGGGACGAGGAGGCCAAGCACCGCATGACCGAGGCCAACCTCCGCCTGGTGGTGTCCATCGCCAAGCGCTATGTGGGCCGGGGCATGCTCTTCCTGGACCTTATCCAGGAGGGAAACCTGGGCCTTATAAAGGCCGTGGAGAAGTTCGACTACACCAAGGGCTACAAGTTCTCCACCTACGCCACCTGGTGGATACGCCAGGCCATCACCCGGGCCATCGCCGACCAGGCCCGCACCATACGCATCCCGGTGCACATGGTGGAGACCATCAACAAGACCATCCGGGTCTCCCGCCAGCTGCTCCAGGAGCTGGGCCACGACCCCTCCGCCGAGGAGATAGCCCGGGAGATGGACATGCCCGTGGAAAAGGTGCGGGACATCCTGAAGATAGCCCAGGAGCCGGTGTCTCTGGAGACCCCCATAGGCGAGGAGGAGGACTCCCACCTGGGGGACTTCATCCCCGACGAGGACGCCTCCGAGCCCTCCGAGGCCGCCAGCTTCTCCCTGCTGCGGGAGCAGCTGGAGGAGGTGCTGAACACCCTGGCCCCCAGGGAGAAGAAGGTGCTGGAGCTGCGCTTCGGCATTGTGGACGGCCGCACCCGCACCCTGGAAGAGGTGGGCAAAGAGTTCAACGTCACCCGTGAGCGCATACGCCAGATAGAGGCCAAGGCCCTGCGCAAGCTGCGCCACCCCAGCCGCTCCAAAAAGCTGAGGGATTTCCTCAACTGAACAAGAGCATCTTTCCGGGCCTGTCGTTTCGACAGGCCCAATATTCCATAAACAGACAAAGAGGGAATACATATGAGATACGACTTTACCACGGTCCTGGACCGGCGGGGCAGGGACTCCACGGCGGCGGACGTGATACCCTTTGAGGGCTTCAAGGTGGACGAGGGCTTCTCCACCATACCCATGTGGATAGCGGACATGAGCTTCAAGGCGGCTCCTCCGGTGCTGGAGGCCATATACAGGCGCATGGAGATGCCAAACTTCGGCTACTTCCCCCTGCCCAAGGAATATTTTGACAGCATCATCCGCTGGCAGCAAAAGAGAAACGGCGTGGAAGGCCTGCTGCCGGAGCACATCGGCTACGAAAACGGGGTGCTTGGAGGCGTCAGCTCCGTGCTCCAGGCCTTCACCGCCCCCGGAGAGAAGGTCCTTGTACACTCCCCCACCTATGTGGGCTTTACCCACACCTTCCACGACACCGGCCGGGTGGCGGTACACTCCCCCCTGAAGCGGGACGAGGAGGGCATATGGCGCATGGACTACGAGGACATGGACAAAAAGCTCAGAGAAAACGACATTCACCTTGCCATCTTCTGCTCCCCCCACAACCCCTGCGGCCGGGTCTGGGAGCGCTGGGAGATAGAGAAGGCCATGGAGGTCTACGCCGCTAACGACTGCCTGGTCATCTCCGACGAGATATGGTCGGACATCATCATGCCCGGCTATAAGCACATCCCCACCCAGAGCATATCCGAAGACGCAAAGAAGCGCACCGTGGCCTTCTACGCCCCCAGCAAGACTTTCTCCCTGGCGGGGCTGGTGGGCTCCTACCACATAATATACAACAAATATCTCCGGGACCGGGTGCTGAGGCAGAGCAGGCTCAGCCACTACAACGACTGTAACGTCCTCTCCGTCCACGCCCTTATCGGCGGCTTCAGCCCCGAGGGAGAGGCCTGGGCCGAGGAGATGATACAGGTGGTAAAGGGGAATCTGGATTACGCCTGCGACTTCATACGGGACAATTTCCCCGGGGTGAAGGTGATGCGCCCCCAGGGCACCTACATGCTGTTTCTGGACTGCGGGGACTTCTGCCGCAGCCACGGCATAAGCATCTCTCAGCTCCAGGAGCGGGGGGTGCGCTGCGGAGTCATCTGGCAGAACGGTGAGGACTTCCTGCTGCCGGACTCCATACGCATGAACTTTGCCCTGCCCCGCTCCCTGGCGGAGGAGGCCATGGAGCGGCTGAGGAAGTATGTGTTTGTGTGAGGGCCCTTGCTCTATCTTAAAAAACATTGTTCCGGTGGGCGGCGCCCACCGGAACAATGTTTTTTCTTATCTTACAGCAGGCCCAGCCGGTCTTTCAGCTCCAGCACCCGCCTTACGCTCTCGTCTATGCGCTCCATGGAGAGGCGGCCCTCCTCTACGGCCTGGACCACGCCCTCAAAGGCGGCGGCATAGTCCTCCGGCATGAGCAGGATATCCACTCCGGCATCCAGGGCCATCACGGCGCAGTCGGCGGAGGAATACTCCTGGGCTATGGCCCCCATGGCCAGGGAGTCGGTGATGACCACCCCCTCATAGCCCAGTTCTCCCCGGAGCTTGCCGCTTATCAGCTCCCCGGAGAGGGAGGCGGGCAGGCCGTCGCCGGTGATATTTGGCAGGCTTATGTGGGCAACCATCAGCATATCCGTGTTGTCCAGGTTGTCTATAAAGGGGATCAGCTCTGCGGAGAGCAGCTCCTCCCAGGTCTTTTGGATGGACACATAGCCGTCATGGGTGTCGCCCACCGTGTCCCCGTGGCCGGGGAAGTGCTTTATGCAGCCCAGCACCCCGGCAGAGTGGAGGCCCTCCAGCTCCGCCGCCACCATCCGGGACACCAGCTCAGGGTCGCTGCCGAAGGCCCGGTCGCCGATGACCACATTGTCCGGGTTGGTGTTGGTGTCCGCCACCGGGGCAAAGTCCAGGTTGAAGCCGTATTCCCGGAGGTAGGAGCCTATGGTGGCCCCCACATCCCTGGCGGCATTCGTATCTCCCGTGGCACCTATGGCCGCCATGCTCTCATACCGGGGCAGCTCAAAGCCGGAACTGTTGGCCAGGCGGGACACGGAGCCCCCTTCCTCGTCCACGCCCATGAGCAGGGGAACAGAACTGGCCTGCTGCATTGCGGCCACGAAACTCTTCAGCTGCTCCGGGGAACTGATGTTCTTGCCGAAGATGACCACGCCCCCCGCCGGGTACTTTTCCAGCCGGGCGGCCATGTCCTCGGTAAATTCCGTCACCCCGTACTCCGTGGTGTCATGGGCCTGCTGGGGCGTCAGGGCCGTTGAGAGGGATTCCGGGCGGATTATGAACAGCTGGCCCACCTTTTCCTCCAGGCTCATGGAGCCCAGCAGCGCCTCCACTTTGGAGGTGGGCTCCGCCGTGGGTGCGGGTGTCTGAGATGCAGCGGTAATCTCCGGCGTGGGAGAAGGGCTCTCCGCAATTATGGTCTCGGCCGGGGCCGAGGCACAGCCCGTCAGCAGCGTAAGGCCCAGGACCAGGGCGGGTATTCTAAAAAAGAGTTTTTCGGTTTTCATTTTGCGACCTGCCTTTGCATATCTGAATAGGGAGACGCAGTTCTCCCTTTGCCGAGTCGATTATACGCCCTGTTCTTTAACAATTCTACCTCAGGGGCGCTAAGGAAAAGAAGGAGCCGCCGGGCTCCTTCTCATGCCGATATATTCTTCTTGATCTCCTTGATGGCGTTCTTCTCCAGCCGGGAGACCTGGGCCTGGGAGATGCCCACCTCCTTGGCCACCTCCATCTGGGTGCGCCCGTCGTAAAAGCGCAGGGCCAGGATGTGCTTCTCCCTCTGGCTCAGGCGGCGTATGGCCTCCTCCAGGGCTATCTGCTCCAGCCACTGCTCGTCGGTATTCTTCGTATCCCCTATCTGGTCCATGACGCAGGCGCTCTCTCCGGCATCGCTGTACACCGGGTCATAGAGAGACACCGGGTCGCAGATGGCCTCCATGGCAAAGACCACCTCCTGCCGTGGCAGGCCCAGATCCCTGGCTATTTCCTCCACGTCCGGCTCCCGGCCGGTCTGGGCGGTGAGCTTCTCCTTGGATTGCAGCACCCTATAGGCCGTGTCCCGCATGGAGCGGGAGACCCGGATGGCGCTGTGGTCCCGGAGGAAGCGCCGCAGCTCCCCGGCTATCATGGGCACGCCGTAGGTGGAAAACTGCACCTTCTGGCTCAAATCAAAGCAGTCCACAGCCTTGATAAGGCCGATGACCCCCACCTGGAACAGGTCGTCCATGCTCTCGCCCCGGCCGGAGAACTTCTGTATCACCGACAGCACCAGGCGGAGGTTCCCGGATATCAGCTTCTCCCTGGCCTCCATGTCCCCCTGCTGAGCCTTTTCTATCAGGGCTCTGGTCTCCGCCGCCTTCAAAACCGGCAGCTTTGCGGTGTTCACTCCGCAGATCTCAACTTTCCCCTGCATAGCCTTCTCCTGTCTTTATGAGAATATGCCTGTGCTTATACACTGAGGCTATTATTTCCCGGCCCTGAATTTTTGATACCCGGAGACATTTTCCAGTTTTTCCCGAGACTTTTCCAAAAAGCCGGAAAGCCTTGAAAAAGCTGAAAAAAGTCCTTGACAAAGGGGAAAACTTGTTATATTATAATCCAGCGCTCCGAAGACAGCAGGTGGCTCAGGCCGTAATTCCTGCCGAGGACATCAACAATATCTTGATTGTTTTTGTGTCCTTGCGTCTTTATGATGCAGGGGCTTTCTTTATGAGCGTGCAATCATTCGTGTGGAGGTGAAAACACACATGCCTAACGCAAAGGTTCTTAGCGAGAAACAGGCGATAGTGGAGGCTCTGGCCCAGCGTATCCAGAATGCCGGCTCCGGCGTCTTCGTTGACTACAAGGGCATCACCGTGGCAGAGGACACCGCTCTGCGTACCGAGCTGCGCCGTGACGAGGTCAACTACACTGTCGTCAAGAACACCCTGACCAGAAAGGCCCTGGACAAGCTGGGTATGGAGGGTCTTGACTCCATCCTCAACGGCACCACCTCTCTGGCTACCGCCGAGAATGATCCCATCGCTCCTTTCCGTATCCTCAGCGACTACAGCAAGAAGCTGGGTGACCGCTTCAATATCAAGGCCGCCTTCATGGAGGGCAAGATACTGAGCGAGTCCGAGATCGCCGAGATCTCCGAGCTGCCTTCCAAGGACGCTCTGTACGCAAAGGTCCTGGGCACCATGATCGCACCCATCACCGGCCTGGCCGTCTGCCTCGGTCAGATTCTGGAGCAGAAGGGCGGCTCCCTGGAGGCCCCCGCTGCCGAAGCCGCAGAGTAAGCGGCAAACAAATTTAATTGGAGGATATTACAATGAGTGAAAAAATCGCCGCCATGATCGAGGAGATCAAGGCCCTTTCCGTTCTTGAGCTCAGCGAGCTCGTACACGCTCTGGAGGACACCTTCGGTGTCTCCGCCGCCGCCGTCGCCGCAGGCCCCGCAGTCGCTGCCGGTCCTGTCGTCGAGGAGAAGACCGAGTTCGACGTCGTTATGACCGAGTTCGGTGCCGAGAAGATCAAGGTCATCAAGGAAGTCCGCGCCATCACCGGTCTGGGCCTGGCCGAGGCCAAGGCCATGGTGGAAGGCGTTCCCGCCAAGATCAAGGAGGGTATCTCCAAGGAAGATGCCGAGGCTCTCAAGGCTCAGCTGGAGGCCGTCGGCGCCAAGGTCGAGATCAAGTAAGAAATTATTTGAATACGAAAAAAGCATCTGCAAAAATGCAGATACTTTTTTCGTTGACTGCCTGCGGTCTGTGGCGTACAATTATTACAGCGCCCGCAGCATATCGGCTTCTCAGCCCCCACGGGGCGGGCTGAGGCCAGGAGAGGAGGAGCGGACCTATGAACTGCCCCTATTGCGGAAATGAAATGGCCGACGGATATCTGGCCACCGGCCCCGGCCGCATTGCCTGGCTCACAGAGGAACCGGGGGCCCACGCCTATCCCCAGGGAGAGGATGAGTTTTTCCTGACCAAGCACAGCTTTTGGAGAGGCGGCTCCGTGAAAGCGGCCTATTGCAAAGCCTGCAAAATCATATTGACAAAAATCTGAACCTAACATTCAAAAGCCCCTGCAATTTCCGCCATAGAAATTGCAGGGGCCTGTGACATATTTGCAGTCGAAAAGCTCACTCAAAAAAACGGCCGCCTTACAGGGCGGCCGTTTTGAAGCTCAGTTGTTCTTGTTGTTCTTTGAGAGGATAAAAGCGCCCATGACCAGCAAAGGCAGAAGCACCCTGAGCATAAGGTAGCCGTCGGGTCCAAAGTGAATGTTTGCGTCGGCAACCAGACCTATAAGCCATGCCAGAACGGTAAGCCCCACAGCAGACCACATTGCAGCGACCTCCTAAATGATGATGCTATCAGTATACAGGAATGCCGGAAAACAGTCAATCTGGGCTTTTCCGAAGAGAGGTCAAAGCCGGGAAGGCTTAGGCCGGGAGCCGAGCTTTCAGGCCCGGTCTCCCAGGCCCCGGCGGGCGGCGGAGACAAGGCCCGGCAGCACGGCGGTGTAGGCGGCGGCCTTCACCAGGCAAACGGCTATCCGGGCAGGGAGGCTGCCGAAGATGAACACCGGGCTGTAGTAGCCGTATATCTTGCTGTCTATATACAAAGCGCCGGTATTCAAAACCAGCACCAGGACGCCGGTGGTAAAGGCCAGAAAAGCCAGCTGCTTTCGGCTCAGTTCAAAACCCCGGCCCCTGGCATAGAGCCCGGCCAGCAGCCCGCATAAGACATAAGGCAGCACCCACAGCAGGGTGGTGGCGGTGACGCCGTAGCACAAAAGCTGGTACAGGAGGATGCCCAGGCCCCCCACGGCCATGGCGTCCACCGGCCCGAAGAGCAGGGCGGAGATGAGCACCGGCAGCCCCTCAAAGGTGAACTTCATGTTGCCCAAGTTTATGGACAGGGCCCCCAGCACTGCGCTCATGGCGGCCAGAAGGGCGTTGACGGCAAGCTTCTTCGTCTTCATATAAAAACTCCTTTCGTGACAGTTGCCACGAAAGGAGCCCTATTCCTCTGGTGGCAGCGGAAGCGGAGGCAGCACCGCACACTCTGTGTTTCGTCCGTGGACAACTTCCCATCCCACGGCACTTAACGCACTGCTCCTACTCTGACATAAGCTCTATTTGCAAGGCGATTATATACAGCCGTTCACATTCTGTCAAGGCTTCCCGTAAAATTGCACAATTTTCCCGGGTAATATTTATAAAAAATGTCTGGTCGTCTCTCCTTCCAGTCCTTGACAGAGGCTTTGAAACTATGCTATTTTATCCTTGTAAAACAGAAAGGTACCTTGGCTCTGACGGTTTGCGCCGGCGGAATTGTCGGTGCAGCTCTCCCCAGAGGAGGGTTAGTGGAGCACCACGTGGACCATCTTACCTGTTATTGCCGACCGTCTGGGCGTACTCGATACTTTTCAAGGTGTGAGTGCGCCCTTTTCTGTTTTATTAATCTATTTTTCTTTTTCGGAGGTACGCTGTGAAAAAAGTCGGTCTGATAATGGGCAGCAACAGCGATCTGCCCACTGTTCAGAAGGCCGCCGAGGTTCTCGACAGCTTCGGCGTCCCCTACGAAATGCACATCTATTCCGCCCACCGCACCCCTGTACAGGCCCGGGATTTCTGCACCTCGGCCCGTGACAGGGGTTTTGGCGTCATTATCGCCGCTGCGGGCATGGCCGCCCATCTGGCGGGGGCCATGGCGGCAGGCACCACCCTGCCGGTCATAGGCATCCCCCTCAGCTCCGCCCACCTGGACGGCATGGACGCCCTGCTGTCCACGGTGCAGATGCCCTCGGGCATACCCGTGGCCACCGTGGCCATAGACGGGGCCAAGAACGCCGCCATCCTGGCCGTGGAGATACTGGCCTTGGGCGACGCCGGGCTCACCGAAAAGCTGGAGGCCTTCCGGGAAAAAGGCACTCAGGAGGCCCTGGATAAGGACCGGACCCTGAACGGCAAGTAAGAGACTTTTACCACACTAAAATAAATCGACAGGAGATATTTAAAATGGAACTGGTTTACACTGGAAAGACCAAGAACGTCTACGCTCTGGATAACGGCAACTACCTGCTCAAGTTCAAAGATGACTGCACCGGCAAGGACGGCAAGTTCGACCCGGGCGAGAACAGCGTTGGACTCACCATTGAGGGCGTGGGCCGGGTGAACCTGCGCATGTCCGTCTATTTCTTTGAGAAGCTGAAAGAGGCCGGCATCAAGACCCACTATGTCTCCGCCGACCTGGAGGACTGCACCATGGAGGTGCTCCCCGCCCGGGTCTTCGGCCACGGTCTGGAGGTCATCTGCCGCCGCAAGGCCGTGGGCAGCTTCATCCGCCGCTATGGCGACTACATAGAGACCGGCGCCGACCTGCCCTGCTATGTGGAGACTACCTTTAAAGACGACGCCAAGGGCGACCCCCTGGTGACCAAGGACGCCCTGGTGGCCCTGGGCGTTATGACCGGCGAACAGTACGACTCCCTCAAGGAGCAGACCCAGAAGATAACCATGATTGTCCAGGAGGAGATGGCCAAGCGGGGCATGGAGCTCTACGACATCAAGTTCGAGTTCGGCTACGTGGGCGACGAGGTCATTCTCATAGACGAGATCGCCTCCGGCAACATGCGTGTCTACAAGGACGGGGAGTACATCGAGCCCATGACCCTCTCCCGGCTGTTCTTTGCATAATGGGCGGCTTCTTCGGCGCCGTATCCCGGCGCGACGTGGTATTGGACGTCTTCTTCGGGGTGGACTACCACTCCCACCTGGGCACCCGCAGGGCGGGCATTGTGATGCACCACAAAGACAAAGGCTTCCAGCGTCAGATTCACAACATCGAAAACGCCCCCTTCCGCTCCAAGTTTGAAAACGACCTGGCGGATTTCCGGGGCTGCAGCGGCATCGGCTGCATCAGCGACACCGACCCCCAGCCCCTGCTGGTGCGCTCCCACCTGGGCCTCTACGCCATCACCACCGTGGGCATAATCAACAACGCCGAGGCCCTTATCGAGAAATATTTCTCCGAACAGGGCCACCAGTTCATGGCCATGAGCTCCGGGGCGGTCAACTCCACGGAGCTGGTGGCCGGGCTCATTAACCAAAAGGACAGTCTGGTGGAGGGCATACTCCACGCCCAGGAGGTCATCGACGGCTCCGCCACCATCCTCATCCTCACGGACAAGGGCATCATTGCCGCCCGGGACAAGCTGGGCCGGCTGCCGGTGCTCATAGGCAAAAACAAGGAAGGGCTCTGCGTGTCCTTTGAGTCCTTCGCCTACCACAAGCTGGGCTACGCCGACGAGCACGAGCTGGGGCCCCGGGAGATAGTGAAGCTCACCGCCGAGGGCTGGGAGACCCTCTCTCCCGCCGCCGACAAGATGCGCATCTGCGCCTTCCTCTGGACCTATTACGGCTACCCCAACTCCAACTATGAGGGGCTGAACGTGGAGCTTATGCGCTACCGCAACGGGGAGATACTGGCCCGGGACGAGCAGCAGCGGGGCACGGCCCCGGATGTGGACTACGTGGCCGGGGTGCCGGACTCCGGCGTACCCCACGCCATCGGCTACGCCAACTACAGCCACAAGCCCTTTGCCCGGCCCTTCGTGAAATACACCCCCACCTGGCCCCGTTCCTTCATGCCCGCAAACCAGCAGGTGCGAAACCAGGTGGCCAAGATGAAGCAGATACCGGTGCCGGAGCTCATACAGGGCAAAAAACTGCTCTTTGTGGACGACTCCATAGTCCGGGGTACCCAGCTCCAGGAGACCGTGGACTTCCTCTACGGCTCCGGGGCCAAGGAGGTGCACATGCGCTCCGCCTGTCCCCCCATCATGTTTGCCTGCAAGTACCTGAACTTCTCCCGCAGCAACTCCGACTCGGAGCTGCTGGCCCGGCGCATGGTCCATGAGCTGGAGGGCAAGGAGGGGGACAAGCACCTGGAGGAGTACTCCGATCCGGGCACCGAGAGAGGCCAGTGCCTGCTCCACAGCATCTGTGAGAAGCTGGGCTTCAGCTCCCTGGGCTACCAGTCCCTGGAGGGCCTGATGGAGGCCATAGGCATAGACCGGGACAAGATATGCACCTACTGCTGGACCGGCAGAGAATAATGGTTAGAAGGAGAGCTTCCTTATGAGCGACAGTTATTCCGCCTCCTACGCCGCCGCCGGGGTGGACATCACCGCCGGCTACAAGGCCGTGGAGCTTATGAAAAGCCACATAGCCCGCACCCTCACCTCCGGGGTCTGCTCCGATGTGGGGGGCTTCGGCGGCCTCTTTGAGCTGGACACCACCGGCATGGAGCGCCCCGTCCTGGTCTCCGGCACCGACGGCGGGGGCACCAAGCGGAAGCTGGCCTGTCGTATGGACAAGCACGACACCGTGGGCATAGACTGCGTGGCCATGTGCGTAAACGACATAATCTGCTGCGGGGCAAAGCCCCTCTTCTTCCTGGACTACATCGCCTGCGGCAAGAATGTCCCGGAGCGCATCGCCCAAATAGTTTCCGGCGTGGCGGAGGGCTGCGTACAGAGCGGAGCCGCCCTTATCGGCGGGGAAACTGCCGAAATGCCCGGCTTCTACCCGGAGGAGGAGTATGACCTGGCGGGCTTCTCCGTGGGGGTGGTGGACAAGAAGGCCATCATAAATAACGGCGCCATGGCTGCCGGAGATGTGGTGATAGCCCTGCCCTCCAGCGGCGTCCACTCCAACGGCTTCTCCCTGGTGCGGAAGGTCTTTGACGTGGAGAACCGGGACATCAAGAGCCCTCTTGAATCTCTGGGCGGCAGGAGCATAGGGGAGACCCTGCTCACTCCCACCAGGATATACGTAAAGCCCATGCTGGAGCTCTTCAAAAGCGTGAAGGTGAAGGGCGTCTCCCACATCACCGGGGGCGGCTTTTACGAGAACATCCCCCGGAGCATACCCCAGGGCCTGGGGGCCGTGATAGACAAGAGCGCCGTGAAGGTGCTGCCCGTCTTTGAGCTCATTGCAAAAGAGGGCAGCATCCCGGAGCGGGATATGTTCAACACCTTCAACATGGGTGTGGGCATGAGCGTCATCGTGTCCCAGCAGGAGGCGGACAAAGCTCTGGAGATACTGAGAGCCCAGGGCGAGGACGCCTATGTGATAGGCCACGTGGCCAAGAGCGAGGATAAGGTGCGGATATGCTGAAAGCCAGGATAGCGGTTCTGGTCTCCGGCGGCGGTACCAATCTTCAGGCTCTCATTGACGCTGAAAAGAGCGGCATTATAAAGAGCGGTACCATCAGCCTTGTTGTCTCCAACAAGGCTGATGCCTATGCTCTGGAGAGAGCCAGGCTGGCAGGCATCCCCTCTGTCACGCTGCTGAAAAGGGAGCTGGGCTCCCAGGAGGCCTTTGAGGCCGCTCTGATAAAGCTGCTGGAGGATGAGGACATTGAGCTCATCGTGCTGGCAGGCTTCATGAGCATACTCAGCGAGAGCTTCACCCGCCGCTTCAAAGACCGGATAATAAACGTGCACCCCTCCCTCATCCCCTCCTTCTGCGGCAAGGGCTTTTACGGGCTCCGTGTCCATGAGGCGGCGCTGAGCTATGGGGTGAAGGTCACCGGGGCCACGGTACACTTTGTAAACGAGATACCCGACGGGGGCAGGATAATCGCCCAGAAGGCGGTGGAGGTCCTCCCGGGGGACAGCCCCGAGAGCCTGCAAAGGCGGGTAATGGAACAGGCGGAGTGGATAATACTCCCCCAGGCCGCCGAGAGCGTGGCCGCAGAGATAATAAAAAGAAAGGGTCAGTGACATGGATATATACAAGATAAACAGCGTGGCCCAGCTTATAAAGGGCAACCCCTATGTGGGCCGGGGCATTATCGCCGGCTGCAGCCCTGAGGGCAAGGCAGTCTCCGCCTATTTCATCATGGGCCGCAGCGCAAACAGCCGCAACCGCATCTTTGCCCTTAAAGAGGGCGAGCTTTTTACGGAGCCCTTTGACGCCTCCAAGGTGGAGGACCCCAGCCTGATAATCTACGCCGCTCTGCGCAGCTTTGAGAACAAGCTGATAGTCACCAACGGCGACCAGACGGACACCGTGGTTGCGGGTCTGAAAGCCGGCAAGAGCTTTTCCCAGGCCCTCTCTTCCCGGGAGTTTGAGCCGGATGCCCCCAATCTCACCCCCCGCATCAGCGCCATGCTCAGCTTTGAAGAGGGGAGCTTCGGCTACCAGATGAGCATACTCAAGAGCGTGGACCCCCAGGGCAGCGCCTGCTGCCGCTTCACCTTCGATTACCCCGCCCTCCCCGGGCTGGGCCACTTTATCCACACCTATGTCACCGACGGGAGCCCCATCCCCAGCTTCCAGGGGGAGCCGGAGAGAATGGCCATCCCCCAGAGCATAGATGAGTTCACCAATGAGCTGTGGGAGGCCCTGGACGAGAACAACAAGATCTCCCTCTATGTGCGTTACACCGATGTAAACAGCGGCGAATATGAAGAGCGCCTTATAAATAAAAACAAGTGAGGTAGAGCCATGACTGAGCTGGAACTTAAATACGGCTGCAATCCCAACCAGAAGCCCTCCAAAATTTTCATGAAGGAGGGGGAGCTGCCCATCACCGTCCTCAACGGCAAGCCGGGCTATATAAATCTCCTGGACGCCCTGAACTCCTGGCAGCTGGTGAAAGAGCTGAAAGAGGCCACCGGCCTGCCCGCCGCCGCCTCCTTCAAGCACGTCTCCCCCGCCGGGGCCGCCGTGGGCCTGCCCCTCAGCGACACCGACAGGAAGATATACTTCGTAGAGCAGCAGGGGGAGCTGAGCCCCATTGCCTGCGCCTACATCCGTGCCAGAGGCGCCGACCGCCTCTGCTCCTACGGCGACTGGGCCGCCCTCAGCGAGGTCTGCGACACCGACACCGCAACTTACCTGAAGGCCGAGGTCTCCGACGGCATCATCGCCCCGGGCTACACCGACGAGGCCCTGGAGATACTGCGCACAAAGAAAAAGGGCAACTACAACGTGGTGCAGATAGACCCCGAGTACGTCCCCGCCGAGACTGAGTGCAAAGACGTCTTCGGCATCACCTTCCAGCAGGGCAGGAACAACTACAAAATCAGCCGTGAGCTGCTGGGCAATATCGTCACCGCCAACAAAGACCTGCCGGAGCAGGCAGCCATAGACATGATGGTGGCGCTGATAACTCTCAAATACACCCAGTCCAACTCCGTCTGCTATGTGAAGGACGGCCAGGCCATAGGCGTGGGCGCCGGCCAGCAGAGCCGCATCCACTGCACCCGCCTGGCGGGGAACAAGGCGGACAACTGGTATCTCCGCCAGCACCCCAAGGTGCTGTCTCTCCAGTTTGTGGACGATATCCGCCGCCCGGACAGGGACAATGCCATCGACATCTACACCTCCGATGAGTACATGGATGTGCTGGCTGAGGGCGAGTGGCAGAAGGTCTTTAAAGTAAAGCCGGAGGTCCTCAGCGCCGAGGAAAAGCGCAGCTGGATAGAGACTCAGTCCGGCGTTACCTGCGGCAGCGATGCCTTCTTCCCCTTTGGGGACAACGTGAAGCGGGCTTACAAGAGCGGTGTGGAATACATCGTGGAGCCCGGCGGCAGCATCCGGGACGACAATGTCATCGAGACTGCCGACAGCTGCGGCATGGTGATGGCCTTTACCGGCATGCGCCTGTTCCACCACTGATAAAAGGAGAATGAGCATGAAGCTGATGGTAGTAGGCGGCGGAGGCCGGGAGCACGCCATAATAAAAAAGCTGAAAGAGAACCCCGCCGTCACTGAAGTTTACGCCCTGCCCGGCAACGGCGGCATAGCCGCCGACGCAACTTGCGTGGCCATTGGGGCCAAGGACATCCCCGCCATAGTGGACTTTGCGGTGGAAAAGGGCATAGACTACGCCGTGGTGGCCCCCGACGACCCCCTGGTGCTGGGGGCGGTGGACGCCCTGGAAGCCAAGGGCATAGCCTGCTTCGGCCCCCGCGCCGCCGCGGCGGAGATAGAGGGCAGCAAGGTCTTTGCCAAAAACCTTATGAAAAAATACGGCATACCCACCGCCGCCTACGAGAGCTTTGACCGGGCGGAGGACGCCCTCAAGTATCTGGAGACGGCGGACATGCCCATAGTCATCAAGGCCGACGGCCTGGCTCTGGGCAAGGGCGTGATAATCGCCCAGACTCTGGAGGAGGCAAAGCAGGCCGTCATCTCCATGATGGAGGAGGGCATGTTCGGCAAGAGCGGCAGCCGGGTGGTGATAGAGGAATTTCTCACCGGGCCGGAGGTCTCCGTCCTCTCCTTCACCGACGGGGAGACGGTGGTGCCCATGGTGTCCTCCATGGACCACAAGCGGGCAAAGGACAAGGATGAGGGCCTGAACACCGGGGGCATGGGCACCGTGGCCCCCAATCCCTATTACACCGAGGATATAGCCCGGCAGTGCATGGAGGAGATCTTCCTCCCCACCATCCGGGCCATGAAAGCCGAGGGCCGAACCTTCAAGGGCTGCCTCTACTTCGGGCTGATGCTCAGCCCCAAGGGGCCAAAGGTGATAGAATACAACTGCCGCTTCGGCGACCCGGAGACCCAGGTGGTGCTGCCTCTTTTAAAGAGCGACCTGCTCACAGTGATGCAGGCCACCACTAATGGCACTTTAAAGGACACCAAGGTGGAGTTTTCCAATAAATCCGCCTGCTGCGTCATCCTGGCCTCCCAGGGCTATCCCCAGAAATATCAGACGGGCTTTCCCCTCAACATAGAGCCGGAGGCTCTGCCCCATGCCTATGTGGCCGGGGCAAAGCTGGACAGTGAAGGCAAACTTCTCACCGGCGGGGGGCGGGTCATCGGCCTCACCGCCGTGGAGGACAGCCTGCCCCGGGCCATAGACGGCGCCTATCGTCTGGCGGGCATGGTGCATTTTGAAAACGCCTACTGCCGCCGGGACATCGGCCAGAGAGCCTTGAAGGCTTTTCAGGAGGTTTGAACATGGTATATCGTGTATTTGTGGAAAAGAAGCCGGAGCTGGCCCAGGAGGCCGCCAACCTGAAGGAGGACATCCGAAGCCTGCTGGGTGTAGAGGGTCTGGAAAAGCTGCGGATAGTCAACCGCTACGACGTGGAGAACATCTCCCGGGAGCTCTTTGACTACGCCGTAAAGACCGTGCTCTCCGAGCCCCAGCTGGACATGGTGAGCTATGAGCTGAGCGCAGAGGGCGCCTCGGTCTTTGCCGTGGAGTACCTCCCCGGTCAGTTCGACCAGCGGGCAGACTCCGCCGCCCAGTGCATCCAGATAATCTCCCAGGCCCACAGGCCGGAGGTGCGCAGCGCCAAGGTCTATCTGCTCTACGGGCAGCTCACCGAGGAGCAGCTGAGAGAGATAAAGAAATATGTGATAAACCCGGTGGAGGCCAGGGAGGCAGCCCTGGACAAGCCGGAGACGTTGAAGATAAACTATGACATCCCCACCACGGTGGAGACTCTGGAGGGCTTTTGCTCCCTGAGCCGGGAGGAGCTGGCGGAGTTCATAAACCGCTACGGCCTGGCCATGGACCTGGACGACATCGCCTTTTGCCAGGAATATTTCCGCAGCGAGGGCCGGGAGCCCAGCATCACCGAAATCCGGATGATAGACACCTACTGGTCCGACCACTGCCGCCACACCACCTTCACCACCACCATCGACTCCGTGAGCTTCGAGGACCAGCTGCTGGAAAAGGCCTGGCAGGAATATCTGGACACCCGGAAGGCCCTGGGCCGCACCAAGCCTATAAACCTCATGGACATGGCCACTCTGGCGGTGCGCTATCTGAAAAAGACGGGCAAGCTTAACAAGCTGGACGAGTCCGAGGAGATAAACGCCTGCACGGTAAAAATAAACGTGGATGTGGACGGGGAGAGCCAGCCCTGGCTGCTGCTCTTTAAAAACGAGACCCACAACCACCCCACTGAGATAGAGCCCTTCGGCGGCGCCGCCACCTGCATAGGCGGAGCCATCCGTGACCCCCTGTCCGGCCGGGCCTATGTCTACGGGGCAATGCGAGTCACCGGGGCCGCCGACCCCTTGAAGCCGGTGAGCGAGACCCTGCCCGGCAAGCTGCCCCAGCGGAAGCTGGTGACCACCGCCGCCGCCGGCTATTCCTCCTACGGCAACCAGATAGGCCTTGCCACCGGCATCGTGGACGAGCTCTACCACCCGGGCTACGCCGCCAAGCGCATGGAGATAGGCGCTGTCATTGCCGCCGCCCCGGCGGAGAACGTGCGCCGGGAGCGCCCCCAGGACGGCGACGTGGTCATCCTGCTGGGAGGCCGCACCGGCCGGGACGGCTGCGGCGGTGCCACCGGCTCCTCCAAGTCCCACACCCTGGCCTCTCTGGAGAGCTGCGGCGCCGAGGTGCAGAAGGGCAACGCCCCGGAGGAGCGTAAGCTCCAGCGCCTGTTCCGAAGCGGCGAAGCCTGCCGCATGATAAAACGCTGCAACGACTTCGGCGCCGGCGGCGTGTCCGTGGCCGTGGGTGAGCTTGCCGACGGGCTGGACATAGACCTGAACGCCGTGCCCAAGAAGTACGAGGGCCTGGACGGCACGGAGCTGGCCATCAGCGAATCCCAGGAGCGCATGGCCGTGGTGGTGGCCCCGGAGGATGCAGAGCGCTTCATGGCCCTGGCGGCAAAGGAGAATCTGGAGGCCACTGTCCTTGCCAGAGTCACCGCCCTGCCCCGGCTGCGTATGCACTGGAACGGCAAAACCATAGTTGATATTAGCCGGGAATTTCTCAATTCCAACGGCGCAGAAAAGCACATTACCGCCCACGCCGAAAAGGCCCTGCCCTTTGACAAGGAGCTGCCGGGGGACTTTGCCTCCGGCTATGAGGCTCTGGCAGGGGACCTGAACGTCTGCTCCAAGCGTGGCCTCTCCGAGCGCTTTGACTCCACCATCGGCGCCGGCACGGTGCTGATGCCCTTTGGCGGCAAATATCAGCAGACCCCCATCCAGGCCATGGTGCAGAAGATATCCCTGGAGCAAAAGCACACCGACGACTGCTCCCTCATGGCCTGGGGCTACAACCCCTTTATAACGGAAAAGAGCCCCTACCACGGGGCCTACCTGGCGGTGGTGGAGTCCGTGGCCAAGCTCATCGCCACCGGCGCAAAGTTTGAGGATGTCTATCTCACCTTCCAGGAATACTTTGAGAGACTGCGCAAGGAGCCGGAGCGCTGGGGCAAGCCCCTGGCCGCCCTGCTGGGTGCCTTCAAGGCCCAGATGGAGCTGGGCATCGGCGCCATCGGCGGCAAGGACTCCATGAGCGGCTCCTTTGAGGACATGGACGTGCCCCCCACCCTGGTCTCCTTTGCGGTGATCACGGAAAAGACCGGCAGCATAGTCCCCAACCACTTCAAGGCCGCCGGGCACAAGGCAGTGCTCCTTGCCCCGGAGACGGATGAAAACGGTCTGCCGGTCACCTCCTCCCTCCTCTCCGTCTTTGACAAGGTCCATGAGCTGCTCTCTTCCGGCAAGGCTCTCAGCGCCTACACCCCGGGCTACGGCGGAGTGGCCGAGGCCGTGATGAAGATGTGCCTGGGCAACGCCCTGGGCTTTGAATATGAGGACTCCCTCAGCCTCAAGGATATCTTCGGCTACAACTACGGCAGCTTCCTGCTGGAGGTGACGGAGGCTGTGGAGGGCGCTCTCCCCATAGGCCGCACCACTGAAAAGAAAGAGATATGCTATAGGGGCGAAAGCCTGGCTCTGGACTGGCTCCAGGGCATATACGAGGACAAGCTGGAGAGCGTCTATGCCTGCAACATCCCCGACAGCCGGGGGCCCATGGAGCTGTTCAGCTTTGAGGGCAAGGGCGCTGCCGCTCCGGCTATAAAATGCGCAAAACCCAAGGTCCTCATCCCCGTGTTCCCCGGCACCAACTGCGAGTACGACAGCGCCAAGGCCATGGCCGACGCCGGGGCCGAGCCGGAGATAATGGTGATAAACAACCTCTCCTCCCAGGGCATAGCCCGCAGCGTGGAGGACTTTGCCAAGGCTCTCTCCCAGGCTCAGATGATATTCATCCCCGGAGGCTTCTCCGGCGGCGACGAGCCCGACGGCTCCGGCAAGTTCATCACCGCCTTCTTCCGCAGCGCCGCCGTGAAAGAGGAAGTCACCAAGCTGCTGGAAAAGCGGGACGGCCTCATCTGCGGCATCTGCAACGGCTTCCAGGCCCTGATAAAGCTGGGCCTGGTACCCTACGGCAAAATAATTGACACCGACGAGAACTGCCCCACCCTCAGCTTCAACACCATCGCCCGGCACCAGTCCCGCATCGTCCGGGTGCGGGTGGCCTCTACCCTCTCCCCCTGGCTCTCCAGGACCAAGGTGGGGGATATATACAGCGTGCCTATCTCCCACGGGGAGGGGCGCTTCCTGGCCTCTGAAGAGCTTATCCGCTCCCTGGCCGCCAAGGGCCAGATAGCCACCCAGTATGTGGACCTGGAGGGCAGGGCCAGCGGCGACGTGCACTTCAACCCCAACGGCTCCGCCTTTGCGGTGGAGGGCATCTGCTCCCCCGACGGCAGGGTCTTCGGCAAGATGGGCCACGCCGAGCGCATCGGCTCCGGCCTGTATAAAAACGTCCCCGGCAGCTACGACATGGAGATGTTCAGAGCCGCCGTGGAGTACTTCAAATAATTCATATAAGGAGAGATATGCTTATGCCTTGGCTCAGCGACATTGAGATCGCCCAAAACTGCACTATGCGCCCCATCGGTGAGATAGCCCAAAAGGCCCACGTGGATGACAAATATCTGGAACAGTACGGCCGCTACAAGGCCAAGGTGGAGCTCTCCTTCCTGGCTGACAGTCCCCGGAAAGAGGGCAGGCTGGTGCTGGTCACCGCCATAACCCCCACCCCCGCCGGGGAGGGCAAAACCACCACCACCATCGGCCTTGCCGACGGCCTGCGCCATATCGGCAAGGAGGCCGTGGTGGCCATGCGTGAGCCCTCCCTGGGCCCGGTGTTCGGGGTGAAGGGGGGCGCCTGCGGCGGCGGCTACGCCCAGGTTGTGCCCATGGAGGACATTAACCTCCACTTCACCGGGGACATCCACGCCATAGGCACCGCCAACAACCTCCTGGCCGCCATGCTGGACAACCACATCCAGCAGGGCAACGCCCTGGGCATAGACGTGAAGCGGATAACCTGGAAGCGCTGCCTGGACATGAACGACCGGCAGCTGCGCTTCATAGTGGACGGCCTGGGCGGCCGCACTAACGGCGTGCCCCGGGAGGACGGCTTCGACATCACCGTGGCCAGCGAGATAATGGCGGTGCTGTGCCTGGCCAGCTCCGTCAAGGACCTGAAAGAGCGGCTGAGCCGCATAGTGGTGGGCTACACCTATGAGGGCAAGCCTGTCACCTGCGGGGAACTGAAGGCCGCCGGGGCCATGGCCGCCCTGCTGAAGGAGGCCATAAAGCCCAATCTGGTGCAGACCCTGGAGGGCACCCCCGCCTTCGTCCACGGCGGGCCCTTCGCCAACATTGCCCACGGCTGCAACTCTGTGCTTGCCACCCACATGGCTCTGCGCTGCGGGGAATACGCCGTCACCGAGGCGGGCTTCGGTGCCGACCTGGGGGCGGAGAAATTCCTGGACATCAAGTGCCGGGCCGCAGGGCTTGTCCCTTCCGCCGTGGTGGTAGTGGCCACCGTCCGGGCGCTGAAGATGCACGGGGGCCTGCCCAAGACGGAGCTGAACCGTGAGGACCTGGCGGCCCTGGAAAAGGGCGTGCCCAATCTGCTGCGCCATGTTTCCAACATCAAGAATGTCTACGGCCTGCCCTGTGTGGTGGCAGTGAACAAGTTCCCCACGGACACCGACAATGAGCTGCAGTTCATTATCGAGAAGTGCCGTGAGCTGGGGGTGAACGTGGTGCTCTCCGACGTGTGGGCCAAGGGCGGCGCCGGCGGCGTGGAGCTGGCAAAGGAAGTTGTGCGTCTCTGCGAGGAGGAGAAGGGCGAGTTCCGCTTCAGCTACCCGCTGGACTGCTCCATTGAGGATAAGCTCACTGCCGTGGTGCGGCGCATCTACGGGGGAGAGGGCATCAATGTCCTGCCCGCCGCCAAAAAGCAGATTCAGGAGCTCACCGCCCTGGGCTTTGACAAGCTGCCGGTGTGCATAGCCAAGACCCAGTACAGCTTCTCCGACGACCCCACGAAGCTGGGGGCTCCGGAGGGCTTCACCGTGAGCATAAAGAACGTGAAGGTCTCCGCCGGAGCAAACTTCATCGTGGCCCTCACCGGGGATATAATGACCATGCCGGGCCTGCCCAGGACCCCCGCCGCCGAGGGGATAGACCTGGACGACAATGGCGTCATCAGCGGACTATTCTAAAAGGAAGACAGAGAAATGAAACTTATAATCGCATCCAACAATGCCCACAAGCTCATTGAGATAAAGGCCATACTGGGAGACATGTTCGATGAGATAGTCTCCTTAAAGGAGGCGGGCATAGACCATGAGACCGTGGAGGACGGCAAGACCTTTATGGAGAATGCCCTGAAGAAGGCCCGGGAGATAGCGGAGATATCCGGCTGCTGGGCCATCGCCGACGACAGCGGCATCTGCGTGGACGCCCTGGGCGGGGCTCCCGGAATCTACTCCGCCCGCTTCTCCGGCCGCCACGGGGACGACAAGGCCAACAACCGCCTGCTGCTGGAAAAGCTGGAGGGCGTGGAGGACCGGGGCGCCCATTACACCTGCGCCATCGCCCTGGTGGGGCCCGAGGGCATCTGCTATGAGGCCGAGGGCTACATGTACGGGACCATAGGCTTTGAGGAGAAGGGCAGCTACGGCTTCGGCTACGACCCCCTCTTCGTCCTGCCGGACCACGGCGGGCTCACCTCCGCCCAGATAAGCCCGGAGGAGAAAAACCGCATCAGCCACCGCTCCCAGGCCCTGCACCGGCTGCTCCAGGAGATAGGAAAGGAAAAGTAAAAAACGCCGCAAAAGGCCAGGATTTGGAACAGAACCAAATCCTGGCCTTTTAAATTATTCACTGTTCAGTATTTATTTTAACTATTTACTTCTATTGTCTGCCCGCCCAGGCTGACGGCGGCGACGCTGTCAAAATCTATAGGCTGGGGGAACTGATAGGTCCAGTTAAGAAGTTTGCCGTCTTTCTCCCCGGGGCCTAGCATGGTGACTATATCGATACTGCTGCCGTCATTCAGGTACACCGTGATGCTATCCATGGCCTGCCGCGCCGTCTGGGCAAACAGGGGATTCATCCGGCTGCTCCATTCTTTTTCAGCTTCGTCCAGATCGTCCCAGTTCTCTACATCTTCAATGAAGCGTTCATAGTCCGCCCAGCTCATCACCCCCGCCAGAGCGTAGGGCTTCAGCTCCACGCCCAGGAGATACAAGGGATTGTCCATACCCTCCAGGCTGTATTCCACCGGCTGGGGCAGACTGAGTCTCAGGCTCTCCGTCTCCTTGGGCTCAGGCAGCAGCAGCTTTCCGGGGCCGGGCAGCAGCTCACCGGCCAGGGTCATTTTGATATCCACCTCTACCGGCCACTCATCCCCCATTTCATCCATGAACTCTTTGAAGCACAGGGTGAGGGTCTTGCTCTGCTCATCGTAGACGGTGACGGGATAGCCGTCCATATAGGTGGCGGCCCGGATGTAGCTGAGGCTGTTCTCCCCCAGCGTCCGTTCGCCCATGACGCTGAAATAATTGTATTCCGGGCGCAGGTACTCCGGCTCTATCGGGGAGATGTTCACATAGCACAGATACTCTCCCGAGAGCTCATAGGCCTCCAGCACCTCCGCCTGGGGCTGGCTCTGCTGAGCGGCCGAGATCGCAGTGGCCGCCGCCCCCAGGTATTCCTCCAGGCACAGGTTCTGCGCCTGCATATACTTTGCCACCGGCTCACCCACATAGCGGTACAGCAGGCCGAAGCTTCTCCCGGTGATATCCATTTTATCCCCAGGAAAACGCTGGATAAAGCCGTAATCCGTGCAGTGCTCCTTCAGCCAGTCTTTTGTCTTGTCCCATCTTAGCTGGGTCTGCTCGATTGTCTCCTGAGACTGCTCTTCCTCAGGGGTATAGAATTCACCGTTGGGGAACCTGGAAAACAGCACCGACAGGCCCGACTGCAGATCCAGCTTGATGTGGCTTCTGTAGACCTCCCAGCTACCGGAGAGCCGGGGATCGCCGGAAAAGCTCTCGGCTATTTCCGCCAGGGTCTCCTCATAGCTCTCGTAGGCCCTGAACACGGCTACCTCGTGGCCCGCAGAGCGGCAGTCCGAGAGCATGCGCTCCAGGCTCTCCACTGCCCGGGAGTCCAGATACAGGGCGGGCAGCTCCTCGGTCTCCTCCCTTATCCGGGTCAGGTTTTCCGGGGCATAGTCCGAGCCCTCACCATCCTTGGGGATGACGAAGAGGAGGCTTGCATCCACGGCGGGCAGGGTCTCCTCCGGCGCCGGGCTCTCCTGGGGCTGAGCTTCCCCTTCATCTTCCGCCGCCAGAGCCGCCGGGCTTACTTGTGGATTGTCGTCCTCGGTCACCGGGTCGGTGAGAAAGCACAGGGCCACCACGGCGCAGGCCGCCAGGGCCGCCAGGCTTATCCAGAAGCCGGGCTTCTTATAATTCAGCACCGACTTTATCCGCCCCTTTACGCTCAGCTCCCCGAAGGCCAGGGGGCAGGCGCTTATCATCCGGGGCCGAACGCTGCAGTTGAGCAGTGCGGCGGAGTAGGCCCGGCGCTCCTCCCGGCCCATGTCCCTGAGCACCCGCTGGTCACAGGCGGACTCTATATCCCGGCACAGCAGCACATAGGCCAGCCACACCAGGGGATTGAACCAGTGCAGCGCCAGGAGGATAAAGGCCAGGGGCTTTACCCAGTTGTCCCGCCGCTTCAGGTGGGCCCGCTCATGAGCCAAGACCATTTCCCGGTCCCTCTCCGACAGGCCCAGAGGCAGATAGATAACCGGACGGAAGATGCCCAGGACAAAGGGGCTGTCCACCATGGCCCCCTCCCGCACGCCGGGCCCTGCCAGCACCGCCTCTCTAAGACGCAGCTTCAGCCGCAGGAAACTGAAAGCTCCGTAGCCCAGCAGTCCGAGGCAGCCCAGCAGCCAGACCCAGCCGGACACCGCCGTCAGCACCTGGAGGGGGTCTACGCTGGCCCCCACTTCCGGGGCGAAGCTCTCGTTTATCACCGGATTCAGGGCCCTGTCCAGAGCGGGCAGGCCGCTGTCTATCAGCTCCACCTGGGAGGGGAGAGCGTAGCCGCCATCCTCAGTATGGAAAGTCTGACCGCCGCTCACTCCCACCGGGGGCAGGGTCCCCGGCTCAACTATATCGGCGCTCACCGTCTCCCTGCTGGGGATGAGGCTCAGGGCGCTCTCCACGGAGAAGGGCAGCAGCAGCCGCAGTCCCACCAGCAGCCACAGGGCGCAGACCGTGGCCTTGGGCGCCCGCTTCAATACCAGGCGCAGCAGCAGCACCGCCAGTATCATCCAGGACCCGGCTATGCTTAAGTTCAGCACCTGTATAAACAGTTTATCCATCTTCGCCCTCCCCATAGGAATCTATGAGCTTTTTCAGCTCATCCACTTCCTCCTGGCTCAGCTTTTTGCGCCGGGTGAAGGCCGCCACGAAAGAGGGCAAATTCCCCTCAAAGACCCGGTCCACCAGCTCGTCCAGCTCCTCGGCCTGGACCTCCTCCTTGCTCACCAGACTGGTGACTATGGTATTCTCGTTTTTCACCACGCCCCTCTGGCTCAGCCGCTTTATCACCGTATAGGTGGTGGCCTTGCTCCAGCCCAGCTTCTCCCGGCACAGCTCCACCAGGCGGCCGCTCTTCACCGGCTCGTTCTCCCAGAGGATAAGGCAGAAACGGTACTCACTTTCAAATATCTTTGGTACTGACATATGTATCACCTCATAGCAAAAACGGTTGAATGTGTTCGACTGATTTTAGTCTACAACATTCAACCGCTATTGTCAAGTCTAATTTGTTAATCCGCCTGAAAAATTTCGCCGAAGCTCTTTTTCTCCTCCCTGCCGTCCGGCCATTGGATGCGCAGGGAGTAGTCATCCTCCACGGAGAGGGCATGGACTTTGGCCCGGCTCCCCTGGTGGTCGATAAGGATGTCCCGGCCCGGGGTGAGGCAGCGGCGGCGGTACTCCTCAATGAAGGCGGCGCCCTCCTCTCCCCAGGCCGCATATATCGAATCCAGCCGGGAGATGAAGGCGGCCATAAGCCTCTCCAGCTCAAAGCGCCTACCTGTTTCAAGATACAGGGAGGAGGCGATGTCCCGCAGCTGGGCAGGGAAGCTCTCCGTATTGGCGTTTATGCCGGTGCCCACGATGACGAAGCCCCGGCCCTCGCCCTGCCAGGCGGCCTCGGTGAGGATGCCGGATATCTTCTTTCCGCCCAGCAGCAGGTCGTTGGGCCATTTTATGTCAGGAGCTACGCCGCAGAGCTCCTCTATGGCGGCGCAGGCCGCCAGGGCCCCGGCGCAGCTGAGCCGGGCGGCTTTTTCCGGTGGGAAGTCCGGCCGCCAGAGTATGGAGAGATACAGCCCTCCCGGCGGGGAGGCAAAGCTGCGTCCCAGCCGTCCCTTTCCCCCGGTCTGCTCCAGGGCTGACGCCACGGTGCCGTGGGGAGCGCCCTGCCGGGCCAGCTCTTTTAAGCGGGTATTGGTGGAGTCGGTGCTCTGGGCAAAGTATATGGGGGCCTCCCGGCCCTCTATAAGTTTCAGTTCCCTCATGCTTTCACCAGGGCCAGGAAGTCCCTTACCGCCTGCCCGCCTCCGGCCACTACCGAGCTTTTGCTGCCGTCCAGGGGCAGCTCTCCGCCCTCCAGACTGCGGCAGAGGCCCCCGGCCTCACTGACTATCAGCATGCCGGCGGCCACATCCCACAGGGATACGCTGGGCTCAAAGTAGACCCCTGCCCGGCCTGCGGCGGCAGAGCACATGTCCAGGGCCGCCGAGCCCTCCCGGCGGATATCCAGCCCGGCGATGAAGGCCTTCTTTATGAGCTCAAAGGTGCTGTCCGCCAGCTCCGGGTTATAGGGCGAGGTGCCGCAGCAGACCACGCTCTCCGAGAGAGGCTGGGCGCTGACGGAGATGGGGCGGTGGTTCAGCCAGGCCCCTTCTCCCTTCAGTGCGGTGAAGCACTCCTGCACGTAGGGGTTATACACCGAGGCGGCCAGCAGCTCCCCCCGGGACATATAGGCCACGGAGATGGCGCTGTGGTGGAAGCCCCGGACAAAGTTCATGGTGCCGTCGATGGGGTCGATTATAAAGACATGCTCCGCCTCCAGACTGTCCCGGCGGCTGTTCTCCTCGCAGAAGAAGGCCGCTCCCGGCACGGCGGCGCCAAGACGCTCTATCAGCAGCTCCTGGACCTTTTTGTCAAATTCCGTCACCACGTCCCGGTGGCCGGTCTTTATCTCCGCCAGGATGCCGTGGGCGTGGAGCATCAGCTCTGCCGCCTCCCGCTGGGCAGCCACTATCTTTTCCAATATCTCTCTGTTTTCAGTCAAGGGGTCATTCCTCCTATTTTTTCCAGGTGCTGGGCAGAAACAGCACCAGCACGGGGTATAGCTCCAGTCGGCCCATGAGCATCACCAAGCACAGCACCAGCTTTATGTGGGGGGAAAACATCCCGTAATTCCCCGTAGGCCCGTTGATGCCCAGGCCGGGGCCTATATTGGACAGGCAGGCCAGGGCCGAAGAGAAGTTGGTGGTGGCGTCATAGCCGTCGGTGGACACTATCAGAGTAGTGAGCATGATTATAAACATATACAATATGAA
Organism: Candidatus Limivicinus sp.; assembly: GCA_048417135.1. GTDB lineage: Bacteria > Bacillota > Clostridia > Oscillospirales > Oscillospiraceae > Limivicinus. The sequence continues at coordinate 18,717 of DBFSDV010000027.1, read as the reverse complement.
GTAAAGGCAGATGGCCCTGATGGTCTCGGGTTTTGCCTGCCGCCCCTCTATCATCACCCCGGAGACCTTCCGTGGCCGGGACATGTGCCTGAGCTCGCCGTAGGCCGCCTTCATAAGCACCATGAAACGGGACATTTTAAGCCCGCCGCAGGTGCTGCCGGCACAGCCCCCCACCAGCATCAGCATGAGCATCAGCCATTTGGAATACTCCGGCCAGAGGGTGTAGTCCACGGTGTTGAAGCTGGAGGTGCTGATACACATGGAGGTATTGAAAAAGGCATGGCGCAGGGCAGTGGCAAAGCTGCCGTAATAGCTCCGCAGGTCAAGGCCTATGGTCAGAACGGAAAAAGCCACGATGCACAAAAACCAGCGCAGTTCCTCGTTTTTCAGCGCCAGGGCCCAGCGGCCCGCCAGGATGCCGTAATAGATATGGAAATTGACGCTGAACAGCAGCACGAATATCGCCGCCACCGTCTCCACATATATGCTGTGAAAACCGCCAAGACTGGCGTTCAGCGTGGAAAAGCCCCCGGTGCCCGCACTGGCAAAGGCGTGGACCACAGCGTCATAAAAGCTGAGCCCGCCCAGCATCAGGAGCAGGGTCTCCAGGGCCGTCATGCTCACATATATGAGATAGAGTATCTTGGCGGTGCGGCTGGCTCTGGGCACCAGCTTGCCCACGCTGGGCCCGGGGAATTCCGCCCTTATGATATGCATGGAGTGCTCCCCGCCCATAGGCATCACCGCCATCATGAACACCAGCACTCCCATGCCGCCTATCCATTGGGAGAAGAGCCGCCAGAACATGCAGCTGCGGCTCAGGTGTTCTATGTCTCTCAGAACCGTGGCGCCGGTGGTGGTGAAGCCGGACACGGATTCAAACAGGGCGTCCTCAAAGGCCGGTATGTCCCCGCTTATCATGAAGGGCAAGGTGCCCAGCAGCGACACCAATATCCAGGCAATGCCCACCGTCAAGTAGCCCTCCCGGGCGTACATGGTGCTGCGGACGGGCTTGAACCTGGTGAGTCCGAAGCCCAGAGCGGCGCTTATGAAAGCGCTGATTGCAAAGGCGGACACGTCTTCTCCGCAGCAAATCCCCACTGCTGCAGGCAGCAGCATAAAACAGGCAAGACAGAGCAGCACCATGCCCAGCACACGGGCTATCATTTTGTAGTTCATTTCCATTCTCCCCTGCCGGTACGACATTGATCGCCCCGGCGGTATATCTCAACGCTTCCAGGTGGAGGGAGCAAAAAGGATAAGTATGGGGTATATCTCCAGGCGGCCTATGAGCATGGCCAGGGTGAGCACTATCTTGGAGCCGTAGGAGAAGATGTTGAAGTTGCCGGTGGGCCCCACCAGGGACAGGCCCGGGCCGATGTTTGAAAGGCAGGAGAGAACGGCTGTGAAGTTGGTGGAGGTGTCATAATTGTCCAGGGACACAAGGAAGGTGCCCAGCACCAACAGCACTACAAAGCAGGCAAAAAAGGTGTTCACCGCTTTTATCCCCGTCTCGTCCACCCGCTTGCCGTCCATCTGCACCCGGGTGACGGTGCGGGGGTGGAGCATCTGGCGTATCTCGCAGGTGATGTTTTTAAACACCATCACCACCCGGGAGACCTTCAGGCCGCCGCCGGTACTGCCGGCGCAGGCCCCGCAGAACATGAGGATGACCAGTATCCACTGGCAGTAGTGGGGCCACTGCACATAGTCCACGGTGCAAAAGCCCGTGGTGCTGATTATGGAGGAGACATTGAAGAAGGCGTGGCGCAGAGCGGCAAGCATGCCGCCGCTGCTGCCTCTTATGCCCAGGGCTATGGCCAATACCGAAAAGGCAATTATGGCCAGGTACCAGTGCAGCTCCTCGCTTCTCAGGGCTTCTCTGCAGCGTCCTATGAGGATGAGGAAGTACAGGTTGAAGTTTATGGCAAAGAGGGCCATGAACACCGCTATGACCATCTCAATGTAAGCGCTGTTATAGGCGCCCACGCTGGCGGCCTTGTTGGAAAAGCCGCCGGTGCCCGCAGAGCCGAAGGAGTGGATGAGGGCGTCAAAGAGGCTCATGCCGCCAAAGAGCAGCAGCACCACCTCCACGGCGGTCATGGCCACGTAGATGAGGTAGAGTATCTTGGCGGTCTGGCGCACTCTGGGCACCAGCTTGCCCACGGTGGGGCCGGGCACCTCCGCCCGCATGATGTGCATGGAGTGCTCCCCGCTCATGGGCAGTATGGCCATGATGAACACCAGCACCCCCATGCCCCCTATCCAGTGGGTGAAGGAGCGCCAGAACAGGCAGCCCTGGCTCATCTCCTCCACGTTCTCCAATATGGAGGCGCCGGTGGTGGTGAAGCCGGACACTGTCTCAAACACGGCGTCTATATAGTTGGGGATGTCCCCGCTGAGCACAAAGGGCAGGGCCCCGAAAAGTGACATTAGTATCCAGCCCAGGCCCACTATCACAAAGCCGTCCTTGGCATAGATAACGCTGCTGTGGGGCCTCACCCGGCTCATGGCAAAACCTACGGCGCCGGTGACGGCCATGGTTATAAGAAAGTGGCTGACATTTTCTCCGTACCACAGCCCGGCTATGGTGGGAAGGAGCATCAGCACAGCCAGGCACAGCAGCAAAAGCCCCAGCACACGGCAGTTCATTCTACGGTTCATGTCTCATCCTCAATGATATTATCCAGTACCTTCAGCCAGCCCGCCTTGGTCACCACCACTGCATGGTCCCCGGCGCATATTTCCGTATCGCCGCCGGGGAGGATGGTGCGGTTGCCCCGGACTATGGCGCTGATGATTATGTTGGGCTTGAGCCTCAGGTCCTTCAAAGGCACGCCGATGACCTTGGAGCCCTGGCTGACCTTGAACTCCAGGGCCTCTACCTTGCCGTCGGCCAGTTTGTACAGGGTCTCCATGCTGCTGCCCATGGAGTTGCTCATGGCTCTCACATAGCGGGCCAGCTGCTGGGAGACCAGGGTCTTGGGGGCCACCACGCTGTCCAGCCCGGCGCTGTCCAATATCTGGTCGTAATATTCCCGGTTCACCTTAACAACAATTTTTCCCACGTTCATATGCTTTGCGTACATGGAGGTTATAATATTGTCACCGTCGTCCCCGGTGAGGGCCACAAAAGCGTCGCAGCTGAGTATGCCCTCCTCCAGCAGCACCTCGCTGCGGGTGGCGTCCCCGAAGATCACGTTGGCCTCGGGTATCAGGTCGCACAGCTCGTCGCAGCGGCTGCGGCTGGACTCCACCACGGTGACGGACATGCCGCTGTCCTGGAGCATACGGGTGAGGTAGACGGCGATGCGCCCGCCGCCCATTATCATCACCTTGCGCACCGGCTTCTTGTACTGGCCGGTGGCGACGAAGAACTTCCTCAGCTCCTTGTCCGAGCCGGTGATGCTCAGCAGGTCCCCCTTTCTCAGGGTGAAGTCGCCGTTGGGGATGATGGCCTCCCCCTCCCGCTCCACCACGCCCACCAGCACCTTGGCGTTGAAGTTCTGGGGCAGCTGCTTGAGCTGCATGCCGTCCAGCTTGCCGCCCTCCCTCACCCGGTGCTCCACTATCTCGGCGCTGCCCTTGGAGAAAGCGTCCACCCGGGTGGCGCTGGGGAAGCGGAGGATGCGGGATATCTCCTTGGCACACTCCAGCTCCGGGTTCACTATCACCGACAGGCCCAGGGCCTCCCGGAGAAACTCCATCTGCCGCAGGTAGTCCGTGTCCCTTATGCGGGCTATGACATGCTTGGTGCCCAGCTTCCTGGCGGAGATGCCGCAGACCATGTTTGTCTCGTCGCTGCGGGTGGCGGCCATGAGCAGGTCCGCGTCGGCGGCCCCGGCCTCCAGCAGAGTCTCGGAATTGGTGGCGCTGCCCTCAACGCAGATGACGTCCAGATTGTTGGAGAGGTTGCTGATGGTACTGCTGTTGTTGTCAATAACGGTGATGTCATGGCCCTCGTCGGCCAGGATGCCCGCCACGCTGTAGCCTATCTTGCCGGCGCCGGCAATGATTATCTTCATTTTTCTGTCTCCATTCTCTCCGCCGAGGCTCCGGCGGGAATTACTCGCATTTACAGAAAATATATCACATCCGCAAACTTTTGTACAGTATCCTCATTGAGGGGATAATATTGATAATCTCCGGCAAGTGTGCTAGAATATCATGGAAAAATTCCTCAGGAGACAGACGATAAAGGCATGTTTGAAGGATTTACCCGCCAGACCAGCAATTTTTTGTGGGAACTGGCTTTCAACAACGAGAGGCCCTGGTTTCTGGAGCACAAGGAAGAATTTGAACGGGTTCTGAACACCCCCTTCAAAGCCCTGGCCGCGGACACCGCGGAGCTCATGGCCCGGCGCTTCCCCCGGCGCAGCTTCCGGCTCCACGTCTCCCGCATCTACCGGGACGCCCGGCGGCTCTTCGGCCGTGGGCCCTACAAGGACCACATGTGGTTCTCCCTTAAAGACAACGACATTTTGCTGGAGGGGCCCTGCTTCTGGTTTGAAGTGGGCGCCGCCGACTACAGCTACGGCATGGGCTTTTACAGCGCCACCGCCGCCCAGATGGCCGCCTTCCGCCGGAAGGTGGACGCAAACCCCGCCCGCTTCGAGCGCCTGGCCAGGGCCGCGGCCAGGACCGGCTTTGCCGTCACCGGGGAGGAATACGCCCGGCCCAAGGGCAGCCGGAGCCCGGTCATCGACCTATGGTACAACCGCAAGCGCCTGGGCCTGGAGATCACCAGGGACTTCGGCGGCGACGTTCTCAGCCCGGAGCTGCCGGAGCTGCTGGCGGAGGCCTACGGGAAGCTGCTGCCCATGTACGACTTCTTCATGGAGGTCTACAGAGAAGAGCCCGGCAGCAGACGCAGCTGACACAGGAGGAAAGCATGGAGCACAAGGCAGCAAGACTTGCCGTTATCATGCCCGCCTACAACGCCGGGCACTATATAGAAAAAGCCGTCCGCAGCATCCTGGAACAGAGCTACAGGGACCTGCGTCTCATAGTGGTGGACGACGGCTCCACCGACGACACAGCCCAGATCCTCCGGCGTATGCAGCGGCAGGACGAAAGGCTCAGACCCATAAGCGTCCCCAACGGCGGCCCCGCCCTGGCCCGGAACCGGGGCCTGGACGCCCTGGAGCCGGGGACGGAATACGTGATGTTTGCCGACGCCGACGACGAGCTTCTGCCGGACGCGGTGGAATACGCCATGGCGGGAGCGGAGGGGGCCGACATGGTCTTCTTTGGCTTTACCATAGTCAAAGATAAAAAGCCGCCCCTGAACTACTTCGAGCCGGAGCAGCTGCTGGACCGGGAGAGCCTGGGCGCCGCCTTCGGCCGGCTGTATAAATCCAACCTCTTCAACCAGGTCTGGGGCAAGCTCTTCAAGGCGGAGCTCATCGGCTCCCGGCACCGCTTCCCCGACTACCGCTGGGGGGAGGACCGGCTCTTCATCTTCCGCTGCCTGGAGCAGTGCCGCAGCGTGAAGATACTTCCGGAGTGCAAGTACCGCTACATCATGCACCCCGGGGAGAGCCTTATAAGCCGCTTCTGCCAGGACAAGCCCGGAGTCTGCCTGGAGGCGGACGCCGTGGTGCAGCGGCTCTGCGCCTCCCTGGGCTGCGGCGAGGAGACGGATGCGGACTGCCGCTACATGTTCGCCAAGAGCATCTTCTCCTGCATGACCACCCTCTTCTCCCCCAGCTGCCCCCTGAGTTCCCGGGAAAAGCGCAGCTATGTGCGCGGCATCATCAACGAGCCCCAGGTGCGCCTGCGCTGCCGGAAGGTCTTCGGCGGCCCGGTGCCCAATTTCCTCTGCGCCGTGGTGCGCAGCAGGCAGGTCTGGCTGAACATGGCGGTGTTCCGCCTGCTGGTGCTGGCCGGGCACATCTCCCCGGGCCTGGTCACCAAACTCAAGCACCGGAAATAAGCCCGGCGCCTATACACTATCTACGGAGGATAACTATGCCTGAACCCCGCAGCACAACAGAACGTATAAATTCCCCGGAACGGGACGAGCAGGAACGGCTGACCCGGGAAGAGCTCCCGGAGGCCGGCCCTGAGGCCCCGGAGGTGGGGGAGGCGGCCCCGGCAACGGAGAGCTTCTCCCCGGCCGAGGCGGCGGAAGATTTGACAGCCGCAGAGGGGGAAGAGCCCCCGGAACCCGAGAGTCCTCCGGCTCCGGCCCGCAGGAAAAAGGCCCGCCTCCGCCGGCTGCTCCTTATCTGCGCGGCGGCGGCAGTGCTGCTGGCGGTGGGCCTGGTCTTCAGCCTTGCCTCCGCCTCCCGGCCCCAGGAAACCCCGGTCTTCGATGTATACAGCTATGACGGCCAGGGCCGCGTCACCAGCCACGTAAAGCAGCGCGCCGACGGCAGCATACTCTTCCGCCGGGAGACCGCCTACGACGAAAGCGGCAATCTCTGCTCCCTGCGCATATACGCCGGGGGCACCCGGCTCAGCTTCTCCCGGGAGTGGAGCTATCAGGACGGGCGGCTCACGGAGTCGCTGGTCCTCTCCCCGGAGGGGAGCGTGGAGCAGCAGACCCTCTATGAATACACCGACGAGGGAGTGCTGCTGGCCAAGAGCAGCTACGACGCCTACGGCAATCTGCTCCAATACATACGCTACAGCGCCAACGGCAAGGCCCTGTACTGGGAGGTCTACGAGTACAGCAGCAGCCGCCAGCTCCTGCGCTTCACCCGCTACAGCGCCGACCGGAAGGCGGACTACTGGCGGGAATACACCTACGACGAAAACGGCCTGGAGCTCAGCCGCAGCCGCTACGACTCCACCGGCCGCTGCACCGAGTGGAGCGAATACGAATACGACGAGGAAAACCGGCTGCTGTGCCAGAAGCAGTATGACTCCCAGGGGGAGCTGAACACCCAGACGGATTTCAGCTACAACGAGGACGGCAGCTTCAGCGTCTGGACCTACTTCTACGACTATGACGGCAGCGTCAGCCGGGAGCTGAGCGTCTACGACAAAAACGGCAACCGCACCCACTACGCCGCCTATCCCTCCGGGGGCTATCTGAGCCACGGCAGCGACAGCCGCTATGACGAAAACGGCAACATCGTGGAGCACTCCGAGTTCGGCCTCTACGGCGTCACCTACATATGGTACACCTACGAGTACGACCAGCAGGGCAGGGAGCTGCGCCGCTACACCCAGGGCCTCTATGTGCGCCCCAGCTGGTACGAGAACGTCTACGACGAGGAGGGCAACTGCATAGAGCGCATCTACTATGACGAGACCGGCACGGTCACCGACCGGGTGGAAAACCCGGCCCCGGAGGTCTCCTTCCGCATGAGCTACCGCCCGGACTGGTGAGCGGCGGCCGAAGCGGCAAAACAACAAAAACCTGAGGACCCATTAAAACAGGTCCTCAGGTTTTTTATCTGTCAGAAGTATTCGCGCTTGAATGGGGTGGGGAGGGTCTCAGTCCTCCTTCTCGTCCTCCAGGTCGAACTCCAGAGTCTCGCCGCAGGAGGGGCACTCGATGGAGCCCTTTTCCAGGGTCTCCTCGTCAAAGCTGATCTCCTCGCCGCAGACGGGGCAGGTGACGTCATAGATGACGCCGTCATACTCCGGCTCGTCGTCCTCCTCGTCCTCGTCGCAGAGGCCGCAGGAGTCACAGTCGCCGTCGCAGTCCTCGTCGTCAAAGTCCTCCGGCTCGTCCAGGTCGCAGACCAGGTCCTCCAGATAGCTCAGCTCCTCAGCCATTTCGTCCAGGGCCTCGGCATGGTCCATGTCCGTGGCCTGAAGGTCTTCGATCTCATGAGCCATGTCTGAAAGCAGCTCGCCCAGAGCGCCCCACAGTTTGCCGTCCCGGGAATCAGGCTCTATGCCCAGACCCTCTACCAATCCTTTGAGATATGCGGCTTTTTCAACTACAGTCATTTGGAAAACCTCCTTTTTGTTGAACAAAATACATCTTCCTGTGCCTTGGGGGACAGCCCCCCGGTTTCAGAGTTTACGCTCTGGACAGATACTCGCCGGTGCGGGTGTCGATCTTCACCTTCTCGCCGGGCTCGATGAAGAGGGGCACCTTTATCTCGGCGCCGGTCTCCAGAGTGGCGGGCTTGGTGGCGTTGGTGGCGGTGTTGCCGGCAAAGCCGGGGTCGGTCTCGGTGACTTCCAGCTCCACAAAGAAGGGGGGCTCCACGTTGAAGACCTTGCCCTTGTAGGAGTAGATGGTGCACTCCATGTTCTCCTTGACGAACTTGAAGTTGTCGCCCAGGACGGACTGATCCACAGGCTCCAGCTCGTAGGTCTCCGGATTCATGAAGTAGTACAGGTTGCCGTCGGAATAGCTGTACTCCATGGTCATGCGGTCTACGGTGGCGTTCTCAAACTTTGCGGTGGGGTTGAAGGAAGTTTCGGTGACGGCGCCGGTGATGACGTTCTTCATCTTGGTGCGCACGAAGGCTGCGCCCTTACCGGGCTTCACATGCTGGAACTCGATGACCTGCATGACCTGGCCGTCCATCTCAAAGGTGACGCCGTTTCTGAAATCGCCTGCTGTAATCATAAAAGGGACCTCCCAAATAAATTTATATATTTATCTTAGACATTTTACAGTATCCGGTCCTGTTTTGCAAGCATTATTTGTCAAAGCCGCCGCCTCAGCCCCGGGCCGGCAGGATGAGCAGCTCCTTCTTCGCTTTTGTGAGCAGGCGGCAGCCCCCCTTCTCCAGGACCATCACGTCCTCGATGCGCACCCCGAAGCGGCCGGGCAGATAGATACCCGGCTCCGCAGAGCACACCGCCCCCTCCGGCATGGGCTCCAGGCCCGAGGGGTTTGCGCTGGGGCTCTCGTGGATGTCCAAGCCCAGGCTGTGGCCGAAGCCGTGGCCGAAATATTCCCCGTAGCCCGCCTCGCTTATCACCTTCCTGGCGGCGGCGTCTATATCCCGGCCGGGTATGCCAGGCCTGGCGGCGGCTATCCCCGCCAGCTGGGCCCGAAGCACGATGTCATACACCTGCTTCATCTCCTCCGTGGCATGGCCTACAGCTACGGTGCGGGTCATGTCGGAGCAGTAGCCGCCCTTTATGCAGCCGAAGTCCATGGTCACAAAGTCCCCGGCCTTTATCACCTTGTCCCCGGGCACCCCGTGGGGCATGCTGGTCTTCTCCCCGGTGACGACGATGGGCTCAAAGGAATTGCCCTCGGAGCCGTGGCGCAGGGTGGAATACACCAGCTCCGCCATCACTTCCCTCTCCGTCATCCCCGGCTTTATCACATGCAGCACCTCCTCCAGGGCCAGCTCCGCTATGTCCTGGGCCTGCTGCATATATTCCAGCTCCTCCCGGCTCTTGGAGGCTCTCAGCTCCCGGAGCAGCTCCCCGCAGGGCCTGAGCTCCAGGCCCAGGGCCTTCTCATAGTCCAGATACTCCCGGTGGCTCAGCTTATCGTCCTGGGCGGCCAGGCGCTCCATGCCCGCCTCCTTTATGTCCCGGCGCAGCAGCTCCTTCAGGGGCAGCTGCCGGTCATAGAGCTGCACGGTGAGGGCGGCCCCGGCGGCCTTCTCCGCCGCCTCGATATACCGGGAGTCGGTGATGAGCCAGGCCTTCTCCCGGCCCACCAGCACCGCCCCGTCGCTAAAGGCAAAGCCCGAGGCGTAGCGCTGGTCCTTCTCCTCCGTTATCAGCAGGCCGTCCAGGCCCAGGGCTCCAAGTTTTTCCTGTATCTTTCCGATGTTGTTCATATTCCCGTCTCTTCCTCCGTGGGTTTTGGAAAGCTCACCGTGAACCGGGAGCCCCGGGGCTTGTTCTCGCCCACCAGGATGGTGCCGCCGTGGGCTTTCACTGCAGCGTGGACTATGCTCAGCCCCAGGCCGCTGCCCCCGGCCTCCCGGGAACGGGCCTTATCCACCCGGTAGAAGCGGGTGAAGATATTGTACCTGTCTTCCTCCGGGATGCCTATGCCAGTGTCCTCCACGGTGAGCTGCACCTTGTCCCCGCTCTGCTCCAGCTTCACGAAGACGCTGCCCCGGTCCACGTTGTATTTTATTGCATTCTCTATGAGATTGAAGATTATGTGGAACATGTCGTCCACGGTGGCCATGACCACACAGCCCTCCTCCAGCTCGCAGCGCAGACGTATCTGCCGCTCCTTGGCCAGGGGCTTTAAAAACACCAGGGCGTCCACCGTCACCTGCTTTACGTCCACCGGCTCCGGCATGACCTGGATATCGTCGTCCAGGCGGGACAGGTCCAGCAGCTTCTCCGTGGTGCGCTGGAGCCGCTCGGCCTCGTTGCCGATGTCGGTGACGAATTCCCGCACTGTCTCTGCGTCCATGTTCTCGTTTTGCACTATGCTGTCGGAGAGCAGGCGGATGGAGGCCAGGGGAGTCTTCAGCTCATGGGAGGCGTCGGAGACGAAGCGGCGGCGCTCCTGCTCCGTGGCGTCCAGCCGCTGGGTGAGGGAGTTGAACTCGTTGCCCAGGTCCGTCAGCTCGTCGCTGCCGCTGACCTGGAGCCGGTGGCTGTAGTCCCCGGCGGCCACGATGCGCATGGAGCTGGAGAGCTCGTGGATGCGCCGCAGTATCACCGAGGAGAAGATCACCGCCAATATCAGCACCGTCAGCACTATCACGGCGGAGATGATGCGTATCTGGCTCTGGACGTCCAGGATTATCACCGCCCTCACCACGTCCCGCTCCACCATGTACAGCGCCCCGGTTATGGAGCCCTGGCGGCTGATGGGTATGGCGTAGCTGCTGAGGAAGGAGTCCCCGTCATACCGGGAGCGGAACACCGTCTTGCCGGAGAGGGCGGTGTTCAGGTCCGTTTCCTCGCTGTCCTGGGCGGAGCTGCCATAGGTATAGTACAGGGTCCGGCCCTGGGTGTCCACCACCACGGTGCGCTCAAAGCCGGTGATGTTCAGCAGCCTGAGCACCTCGCTCACGCTGGCCTGGTCCGGCTCGTCCAGCTTGGCCAGGGAGGTGGCCAGTATGGCCGCCTGGCCGGAGATGGAGCTCTCCTTCTCCTGGAACACCGTGTCCCGGGAGGAGGTGATGGGGAAGATGTTCAGCATCAGCAGCAGCACTATCAGCAGTATGGCCAGAAAAAAGAAAAACCTGAAGCGCAGGCTCCTCATAACGCTCCCCCTTTACTGGGCGAAGTAGTAGCCCACGCCCCACTTGGTGAGGATGTATTTGGGCTTGGCCGGGTTCAGCTCCAGCTTCTCCCGCAGGCGGCGCACATGCACGTCCACGGTGCGGGTGTCCCCCTGGTAGTCGTAGCCCCAGACCAGGTCCAGCAGGCTCTCCCGGCTGTAGACCTTGCCGGGGTTTTTCATCAGGAAAAGCATCAAGTCGAACTCCTTCATGGTCAGCTCCACCTCCCGGCCGTCCTTCATGGCCCGGCGGCCCTGCTCGTCCAGGCTGATGTGCCCGGCCTTCAGCAGCTCCGGGGCGCTGTGCTCCGGGGCGGCGGTGATGGAGGCCCGGCGCAGCAGGGCCCGCACCCGGGCCTTCAGGGCCAGGATGTTGAAGGGCTTGGTCACATAGTCGTCCGCCCCGGACTCAAAGCCCATGAGCATATCCGCATCCTGGCTGCGGGCGGTGAGCATGATGATGGGCACGGTGGAAAAGCCCCGTATCTCCTGGCAGGCCTCCAGCCCGTCCTTTTTCGGCATCATAAGGTCCAGGATGATAAGGTCATAGTCCCCCTTCCGGGCCAGCTCCACCGCCGTCTCCCCGTCGTAGCAGGCGTCCACGGTGTAGCCCTCGTTCTCCAGATTGAATTTTATGCCCTTTACCAGCAGCTTCTCGTCGTCTACCACCAGGATCTTCATGTCAGCCGTCCGCCTTTTTAATATTTTAATCTTTTCCTCGGGGGGAACTTATGGTTGCAATTTTCTGTCAGAAAATTTATAATAACAAGGTATGCACATATTATACAGTGCTACTATACCATATTCCAGAGAAAACGGGAGAACAAAATGAAAATTTTCCGCATCTTTCCCCTAGTGCTGATAATATGCCTGGTGATGGCCTTTGCCGCCCCGGGAGCCTACGCCCTGGAGGACCCCAGCCTCAACGGCAAGGCCGCCCTGCTGGTGGACCTGGACACGGGAAACATCCTCTTTGAACTGAACAAGGATGAGCAGCGGGCCCCCGCCAGCCTCACCAAAATAATGACCACCCTGCTGGCCCTGGAGGCCCTGGATGAGGGGCGCATCTCCCTGGAGGACATGGTCACCGCCCAGGACGACTGCCTCACCGGTATGGCGGAGGACAGCAGCACCGCCGGCATCACTCCCGGTATGCAGGTCTCCGTCAAGGACCTGCTCTACTGCACCATGCTCCACTCCGCCAACGAGGCCACCAATATCCTGGGTACCTACATCTCCGGCAGCCTCAGCGCCTTTGTGGAGGAAATGAACGCCAAGGCGGCAGAGCTGGGCTGCGCCAACACCCACTTCATGAACACCAACGGCCTGCCCGCCACGGACCACTACAGCTCCGCCTATGACCTGTACCTCATCACCGTGGAGGCCATGAAGTACCCCATGTTCATGGAGATGGCCAACACCACCAGCTACCAGTCCTCTAACCCCGACGTGAACTGGGGCAACGCCTTCTCCAACTCCAACGCCCTTCTCACCGACGACGCCTATTATGCCAGGAACGGCAGCTACCTCTATGAGGGGGCTTCCGGCGTCAAGACCGGCTACACCCAGGCCGCAGGCTACTGCCTGGTCTCCACCGCTCAGCGCAGCGACATCAACGTGCTGGCGGTGGTCATGGGCTGCGACGGGGAGCTGAACGCCCAGATAGATAAATATTACAATTTTGACGACACCATAGCCCTGTACGACTGGGTCTTCAACAACTTCTCCCATCAGAGCATCATCTCCACCAGTGAAAACGTGATGAGCGTACCTGTGGAGCTCAGCGACGGGGGCAGCGCCATGCTCCGGCCCCAGAGCTCCCTCACCGCCCTGCTGCCCAAGGACGTGACGGCGGAGAGCATCACCCGGGACATCGTCCTCTATGATGAGCAGCTGGTGGCCCCCATTGCCGCCGGTACGCCCCTGGGAGAGATGACCCTCAGCTATGAGGGCAGAGTCCTGGGAAAGGTCACCCTGGTGAACAACAGCGAGGTGGAGCTGAGCCGGGTGGAATACATGAAGCAGCGCATTGCGGAGGTATTCTCCCAGGGCTGGGTCATTGCCATCATAGTGCTGGTGCTGGCCTTCCTGCTGCTCTACCTCATACTGGTGATGCGCTACCGCCGCCTGCGCCAGCGGCATCTGAGGGAACGCCGCCGCATGGAGCAGCGCCGGCGCATGGAGCGGGAGCGGATGTACGCCCAGGAGCGGCAGAGCCCCCGGACCTATTCCGTGGACCCCAACGACCGCTATGACAGCTACGAGGGCTCCATAGACGACAGCTTCTTTGACGACATTAAATAAACGCCCGCCCGGCAGGGAAATCCCCTGCCGGGTCTTTTGTCCTCCGGCCCTCGGGCCCGGGAGGGGTGTAAATTTCTTAGCGCACACTTAACACCGGGCTGTGTTATACTTTACAGGGAGTTGAAGCCATGACCCGAGTCAAAGAATTTTTGAAAAAATATTTCCCCCTGTCCGCCAAGGGCTGGGCCATCTTCGCCGCCGCCATGGCCGTGGCCTCGCTGCTGTGCTGGTTGCTGGGGCGCACCACCACCTCGGACACCCACGTGCCCATGATCTTCGTGCTGGCGGTGCTGGTGGTGGCCCTGTGCACCGAGGGCTATTTCTACGGCCTGCTGGCCGCGGGCAGCAGCGTGCTGGGCGTTAACTACGCCTTCACCTACCCCTACCTGAAGCTGGACTTCTCCGTCTACGGCTACCCCCTCACCTTCATGACCATGCTGGCGGTGGGTTTTGCGGTGAGCACCCTCACCACCCGGCTGAAGGCCCAGGAAAAGCTCAGGGCCGAGTCGGAGCGGGAGAAGATGCGGGCAAACCTGCTCAGGGCCGTGTCCCACGACCTGCGCACCCCCCTCACCGCCATCAGCGGCTCCATCGCCACGGTGCTGGAGGACAGGGGCCAGGCCCTCAGCGGCGAGCAGCAGAGAGAGCTGCTCATGGACGCCAAGCAGGACGCCGACTGGCTCTGCCGCATGGTGGAGAACCTCCTGTCCATAACCCGTATCAGCGGGGAGGAGATAGGCCGCATAAACAAGCAGGAGGAGATAGTGGAGGAGGTCTTCAGCGAGGCGCTGATGAACTTCAAAAAGCGCTGCGACGACGTGAAGGTCTCCGTCTCCGTGCCGGAGGAGGTGCTGCTGGTGCCCATGGACGCCATGCTCATAGAGCAGGTCATCTTCAACCTGATGGACAATGCCCGCACCCACGGCCGGCACACCACGGAGATACGCCTCTATGCCCGGCCGGCGGCGGACAGCGTGGCCATAGGCGTGGAGGACAACGGCGTGGGCATAGCCCAGGAGACCCTGCCCCACCTGTTCGACGGCAGCCTGCCCCTCAGCGGCAAGGGCGCGGCGGACACCACCCGCTGCATGGGCATAGGCCTCAGCGTCTGCCGCAGCATAGTGGAGGCCCACGGCGGCCATATCCGGGCGGAAAACCTGCCCCAGGGCGGGGCGAGAGTGGAGTTCACTCTGCCCCTGGAAAACAAAGGAGCGTAAACTTATGACCATAAAAGACAAGATACTGGTGGTGGAGGACGAGAAGACCATCTCCGGCCTGATAAAGGCCATACTCACCGCCAACGGCTACGACGTCATCGTGGCCACCTCCGGCAGCGAGGCCTTCTCCATGATAAGCTCCCACTGTCCGGACCTGGTGGTGCTGGACCTGGGACTGCCGGACATGGACGGCATGGACATCATAGAGACGGTGCGCTCCTGGACCAGCATGCCCATCATCGTGGTCTCCGCCCGCAGCTATGAGCGGGACAAGGTCCAGGCCCTGGACAAGGGGGCGGACGACTATGTGACCAAGCCCTTCAGCCCCGCGGAGCTGCTGGCCCGGGTGCGGGTGGCCATACGCCACACCCGCTCCGGCCTGGGCAACGAGGCCATCTCCAACTCCGGCAAATTCACCGCCGGGGATCTCACCATAGACTATGACAAGCACCAGGTGCTCATCGCCGGAGAGAACTGCCGCCTCACCCAGAACGAGTACAAGATAGTGGCCCTGCTGGGCAAGTGCGCCGGGAAGGTGCTCACCTACGACTTCATCATGAAGGAGCTGTGGGGCCCCCAGAGCAAGGGCAACAACCAGATACTCCGGGTGAACATGGCCAACATCCGCCGCAAGATAGAGAAGAACCCCGCCGAGCCCCAATATATCTTCACCGAAGTCGGTGTGGGCTACCGCATGATAGAAGGGGACTGAAAGTCCTTGCATGCAGCACAATAAAAAGCATATCCGTTTCTTTCTTTTCTCCGCCCCCATGTCCTCTCTCTCCTCCGGGCATGGGGGCACTTTTTTGCATCTTTACGGTATCTTAACGGCATTTCCCCCGGTTTTCCTGTATATTTGCGGAGTCTTAACGCTCCCGGCTTCCTCCTTTGCGCACATTTAATTTCCCCGGGACTATAATGGGCCATGGAAAAAACAAGGGAGGTCGCACATATGAATGAAAGAATCAAAGACTATCTGGGCCATGGGGAAAAGGTGCTCTGGACCGGCCAGGCCGAGGACTTCCAGCCCATGGACAAGACCCACAAGAACTACTACACCCGCCGCAGCATCATAGTTGCCCTGGTATCCGTGGCCATTATCGCTGCCTACTTCATTTCCGCCGTCAACTCCGGCGCCGGCATAAAATGGGGGGTCGTGATTGTTTTGGTAGCCGTCGCCGTATACGCGGTGGTCTCCCCGGTGCTGGACATCAAGAAGCTGCGCAAGTGCTCCTATGTCCTCACCACCGACAAGCTCATCCTGGTCACCCCCAGCGACGTGCGCAGCGTGGCCCTCTCCAGCATCCCCACCGCAAAGCTGGCTCTTGACGAGGACGGACACAAGTCCCTGCTCTGCGGCCCCGACGCCGATAAGCTCTCTGCCTGCAAGCGCCGCGTCGCCACTCTCACCGGCGCACTGCTGGATCAGCAGAGCAGCATGTGCGACCGTTTCGTCTTCTACGCTGTCAATGACCCCGAGGGTCTGAAGAAGGCAGCCTCCGGCTACCTCACCATAGCCTGAGTCCTTTGCAATAAAAGTTGCATAATAGAACAGAAACGTTTAAAATCTCCTCCGACCTTATATCTCGGAGGATATTTTTATGCTGTCTTTTCTCTCTGACTATACCGAGGGGGCCCACCCCAAGGTCCTGGAACACCTCATGGAGCTGAACATGGTCTCCCTGCCCGGCTACGGCGACGACGAGCAGACCCAGGCCGCCAAGGCCAAGATATGCGCCGCCTGCGGCCGGGACGACCTGGAAATCCAGTTCCTGGTGGGAGGCACCCAGACCAACCAGGTGGCCATCGACTCCATGCTGCAAAGCTATGAGGGGGTCATCTCTGCCGACACCGGCCACATCAATGTCCACGAGGCCGGGGCCATTGAATACTCCGGCCACCGGGTGCTGGCCATTCCCCACGTCCAGGGCAAGATAATGGCGGCGGACCTGGAAAAGTACATGGAGGCCTTTGTCAACGACGAGGTGCGGGAGCACCTGGTGCAGCCGGGCCTGGTATACATCTCCCACCCCACGGAGTTCGGCACCCTCTACACCAAGGCGGAGCTCTCCGCCCTGTCAGAGTGCTGCCATAAATACGGTCTGAGCCTGTACATGGACGGGGCCCGGCTGGGCTACGGCCTCATGAGCCCGGAGACGGATGTGACTCTGGCCGACGTGGTGGAGCTCACCGACCTGTTCTACATCGGCGGCACCAAGGTGGGCGCCCTCTGCGGGGAGGCCCTGGTATTCACCAAGCACAACATGCCCAAGCACTTCCTCACCAGCGTCAAGCAGCACGGGGCGCTCTTGGCCAAGATGCGCATTGTGAGCCAGCAATTTGACGCCCTGTTCACCGACGGCCTCTATTTCCATATAAGCCGCCACGCCATAGACCTGGCCATGAAGATAAAGCAGGCCTGCCTGGACAAGGGCTATGAGCTGCTGATGGATTCCCCCACCAACCAGCAGTTCCCCATCCTCACCCGGGAGCAGATGGAAAAACTCCGGGAAAATGTCCAGTTCAATCTCTGGCAGTGGATGGAGGACGGACGGGTGGCCATCCGTCTGGCCACCAGCTGGGCCACAAAGGAGGAGGACGTGGAGGCCCTCATCGCCCTGCTGTGAGGCGCCTCCGGCTTTAAGTCAAGTTCATATCCCCTTTGAAATGTCCCGGGCTTTTTAGGCTCAGGACATTTTTATTTGACGCGGTGTAATATATACTTGACATTATATCTGTTATGTGCTACATTATGCCCAGAGGTGATGAGATGTCGAAAAACCTGAAGCTGAAGGCGGCAAGGGCGGAGCGGGACATGACCCAAAAGGTCCTGGCCGACGCCGCCGGGGTCTCCCGGCAGACCATAAACGCCATAGAGCAGGGGGAGTATAACCCCACAATAAAGCTGTGCCTGACCATATGCCGGGTGCTGGGCAAGACTTTGGACGAACTATTTTGGGAGGACGAGGAAGATGAAACTCTTTAAAAAAGGCAAAAGCCAACTGGACGAGATGCAGGAACAGAGCCTGCGAAAGCTGGAGAGCTGGGGCTTCTGGCTCACCTGGGGAGCCCTGCTGCTGAGCATGATGGTGCAGATGCTGGTGTACAAAGATGAGGCGGAGAAGTACCTCAAAGGCGAATGGATAGTCTTTATGGCCTCCAGCCTTTACATGGTGATCGGCTGCATACGCCTGGGAGTCTGGAGCCGGCGGGGCATCTCCAGCTTCAAGAACATCCTGCTTATCAGCCTGTTGGCGGGACTGGTCACCGGTATATTTGTAGCGGTATACAATTACCTCAGCTACGGCGATCTGTTCACCGCATTGATAACCGTGGCCATTGCCGGCTTTACCACCTTCATTTTGTGCCTGCTGGCCCTATCCCTCGCCCTGTCCGCCTACAAAAAGCGTCGGCAGGAGCTGGACGGCAAGGGTGACGAGCAGTGAGGGCCGCCCTCTATGAGTCCCCTCTGGGCGCATATGTGATGGCGGAGGAGGACGGGGCCCTTGTGGGGCTGTGGCTCATGGGACAGAAATATTTCCCCAAAGAGCTGCCGCCCCTGGGCGGCGGTGAGGGGGAGCTCTTTGCCCGGACCCGCCGCTGGCTGGACCGTTACTTTGCCGGGGAGAGGCCGGAGCCGGGGGAGCTGAAGCTCAGGCCCCGGGGCAGCGCCTTTGCCATGGAGGTCTGGGAGCTGCTGCTGGAGATACCCTATGGCCGAACCGTCACCTACGGGCAGCTGGCAAGGGAGCTGGCAAAGCGCCCGGGGCTGGAGCGCATGTCCGCCCAGGCGGTGGGCGGCGCCGTGGGCCACAACCCCATCAGCATAATCATCCCCTGCCACCGGGTGCTGGGGGCCGGGGGCCGGCTCACCGGCTACGCCGGGGGCCTGGATATAAAGCGCCGCCTGCTGGAGCTGGAGGGGGCGGAATATGATTAAAGGACTGAGAGTTTTTCTCAGTCCTTTAATTATTCCCGATTTATTTTTTGCTGCGCCGGGGCTCAGTTCTCCCAACGCTCATCTTCCAGGGCCTTCTGGCGCAGGTATTCTTCCATCTCCTCCTCTTC
>DBFSDV010000026.1:0-2645 GCA_048417135.1 Candidatus Limivicinus sp. | reverse complement strand
GCTTGACGTGCGGGAGGTCACAGGTTCAAGTCCTGTATCGTCCACCAAGCAAAAACCCCGTAGCCGTTATGGTTACGGGGTTTTTTGTTGTGTCCTGAGCAAGCTGTCACCCCCTATAGGTTGCACGATTTCGGGGCAAAGTTGGGGCACTTGGGGGCAAAATTGGGGGCATGGTTTCGGCCTCTATGACCGTAAAAAGAGAGGGCCTCCACCATTCTGCCGCGGCCCTCCTGAATACATGGCGTATCCAATAGAAAAAGAGAAAGGATGAACGTCATGGCTATTACATTTGAACCCCTGCCCGAGTGGCTACAAGATGAACTGTTATTTAAGGTAGAGGAAAAGTTGACCCACCTTCGCATCCCACGGTCGCTGGATGGGTTTGACTATCTCGCACTAGCCATCGCCCAGGTCGCGCAAAATCCTGTTCGAACCCGCTACATCACCAAAGATTTGTATCCGGAGATTGCAAAGCTGCGTGGAACCAGCGCCTCAAATGTAGAGCGAACTATGCGCACGGCAGTTAAGGTGTGCTGGGATCGCGGAGGACGCAGAACGCTCGATGAAATGGCCCATTACCACCTCACCGAGCGTCCCACTAATTCACAGTTTATTGATCTCGTCGCCACGAATATACGACACACAGGTTAATGCTCGCCGGGTAGGAGTAGCCGCTCCTGCCCGGTTCCTTTCTAAAATTTTATCACTGTTCCAATACCATGTCAATACTGTTTGAGCCCCAAAAGCACACCTAATGGGTAGAATATCCGTGAGGTGGTAACATGGACTTAAAATTCACTATGGTCATGAACGAAGATGTCGCTCGAAAAATGACTTATATCGGCCAGTATTATGGGCGCTCTCGCATCAAGGAAATTGAATGGGCCTGCAAGGAGTATATTAAAGACTTCGAAACGAAACTTGGAGAGATACCCCTGGAAAAGAAATGATTCTGGTCACAATTTAAAGCTGTAACTCCCCACCGCCCAGAGTATTTGCTCTTGGGCGGTGGGGACAAATTTGTCCCAAATATCTCAATAAGCCGTTGGATAGTATTATTATGGTATAATTTGCTTCCATGGCCGTCGCGCAAATTTTGCAACTCAGCGCACACAAAAACATCCCCCGCCACCCAAGAGCCGATGCTCCGGGTGGCGGGAACAAACAAAAAAGCCCGGAAGGCTGTGATCACTCCATGCCGTCCGGGCTTGTCTTGTAGTCATATCCCGCCCTTGAGCGCCCAGGCGACGATGAAACTCACCACGCCTGTGATGATGGCCCCCACAATGCTGTCCCAGCGCTTCCCGGGCCGCTCTGTCAGGCTTTTCACGTCGGTCTTGATCTCAGTGACATCCTCTTTGATGTGCTCCTGCTCGTTGGCCAGCGCCGATACAGAGGACACCAGCTTGTCAAGGTTGTCCTGCCGCTCCTCTACTTTGTCGAGCCGGTGCGTATTGCTTTTGCTGCGCTGGTCGATCTCGGCCACCTTGACAGCGATGTCCTCCATGCATCAGCCCCCCCGGTCTTCCGAAAATGTAACCGTGCTTCCGGCCTTTACTTCGTTCTTGACCCGGTCTCCCATCAAGGCCGCCTGGGTAAAGCTGTTGTTCTTCCACCATGCCGCCAGCGCCGCGATGACCGTCCAGACCGTGGACACCGCCGTGTTGATGACCTCATCCTCGATCGGGATAATCTGGATGCCCAGCATGCCCAGCACCTGGTTGACCAGTGCCAGCAACAGGATAATGGTGCGGGCGATGGTGCCCGCCGTAATCTTGTTCCCGTTCATCCTTTGCCCTCCATCGCCTTGGCCAGCTTGACCAGCAGCTCATCGCCCCAGCGGTAGCTCCACAGGTACTCGATGGTGGTATCGCTCAGACCGGCCTTGGCTTTCAATGTGCTCTTGGCTTCTTCCGTAGTCATAGCGGTCTCCTTCTGGTATGCGGGACGGTACGCCCCGACAATGTATCTTTTGTGCCGTCTGCGGCGCATCACGGCCCCGCCGTTGGCTTCATTGCCCGTCCCGGTATTCCCGTCTATGGTGGTGATATAAACGCCGTCATAGCTCTCGCAGAGGCCCACGTGCTCCGTCGCCGTGCCGCCGCTGAAATTGAAGAACACCAGATCCCCCGGCATGAAGTCCGTGACGGCCTGGTTGCGCTTTTTGTGGTAGCTGTACAGGGCCGTGCAGGAGGCCGTCTGGCCCCCGCCGTAGAACAGGCGGGACGCGCCAGCCGCCCGGAAGCACCACCACTGGAAGACGACGCACCACGGGTACTGCCGCCCGCTGACCGGCCTGCCGTAGTATTCCTCATTGTATTTCACACGGTTGCTCCCAGCCGGGGACTCGGTGATCCCCAGCTGAGAGCGGGCGACGGAGAGCAGCTTACTGGCCGTCACCGGGCTTGTCCCCGCTGATGGGGCCGGGGTCGGACGCGCCATCCATGAGTTTGACCATGGCGTCGTAGTCCTTGGCTGCCCAGAGGGCGCACAGGGCCTTGTAGTTGCCGCGCATGGTGCGCAGCCAGGCATTGAGGCCGTCGTTGGCGGCCTTGCGCTCCGCCTCATCCATGGCGGCATACGCCTTGCCGATGCGGGGCCAGTCCACCTGATGGGCGATGGGCAGCTCACCCATGGCGTTGACC
>DBFSDV010000025.1:0-38605 GCA_048417135.1 Candidatus Limivicinus sp. | reverse complement strand
ACTTGGGACAGGCTGAGTATAAGGGGCTGCCGGCTGGGCGCTGCGCTGTACGGGACTCTGCTGGGCGCTGCGCTGTACAGAGCTCTGCTGGGCGGACCGCTGCACCGGGGGCCGATAGACCGCCTGCTGCTGGGGTGCGGTGGGCCTGGGCTGCTGCACGGGGCTCTGCTGGGCCCCCATGGCCCTGGCTGCATAGCTGCCGCTGCGCTGGGCGTCCACTCTGGCGTTAGCCTTTTCCCACTCGGCAAAGGGGTCGGCATTGCGGGCGGGAGCGGGGTTCCTGGCGGGAGCGCTCTGGCTCCTGTCCCCGGCCCTCACAGAGCCGCCGGCCCTGGCTGCCGCTGCGGGAGCCGCCGGGCGGCTGGGCCGCTGCTTGGCCTTATATTCCTCATACTCGTCCTCATATTTGGCTTTCCTGCCCCGGCGGGGTTTCTCTTCTCCGTCCTCATCGTCGTTCCGGCGGAAACGGGAGAGCAGGCCGCCCTTGCGGCGAGGCTCATCCTCCTCCTCGTTGAGCTCGTCCTCGTCCTCCTCGTATTCGTCCTCATCCTCGGCGGTAGAGTCCTTTTCAAAGAGGATGGCCACGGCAAAGAGGATGGCGAAGACGGTGATGAAGATATCGGCCACGTTGAAGATGAAGAAATTGAACAGCTCTATCTTGAACATGTCCACCACATAGCCGTACATGACCCGGTCGATGCAGTTGGCAAAGCCGCCGGCGGCCACCATCACCAGGCACCAGCGGGCAAAGCGCCCGTTGATGAAGTTGGTGGCCAGGGCCACCATGACGGCCAGGCAGAATATCACCGTGACGATGATAAAGCCGATGCGGGCGTTGCCGCCGCTGAGTATGCCGAAGGCGGCGCCGTAGTTGGGCACGTTCACCAGGCTCACAACGCCGGGGATGAGGGACACCACATCGTAGCCCATCAGGTTGTTGGTGACCCAGAACTTCACCGCTTGGTCAAGAATGACGACCAGCAAAGCAACTATGGAATAAAGCATAAGTTTCTCCTATCTATCTGCCGGCGGGGGACGCCGGTATTTTGCTGCCGCCAAGGAGAGGCGGCGCCTTCACTTGGCTAAGGCTCAGAGCCGGGAGAGGACCTGAGCGCAGCGGGGGCAGAGTCCGGTGTCCGGCTGGGCCTGGGTGGAGTGCATCCAGCAGCGGGGGCACTTGGTGCCGGGGGCCTCCTTCACGGAGATACGCAGGCCCGGGTTCTTGCTGCCCGCGCCGGTGACGGCCTCGGCGTCCTCCGGGGCGTCCTCCTCAATGAGGCAGGCGGACACGATGAACAGCTCGGAGAGGTTCATGTCGGACACGGAGGCGAGCGCCTCTTTGGCGCTCTCGTCCCCGGCGCAGAGGGTGACGGCGGCCTCCAGGGGCTTGCCGATGCGCTTTGCGCCCCGGGCGGCCTCCAGCACGCCGTTCACGTCGTCCCGCACGGAGATGAGGGTGTCCCACTTCTTAAGCTCCTCGAGGGAGAGGGCGTAGGCCTCAAAGGGCTTGTTCATGGTGTTGAGCAGCACGTTGCGGCCGTCGTCCTCCCTGCGGTGGGGCATAGCCTGCCAGATCTCATCGCAGGTGAAGGCCAGGATGGGGGCGAACATCTTGGTCATGCTGTCCAGGATAAGGTACAAAGCGGTCTGGGCGCTGCGGCGCTTCAGGCCCCGGGGCTCTTCACAGTAGAGCCGGTCCTTGATGATATCCAGGTAGAAGCTGCTCAGCTCCACCACGCAGAAGTCGTTGATGGCGTGGGAGACCACATGGAACTCGTAGCCCTCGTAGGCCTCCTCCACCTTGTTTATAAGCTCATTGAGCTTGGTGACGGCCCAGCGGTCCAGGGGCAGCATCTCCTCCGGGGGGACCAGGTCGTCGGCGTCAAAGCCGTTGAGGTTGCCCAGGCAGTAGCGGGCGGTGTTGCGGAACTTCAGGTAGTTCTGGCTCAGCTGCTTGAATATCTCCCTGGAGCAGCGCACGTCCACGTGGTAGTCGGCGGAGCCGGCCCAGAGGCGGACCATGTCCGCGCCGAATTCCTTTATCATGTCGTTGGGGTCGATGCCGTTGCCCAGGGACTTGTGCATGGCGCGGCCCTCGCCGTCCACGGTCCAGCCGTGGGTGAGGCACTCTTTATAGGGCGCGCCCTTGCCCAGGGCGCCCACGGCCACCAGCAGGGAGGACTGGAACCAGCCACGGTACTGGTCGCCGCCTTCCATGTACATGTCTGCAGGCCAGAAGCCCTGGTCCCGGAGCATGGCGGCGTAGTGGGTGGAGCCGGAGTCGAACCAGCCGTCCAGAGTGTCGGTCTCCTTGTAGAAGTGGGTGCCGCCGCAGTGGGGGCACTTGAAGCCCTGGGGCAGCAGCTCCGCCGCCTCCATCTCGAACCAGGCGTTGCTGCCCTTCTCCTCGAAGACGGCGGCCACGGACTGGATGCTCTCGTCGGTGCAAACGGGCTTGCCGCAGTCCTCGCAGTAGAACACGGGGATGGGCAGACCCCAGCGGCGCTGACGGGAGATGCACCAGTCGGAGCGCTCTCTTATCATGGCGGCCATCCTGTCCTTGCCCCAGGCGGGGAGCCAGCGCACGTTTTCGCAGGCCCGGATGGCCTCCTCCTTGAAGGAGTCCACGGAGCAGAACCACTGGGGAGTGGCCCGGAAGATGATGGGGCTCTTGCAGCGCCAGCAGTGGGGATAGCTGTGGATGATGTCCTCGGAGGCAAAGAGCATGCCGCTCTCCTGCATGTCCTTGAGGATGATGGGGTTGGACTCCTCGGTGCCCAGGCCTGCGTACTTGCCGGCATAGTCGGTGTGGCGGCCCTGGTCGTCCACGGGCACCACCATCTCCATGCCGTAGCGCAGGCAGGTGAGGTAGTCGTCGGCGCCGAAGCCGGGGGCGGTGTGGACGCAGCCGGTACCGGAGTCCATGGTGACATAGTCTGCCAGGAGCAGGCGGGAAGTCTTGTCCAGGAAGGGGTGCTGGGCCAGCATGTTCTCATAGAAGGAGCCGGGGTGGCTCTCCACTATCTCATAGCTGTCAAAGCCGCCGATGTTCATGACCTTCTCGGTGAGGGCCTCGGCCATGATATACATCTCCCCGTTGGGGGCCTTCACCACGGCGTAGAGCTCATCCGGGTGCAGGGCTATGGCCAGGTTGCCGGGCAGGGTCCAGATGGTGGTGGTCCAGATGACGAAGTAGAGCTTGCTCAGATCCAGGTGGCTCAGCTTGCCCTGGTCGTCCTTCATGGGGAACTTCACATATACGGTGGTGCAGGGGTCGTCGTGATATTCTATCTCGGCCTCGGCCAGGGCGGTCTCGTCCTTGGCGCACCAGTACACGGGCTTGAGGCCCTTGTAGATGTGGCCGTTCTTATACATCATACCGAAGATGCGCACCTCGTCGGCCTCGAACTCCTTGTTCATGGTGAGGTAGGGGTGCTCCCAGTCGCCCACCACGCCCAGGCGCTTGAAGCTCTCCATCTGCAGACCCACGTATTTTTCCGCATAGGCCTGGCAGGCGGAGCGGAAGTCCGCAACGCTCATGGCCTTGTGGTTGAGCTTCTGCTCCTTGATGATGGCGGACTCGATGGGCATGCCGTGGTTGTCCCAGCCGGGGATGTAGGGGGTGTAGTAACCCCGCATGGCCTTGGAACGGGTGATGAAGTCCTTGATGGACTTGTTCATGGCGGTGCCCATGTGGATGTTGCCGTTGGAGAAGGGAGGGCCGTCGTGGAGGTTGAAGCGGGGCTTGCCCTGGTTTTTCTTCATCAGCTCGTTGTACAGGTCCATCTCCTGCCAGCGCTTGAGCATTTCCGGCTCCCGGGTGGGCAGGCCGGCGCGCATGGGGAAATCGGTCTTGGGCAGATTCAAACTGGCGTTGTAATCCTGTGGCATGTTTCTTTTCTCCTGTTTATCTGTATAGGTTGTGACGGGCGAAGGGCCCGTTCAAATATAAGGGGGCGCGCGCCGCGGCGCCCGCCCCGAAGATCAGCTCTCAATCAGAGGGAGAAGGGCTGAGTGCTCTCGAACTTACGGGCACGGCCCTGGGTTTCCGGCGCCTCTCTCACGGGGGAGATGTCTATCTGTATGGAGGGGTCGGCCTGTATTCGGGAGGCGGAGTTCTCAATGCTCCGCACGGCCTCGTCAACCTTGCCGGCTTCCGCCTGCTGCTGAGGGGCCTCCTTGGGGGCCACACCGGAGGTGATGGCCTCGATATTGGTGATCTGGGTGGAGCACATGCTGCGCACGGTCTCCAGGAACTTGGCGGTGGCGGCCTTGGCCTCCTCCAGGCGCTTCTCCTCGGCCTGGGCCCGCTCCTCGATGGAGCCCACGGTGGCCTTTACCTGCTTCTCCGCGTCCGCCAGCATATTGGCGGCCCGGGTGCGGGCCTCGTTCTCTATCTGCACGGCCAGCTTCTGGGCGGAGAGTACGGCCATGTTCAGGGCCTCCTCGTTGGCCCGGTACTCCTCTATCTTGTCCACCAGGACCTTCATCTTGCTCTTGAGAACGGCGTTCTCCTTCTGGGAGGCGGTGATATCGTCGGCCAGCTCTTCCAGGAAGTCGTCCACGGAGGCCATATCATAGCCGCCGATGCGGGCCTTTTCAAAAGTCTTTTCACGAATATCCTGTGCAGTGATCATGTGCTTATCCACCTTTCGTTGTTATGTCTTAGAAGTAGTGCCCGGCGCTCTCGGGCTGCTGGTCCTGGGTTCCCAGAATGTCCACGTTCTGGGGGGTTATAAAGTAAGTCTTGGCGGAGACGGGGGTTATCTTGCCCTGCAGGGCAAAGGCGATGCCGGACAGGAAATCCAGCAGGCGCCGGGCCATATCCGTGGGGACGCCCTCCAGGGTCATCACCACGGTGAGCTTGTGGTGCATGTAGTTTACCAGCTCCCCGGCCTCGTCGAAGCTCTTGGGGCTGAAGAGGATGACCTGGGTGTCCTTCCCACCGAAGTTCATCATCCGCTCCCGGCCGGGGCTCTTGGGCTTGGGGTTTTTCCTCAGGCCCAGATTGGCAAAGATGCCGCCGGAGCCGGAGCTCTCTCCGCCGCTCTGCTGGCCCTGGTCCTCCGGGACGGGGGTCTCGTCGGCGAAGGAGTTTTCAAAGACCATCTGGGCGGTGCTGGTCTTGGGCTGAGCCTCGGCTTTGGGCTGAGGCTTGAAGCTCAGGTCGGCCCCCTCGAAGAAGTCGTCGTCATCCTCGTAGGGCTGGGTGAGCTTTTTCAATTCATCCATGAAACCCATGGCGTTCCTCCAGTGAAAGTGCTAGTTTTGACGGGCGGGGTAGATGCGCTGTCCGAAGATGGCGGAGCCCACGCGCACCATGTTGGCGCCGCAGGCTATGGCGGTCTCATAGTCGCCGCTCATGCCCATGGACAGAAGGCCCATAGATATATTATCGTATTTTTTCACCCCATTGTCAATAAAAAGCTGCTTCATAAGAAGAAAATATGGGACATTTTCTTTGCCGTCGCTGCAAATGGGGGGCACGGCCATGAGCCCCCGGACAAAAATCCCCTTATATTGGGCCGCGGCCTCTATCGCGGAGGCCACATCCTCCGGCCGAAAGCCGGACTTGGCGGCCTCTCCCGCCACGTTCACCTCCAGCAGTATGTCCTGGACTATGCCCCTCTCCAGGGCAAGACGGTCAATAAGGGCCATGAGTTCCCGGCTGTCCACGCTCTGGATGAGGGAGACTTTGCCCACTATCTGCTTGGCCTTGTTTTTCTGCAGGTGGCCGATGAACTGGAGGGAGGCCCCCTCATAGGCCCCCTGGGGCAGCTTTTCCAGCAGCTCCTGGACCCGGTTCTCCCCGCAATGGCGCAGCCCCGCGGCTATGGCCTGCTGTATGCGCCCGGCGTCGTTCATCTTGGTGGCCCCCACCAGGGTGATGTCCTGGGGCCTTCGGCCGGAGGCCTCCGCGGCGGCGGCAATCTTTTCCTGTACCTGCCTGAGATTTTCAGCTATGCTCAACTACGTCAGAACCTTTCCTTCGTATATATCGTTTCCCACTATCACCCGGTCCCCCTCCCTCAGGCTCAGGGATGCGGTACCGGGGGCGGCCAGCGCGAAGCCTCCGCCTCTGTATATTATCTCCACCGGCCGTCTCTCTGCTATGCCGCCGGAGAGGATGTAGACAAATTCATTTCCCGCCTCGTCCTGCCTCAGGGCCTCTTCCGGCAGGTATAGGCCGCTGTGGCGGGAAAACAGCAGCTCCGCCTGGGTCTTCCTGAGGCTGAGATATTGGCCGCCCCCCTGGGTCAGGCGCAGCAGTATGGCCCGCTTGCCCCCCTGAGCTTCCGACAGGGAGACGACCTGGGCGGGGACGCTCTCCTCCATGCCCTCAAAGCGCAGCGAGCACTGCCCGGAGTCGGGGAGAGAGTCCTTGGAGGAGGTGAGGGCCCAGTAGTACCAGGCCGTATCGGTGACCAGGCGGCCGTCGGCTTTTTCGCCGGCCTTCCTGTTCAAAAGGTTTTCCAGGGCGGAGACGTCCTCCGCCTCTATCTCCAGGGGACTCAGGTCTTCAAAGCCGTCGGTCCCGCTGAAAAAGACTGCGGAGCAGGGGCTCGTAAGCTCCCGGCCCAGCATGTCCACCGCCAGGGTATCCCCGGCGGCAATGCGCCGGGAGTCCTCCGCCAGGAGCTCTGTGCCCCAGCCGAAGCTGAGGCCCTGCTCCCGGCGCAGGACTATGCCCCGGAGCCGGGCGCTCTCCTGCACCTGCAGGAGGCGGACGGTCTCCGTCTCCGGCTGCTCCACCTTGGAGTAGAGGGCGGCGCCGGCGTAGGCGCAGAGGGCCAGGAACACCAGGGCCGCCGCCAGGGAGAAGTATCGGGCCGAGTCCACGGCTTATGTATCCCCCTCAAAGTCCAGGGGCCTGGGGGGCACCACCGTGGAAATGGCGTGCTTATAGATAAGCTGCTGCTTGCCGTCGCTGTCCAGCACCACGGTGAAGCCGTCAAAGCCTCTGACTATGCCGTGGAGCTGGAAACCGTTCATGAGAAACATGGTGACGGTGGAGCGCTCCTTCCTCAGCTGGTTTAGGAAATTATCCTGGAGATTTTGCGTTTTCTGCATTTCAGCCAACTCCTTTTTCTCAGAGCGGCCATTATCCCCGGCCGCCCTGTCATGATGTATTTGTGTCTGTTCAGACTACATCATGATATACCGCGGTCACGGAAAAACTTTGTCGAAAGAGCGGCGGCGTATTCAAAATCCGGCTCCCCGTCCCAGTCTATATGCAGGGCCGAGGCATCCCTGCGAAACCAGGTGAGCTGGCGCTTGGCGTATTGGCGGCTGCGCTGCTTTATAAGGGCCAGCGCCTCCTCCCGGCTCATGGAGCCCAGGAGGGCCTGGGCGGCCTCCTTGTAGCCTATGGCCTGCATGGCGGTGCAGTCTGGGGAGAGGCCCCGGTCCAGCAGCTCCTCCACCTCTTTGAAGAGGCCCTGCTCTTCCATCAGGTCCACCCGCCGGCCTATGCGCTCATAGAGCCGGGAGCGGTCCCTGAAGCCCAGGTGCACGGCGGCGGCCTCAAAGCGGGGAGGCAGGGAGCGGGTGTATTCGTCATGCTCCGTTATGGTCATGCCGGTGAGCTCATATATCTCCAGGGCCCGGACTATCCGCCGCTTGTCCGAGGGCGGCAGCTTTGCTGCCCTCTCCGGGTCTATGGCGGCCAGGCGGCGGTGGAGCTCCTCGCCCCCCAGCTCATCGTATTCCCGGCCCAGCTTCTCCCGCAGGCCCAGGTCAAAGTCCACGGCGGCAAAGTCCCGGCCGGAGATGAGGGAGTCTATATACAGCCCGGTGCCGCCTACGATTATGGGCAGCTTCCCCCGGCTGATGATGTCCCGGCAGCAGTCCTCCGCCTGGGAGACATAGCGGGCCACGGAGTAGTCCTCCCAGGGCTCCGCCACGTCCAGCATGTGGTGGGGGACCTTTGCTCTCTCCTCCGCCGTGGCCTTGGCGGTGCCTATGTCCATGCCCCGGTAGACCTGCATGGAGTCGGCGGAGACTATCTCCCCCTTATAACGCAGGGCCAGCTCGATGCCCAGGGCGGTCTTGCCCGAGGCGGTGGGCCCGGCCACGACTATCACTTTCTCTGCCATGGCCGCCTCACACTATGCGCTTGAAGAGCTTGTCCAGCTCCCGGCGGCTGAGGCTGACGGACACGGGCCTGCCGTGGGGGCAGTACTTCACCTTCCCGGAGAGCACCGCCTCCACCAGCTTTTCCAGCTCTTTTTTGTCCGTGTCCCAGCCGGCCTTTATGGCGGCCTTGCAGGCTACGGTGTGGAGTATCTCGTCCCGGGCGGAGGCCGGGTCCGGGGCCTTGCCACGGCGGAGCTTTTCCAGTATCTCCTCCAGGGCGGAGCGGGCGTCCTCCGGCAGCATGTCCGCCGGGACGGCGCGGATTATATATTCACTATCCCCATAAGGCTCCAGCTCAAAACCCAGGGAGCAGAGCAGCTCCCCGTTATCCTCCAGCAGCTCCCCCTCGCCGGGGCCGGTGCGGAAGGTGACGGGAGAGAGCAGGGCTTGGGCCATTATCTCCCGGTCTTGGGCCTTCAGGCGGTCAAAGATCATCCGCTCGTGGGCGGCGTGCTTGTCGATGAGTATCAGGCTGTCCTCCAGCTCCACGATGATGTAGGTGTGCATGGCCTCGCCCAGTATCTTGTGGTGGGGCAGCTGCAGGCTTTCAACATTTTGAACAGAGTTTTCCACACTCTGAGGAGCAGATGGGGAGGAAAAGTCACGGTTATCACAAATTTCGAGCTTCTTCCCGGAGAAATCCCGGACCGGTGTTGCAAATTCCCCGGATATGCCCAGGTCCAGCCGGGTCTGGTAGGGCTGCTCATAGGAGCGCAGAGGCGGCGCCTCAGGCACCGGAGCGGCCTTATTCGCCTCCGGGGACCTGCCCGGGCTGTTCTGAGGGAGGCCGGGTCCGGCGGCAGACCTGGTCCCCTGCCGGACGGGCTGAGAGCTCAGCTTATAGCCGGAGTCCCGGAAGTCCTTGGCGCTCATGCTCCGGTAGAAATCCTCTTTCGGCTTGGCCATCTGCCTTACCGCCGGGGAGAGCTCCGGCGTCCCCGTCCTGTCCTCGGCGCCCAAAGCGGAGAGCACGGCGTGGTAGACCAGGTCGAAGACCTGGCGCTCGGCGGAGAACTTCACCTCGGTCTTGGCGGGGTGGACATTCACGTCCACGCTGCCGTAGCCCAGCTCCAGATACAGCACGCAGGCGGGGTAGCGCCCGGTGAGCAGGCTGTTTTTGTAGGCCTGCTCCACCGCCGACTGGAGCAGGGGGGACTTTATATAGCGGCCGTTGCAGTAGAAATACTGGGCGGAGCGGTTGCCCCGGCCGGCGGCGGGGGAGGAGACAAAGCCCTTCACCGCCATGCCCTCGGCCCGGCTGTCACATTTCAGCATGTCCTTGGCCACATCCCTGCCCAGCAGGGAGTAGAGGCAGGACTCCATCCGCCCGTCCCCGGGGGAGAAGAACTCCTCCTTCCCGTCCCGGATAAAGCGCAGGGACAGCTCCGGGTGGCCCAGGGCGCAGCGGAGAGCCGCCTGGATGCAGGCGGAGGCCTCGCTGCGGTCGGATTTCAGGAATTTCAGCCGGGCGGGGGTGTTGAAAAACAGGCGGGAGACCGCCATAGTGCAGCCCTCGGGGCAGCCCCAGGGGCCCATGTCCTGGATATCCCCGGCGCTGAGGGTGACCCGGGTGCCCTCGTCGTCCCCCCGGCGGCGGGTGGTGAGCTCTATCTGGGAGACGGCGGAGATGGCGGCCAGAGCCTCGCCCCGAAAGCCCATGGTGCTTATGGCCTCCAGGCCCCGCTCGTCCTGGAGCTTGGAGGTGGCGTGGCGGAGGAAGGCCACCCCGGCGTCCTCCGGGGCCATGCCGCAGCCGTCGTCGCTGACTCTGATAAGGGTGGCGCCCCCGTCCCGTATCTCCACGGTGACGTTCCTGGCCCCGGCGTCTATGGAATTTTCCACCAGCTCCTTTATAACGGAGGCCGGGCGCTCCACCACCTCGCCGGCGGCTATCATGTCCGCCACCTGGGGGGAGAGTATATTGATAACAGGCATGGGCAGCCCTCCTGCAAGCTTGGATTGGAAACCACATTATACATTATTTATGTTGAAAATTCCACTGCTTTTATGTTAATATTAAGAGAAATACTGCGCCCTCCGGGGACGGGAACCGGGCGCGTGAGATTATTTACGGAGACGGTCATGGCATACGAAAAGAAGATAATAGAGCCGGAGCGGATACAGGAGCAGAGGGACATCTGCGCCCAGATAGCCCGGCGCTTTGAAGAACAGGGACGCCGGCCCCTGACCCTGGTGGACACCTACGGCTGCCAGCAGAACGAGGCGGACAGCGAGGAGCTGAGGGGCTACCTGAAGCTCATGGGCTGCGGCTTCACCCGGGACGAGTTTGAGGCGGATATAATCGTTGTGAACACCTGCGCCGTGCGGGAGCATGCGGAGATGCGGGTGCTGGGGAACGTAGGGGCCTTGAACCACACCAAGAAGAACAAGCCGGAGCAGATAATCGCCGTCTGCGGCTGCATGGTGCAGCAGCAGCACATGGCGGAGAAGCTGAAGAAGTCCTACCCGGTGGTGGATCTGGTCTTCGGGCCCCACGAGCTGTGGCGCTTCCCGGAGCTTTTAAAGCAGGTGATGGACAGGCACAAGCGGGTCTTTGCCGCCGGGGAGAGCGACGGGGTCATGGCCGAGGGCCTGCCCCGGCAGAGGGAGGGAAAGGTAAAGGCTTGGCTCTCCATAATGTACGGCTGCAACAATTTCTGCTCCTACTGCGTGGTGCCCTATGTGCGGGGCCGGGAGCGCTCCCGCCGTCCGGAGGACGTGGTGGCGGAGGCCGGGGAGCTGGTGGCCGCCGGCTATAAGGACATAACCCTCCTGGGCCAGAACGTGAATTCCTACGGCAGGGACTTGGGGCTGGACGTGGATTTCTCGGACCTGATAAGGATGATAAACGACATCCCCGGGGATTTCCTCATACGCTTCATGACCAGCCACCCCAAGGACGCCACGGAGAAGCTCTTCAAAACCATGGCGGAATGTGAAAAGTGCGCCCATCAGCTGCACCTGCCGGTGCAGTCCGGCAGCGACCGCATCCTGAAGCTGATGAACCGCAACTACGACAGCGCAAAGTACATCTCCCAGGTGGAGCTGGCCCGCAGCTACATGCCGGACCTGGTGCTGACCACGGACATTATCGTGGGCTTTCCCGGGGAGACGGAGGAGGACTTTGAGGACACCATAAAGCTGGTGGAGAAAGTGCGCTACGACGCTATGTTCACCTTCATTTACTCCAAGCGGGTGGGCACCCCCGCCGCAAAAATGCCGGACCCCTATACCCGGGAGGAAAAGCAGCGGCACTTTGACCGCCTCACGGAGACGGCAAACCGCATCTCCGGGGAGAAGCATAAGGAGTACGAGGGCAAAACCGTGAAGGTCCTGGTGGACGGGGAGACCGGCCGGGAGGAGTACAATCTCTCCAGTCGCACCAACGGCGGCCGCCTGGTGCACCTGAAGGGGGACAAGAGCCTGATAGGCCGCTTCGTCCGGGTGAAGATAGTTTCCAGCAATACCTGGGCCCTCTACGGGGAGACAGTTTGAAAAAGGAATGGGCGGCAAATGAAGACATTGGTAAAAGGGCAGAAATATATTGAATACTGTATTTTTGCCGGAGTTTTTCTGATACTTTGTTTCTTCCTGGCCAGATACACGGTGTACACCCTGGACTCCGACGCCTCCAGCGAGCTGGTGCTGGCAAAGCTGCTGTCCGATGAGGGCCGCCTGCTGACGGAGGACTGGCTCTACGGCTCCGAGCTGAGGGTGTTTTACAGCCAGCTGATATTCACCCCGCTGTTTAGCGTTTTTGACAGCTGGCGGGCGGTGCGCTTCACCGGGACCTTTATAATGCTCCTGGCCCTGGTGCTGGCCTTCTATTGGTTCTGCCGGGAGACGGACAACAAAAACAGCTTTGCCCTGGCGGCAACGCTGATGCTGCTGCCCCTGTCCGGGATATATTTCGACGTACTGTATAAATTCACCTATTACCTGCCCCATACGGTGATGGGCTTTACCGTGCCGGCGGCGGTGTGGGGCTATGCCCGCCGGAAGGGGCAGGGGCGCAAGGGCCGGGCCCGGCTGCTGCTGGCTCTGGGGGCGCTGCTGTCCCTTGCCGTGGGCCTCAACGGCATGCGCCTGCTGCTGACCCTGTTTGCGCCGCTGCTGCTCTCGGCCCTGCTTTTGCTGTGGCTGAACGGGGAGGCGGAGAGGGAGCGGGGCTTTCTCGGCGGCTGCGCCCTGGTGTCCGCCGCCGCAGTCTGCGGCTGCGCCGTGAACGTGCTGTACCTGTCCAAAAAATACACGGTGCTGGACGTCACCGGCATAGATTTCACCGCCTTTTCCCTGGAGGGCCTGGAACAGGTCCTGGGGGGACTGCTCCAGGCCTTCGGCTACCGCTCCGGGGAGAACGTATTCAGCCTGCCCCTGCTCTACTGCGCTTTGGGGGGACTGCTCTTTGTGCTGAGCCTGTATGCCTCCTTTGCCATACTGAAAAACAGGAAGGACTACAGCCAAAAACAGCAGTTCGTCGCCCTGTTCTACCTGGTCTCCCTGGCGGTGCTCTGCCTGCTCTACTGTCTGACCAGCATGGTCTTCACCGTCCGCTATGTGGTCCAGACGGCGGTGCTGGGCCTGCTGCCCGTTGTGAGCTGCTTCAGACAGAGGGAACGCTGCGGCAGAGCGGGAAATCTGCTGCTTCTGGCCCTGTGCTGCTTTGCCCTGCTGTGCGGGGCGCTGCACTACAACGAGATGCGCAAGGAGGACAAGACCGAGACCCAGCGCCAGTGCGTAAACTTCCTGGTGGAAAACGGCTACACCCAGGGCTATGCCAGCTTCTGGAACGGCAACGTGGTCACGGAGCTCTCCGACGGGGCTCTGGAGCTGTGGGTCTGGGACGAGAACTTTGCCCAGCTCCGGGACCCGGACGAGATAGTGGGCTTCCTCCAGGCAAAGAGCCATCTGCAGCCTCCCGGGGAGGGAAAGGTCTTCGTGCTGCTGTCCGCCAACGAGGATTACTACTGCGAGTTTGCCGGGAACTTCAACGAAGACAATGTCATCTTCCGCACGGAAAACTACGAGACCGGCGCCGTGCATGAGTATGTGGTCTACGGTTTTGAGTCCTACGAAGAGATGCGCAGCCAATTCTGCAATGAGGGATGAGACGGATGAAAAGACTTTCTGAAAAGCAGAAATACCTAGACTGGGCCGTGTTTGCAGGGGTGCTGTTCGTGCTCTTGTTCTTCCTGGCCCGCTACACGGTGTACACCCTGGACTCCGACGCCTCCAGCGAGCTGGTGTTTGCAAAGCATCTGGCGGACCAGGGCGGAGCCATAATGTCCAAAAACTGGTACTACTCCACGGAGATAGAGTTCCTCTCCGACCAGCTGGCCTTTGAGCTGATGTTCTTCCTCACGGACAACTGGCGCCTGGTGCGCCTGGGGGGCACGGCCCTGCTCATAGTCCTGCTGCTGCTGAGCCTGCACTATTTCTGCCGGAAGCTGGAGCTGAAAAAGAGCTTCCCCCTGCTGGCGGCCCTGATGCTGCTGCCCCTGTCCCGGAGCTATTTTGAGATAGTCTACAAGTTCGCCTATTATATCCAGTTTCTGGCCACGGGCTTTGTGGTGCTGGGGGCTGTGGCCCAGTTCATAAACGAGAAGGGCCGGAAGAAATACCCGGCCCAGGTCCTGGCGCTGCTGCTGAGCCTGGCGGCGGGATTGCTGGGCTTTCGGATGCTGCTGACCCTGTACATCCCCCTGGTGCTGGCGGTGCTCATGTACCTGTGGCTGAACAAGGCCCCCGCCGGCAGCGGCAGGCCGGTGCAGAGCGCCGGCATGCTCACCGGGGCGGCCCTTGTGGGCTGCCTGATAAACCAGACGGTCATCGTGAACCAATATACCTTCCATGACTATACCACTTTGAACTTCACCGGCTTCTCCCTTGACGGCCTGGAGAGGACCCTGGCGGGACTGCTGAACATCCTGGGCTACCGCTCCGGGGAGCCGGTGTTCGGCAAGGCCCTGCTGCCCAGCGCCCTCAGCGGCCTGCTTTTGCTGCTGTGCCTGTACTGCGCGGTGTACATCCTCCGCCACAGGGAGCGCTTCAGCCCCGCCCAGCAGATAGCCGCCTACTATTATCCCGCGGCCCTGCTGGCCCTGTGCCTGCTCTACTGCCTGACGGACATGCAGTACATGAGCTATCACAGCATCCAGGCCGCGGTCCAGGGCTTCCCCCTGCTGTTCATGTGCTTTGGCAGGAAGGAGCACTTCGGCAAAACCGGGCGGGGGATAGTCCTGGGCCTTATGGGCCTTGCCCTGCTGTGCTCGGCGCTGCACTACAACGACATGCGCAAGGAGGACGAGACCCGGGCCCTGAGAGAGGCCGCCCAGTTTTTGGCCCAGAGCGACTATAAAAAGGGCTATGCCAGCTTCTGGATAGGGAACCTGGCCACGGAGCTGAGCAACGGCGAGGCGGAGGTCTGGGTCTGGAACGACATCGGCCTGGCGGAGCTGTCCGACCCGGACGACATAGTCACCTGGCTCCAGAGCAAGGACCACGACGAGCCCCCGGAGGGGAAGGTGTTCATCCTGCTCACCGCCAACGAGGCCTATTACTGCAACTTCACCCGGGCCTTCACCGAGGAGAATGTGATATTCACCACCGCCGGCTATGAGCCGGGGGCGGTGGACGAATATATAATCTACGGCTTTGACTCCTATGAGGAGATGCGCGCTCTCTTCATGGAGGGAGTAAAGGGCTAAAAAGGAAAGCATCCCACGAAAAAGAAAGAGGTAGGGCCATGGCTGAGCTCACACCCATGAAGAGACAATACAACGAGATAAAGGAGCAGTATCAGGACTGCCTGCTGTTCTTCCGCCTGGGGGACTTCTACGAGATGTTCGACGAGGACGCCAAGGTGGCCTCCCGGGAGCTGGACCTGGCTCTCACCACCAGGGACAGGAACGTGGAGGACCCGGAGGAGCGCACCCCCATGTGCGGCGTGCCCTACCACAGCTGCGAGACCTATATCGCCCGGCTCATAGCCAAGCGCTACAAGGTGGCCATCTGCGAGCAGATGGAGGACCCGGCCCTGGCCAAGGGCATAGTGAAGCGGGACGTGATACGGGTGATAAGCCCCGGCACCGTCACCGAGAGCTCCATGCTGGAGGAGAGCCGCAGCAACTACATCTGCGCCCTGGAGCTGACGGGGCAGAGGGGGGGCGCGGCCTTCTGCGACGTGTCCACCGGGGAGTTCTGCTGCGCCGCCTTTGAAAACGACGCCGTCACCCACATCCTAAACGAGCTGGGCCGCTTTGCGCCCAGGGAGGCGGTGCTGTCCCCGGGGGCGGCAGACTGCGGAGAGATAACGGACTTCCTGCAAAAGAAGCTGGACGCCATGCCGGAGAAGAACAAGCAGGGCTTCGAGTTCATGCCCTGCGCCGCCCGGCTGTGCGAGCAGTTCGGCTTCAAGGACGTGGACGACTGCGGCTTGGGGGAGCAGGAGGCGGCGGTCTGCGCCGCCGGGGCCCTGCTGAGCTACATAGACCAGACCCAGAAATTCGACCTGAGCCACATAAACCGCCTGGACGTGTTCTACGGCGGCAGATACATGGAGCTGGACTGGAGCACCCGGAGGAACCTGGAGCTGACGGAGTCCCTGCGCAGCGGGGAGAAGCGGGGCAGCCTTCTCTGGGTGCTGGACAAGACAAAGACCCCCATGGGCGGGCGTCTGCTCCGCTCCTGGATAGAGC
Organism: Candidatus Limivicinus sp.; assembly: GCA_048417135.1. Taxonomy (GTDB): domain Bacteria; phylum Bacillota; class Clostridia; order Oscillospirales; family Oscillospiraceae; genus Limivicinus. The sequence goes on along the minus strand of DBFSDV010000025.1, from coordinate 22,772 downwards.
GGCCCCTGCTGTCGGCGGTGGCCATCAAGCGGCGGCTCACCGCGGTGCAGGAGCTATATAACGACAATGTGGCCCGGGGGGAGCTGATGCTGGCCCTGCGGGATATAAGCGACATGCAGCGGCTGGTGGGCCGGGCGGTGTACGGCACCGCCGGGGGCCGGGACCTGAGGGCCCTGGCAAACTGCGCCGCCGTGCTGCCGAAGCTGCGGCAGCTGCTGGAGGGCTTCAAGTCCATGGAGCTGCGGGAGATCCGGGAGATGGACAGCCTGGAGGACCTGCTCTTTGAGATAGACCGGGCCATCTGCGACGACCCGCCCTTCTCCGTGCGTGAGGGGGGCATCCTGCGCAAGGGCTACTCGGAAGAGGTGGACCGGCTGCGCAACATCCGGGACAACGGGGCCCAGATGGTGCGGGAGCTGGAGGAGCGGGAGCGCCAGCGCACCGGCATAAAAAAGCTGAAGGTGGGCTACAATAAGGTCTTCGGCTACTACATAGACATACCCAAGTCCGCCGGCGTGGAGAATGTGCCGGAGGACTATATAAGAAAGCAGACCCTGGTGTCCAACGAGCGCTACTTCACCCAGGAGCTGAAGGAGCTGGAGAATACCCTCCTCACCTCCCGAGACAGGATAAACGAGCTGGAGTTCAAATACTTTGACGAGCTGCGCCGCAGCGTGGCGGCAAAGGTGGACAGAATAAAAGCCACGGCGGAGGCCGTGGCAAGACTGGACGTGCTCTGCTCCCTGGCGGAGGTGGCGGTGCGCAACAACTACACCTGCCCGGAGGTGGACGCCTCCCGGAGCCTGCAGATAATCCAGGGCCGCCACCCGGTGGTGGAGCAGACCCTGAAGAAGGTGCTCTTCGTCCCCAACGACACTTATCTCAACGACAGCGAGGACCGGGTGGCCATAATCACCGGGCCCAACATGGCGGGCAAATCCACCTACATGCGCCAGACGGCCCTGATAGTTCTCATGGCCCAGATAGGCTCCTTCGTCCCGGCAAAGAGCGCCACCATAGGCATCGTGGACCGGGTCTTCACCCGCATCGGGGCCTCCGACGATCTGGCCTCCGGCCAGTCCACCTTCATGGTGGAGATGAACGAGATGGCGGAGATACTCAAGCACGCCAGCGCCGCCTCCCTGCTCATCCTGGACGAGATAGGCCGGGGCACCTCCACCTTTGACGGCATGGCCATAGCCCGGGCGGTGCTGGAGCACTGCGCCGACAAGCGCAAGCTGGGGGCCAAGACCATGTTCGCCACCCACTACCACGAGCTGTCCGCCCTGGAGGGCCAGCTCCAGGGGGTGCGAAATTACAACATAACCGCCAAGAAGCAGGGGGGCAATCTGGTCTTCCTGCGCAAGATAGTCCCCGGTGCCGCCGACGACAGCTACGGCATCGAGGTGGCAAAGCTGGCGGGACTGCCGGAGAGCATAATAGCCAAGGCCAAGGGCTATCTGAAGGAGCTGGAGAAGAGCGGCGCCGGAGCCGTTCCCCAGGGGGAGCGGGCTCCCGAGGACCAGATGAGCCTGGCGGACCTGGGGGCCGACCAGATACGGAAAATGCTTCTCGGCACCGATCTGAACAGCCTCACCCCCATCGAGGCCATGAACCTGCTCTACGAGCTGCAAAGAAAGGCAAGAAGCTGATGAGAAGAAAGCCACCAGAATTTACCAGCCGGCTGAGCCGGGGGGAGACTATAGCCGCCCTGCTGTACCTGCCGGTGCACCTGGCCCTGCTGCCTGTCGCCCTGGTGCTGGCGGCGCCCTATCTGGGCCTGGGGGAGACGGACCTGAACCTTATCCTCTACGCTGTGGGCGCGGTCTATATGCTGCTTCTGCTCTTTAAGTTCCTGCGCCGGGACTTTGACCCGCTGCTGGACCGGCCGGGCTACTGCCTGGCGGAGATACTCTCCGGCCTGGCCCTGATGTATCTGGCCAATTTTGCGGTGTCCCTCATCCTGCTGCTCATACCCTGGTTCAGCGGGGACAACCTGAACAACTCCGCCGTCATGGACATGGCCATGCAGGACTGGGGCAAGATGTCCGCCATGGCGGTGTTCCTGGCCCCCATAGTGGAGGAGTGCATGTTCCGGGCGGGCATCTTCGGCACCCTGCGCCGCTATAACCGCACGGCCGCCTATATAGCCGCCACCCTGGCCTTTTCCGCCTACCATGTGTACGGCTACGCCGTCCAGGACAGCACATACTGGCTGTACATCATCCAGTACATCCCGGTGTCCCTGCTGCTGTGCCGGGTGTACGAGCGCACCAATACCATATGGAGCAGCATCTTTTTCCACATGCTGGTGAACTGGGTGTCCATGAACGCCCTGCGGATGCTGGAGGAGCTGCTGTGATGGAGCATGTGATACGGCCCATAGCCAGGATGCGCAGCGACTTTTCCGGGAAATTCGGCATACCCCGCCAGGCGGGGATAGTGCCGGAGCTGGAGGGCCTGGTGGTCTTCGAGCCGGAGTACCGCATACCGGAGGCCCTGCGGGGCATAGAGGGTTTCAGCCACCTGTGGCTCATCTGGCAGTTCTCGGAAAATCTCCGGGAGGACTGGTCCCCCACGGTGCGGCCGCCCCGGCTGGGGGGCAATCAGCGCCTGGGGGTCTTTGCCACCCGCTCCCCCTTCCGGCCCAACGCCCTGGGCCTCAGCTGCGTGAAGCTGCTGGCGGTGGAGGAGCGGCCCGGCCTGGGCCTTACGCTGCGGGTGGGCGGGGGCGACCTGATGGACGGCACCCCCATTTTCGACATCAAGCCCTATGTGCCCTATGCCGACTGCCTGGAGGAGGCCAGCGGGGGCTTTGCCCCGGACGCCGGGAAGCGCCTGAAGGTGGCCTACACCCCCGGGGTGGCGGAAAAGCTGCCGGAGCGCAAGCTGGAAGCCTTGAGCGCGGTGCTCTCCAGGGACCCCCGCCCCCAGTACCAGCAGGACCCCCGGCGCGTCTACGCCATGGACTTCGGCGGCTTCACCGTCCGCTTCACCGTGGATGGGGAGCGGCTCACCGTCCGGGAGGCGGAGCCCAGGGCCGAGGAAAAAAAGCCCTGAGGGAAAAGCTCCCTCAGACCACCGGCTCCAGAGCGGCCTCCGGGGCCTTGGCCTTCTGCCCCTGCCCGGGACCCGCCGGCTCCCCTGCGCCGCCGCAGACCGGGACGACTATGTCGGCCCGCTCCAGCAGGTACAGGTATTGCCTGTCCAGGCAGTCGGGGCTATAGTGCCGCTGCAGCATGGTCTCCTTGTCGCAGCCGGCGGCAATGCCGAAATACCTGTCTCTCAGCTTTTCGCTCCACCTGGCGGCCTGGTTCTCGTAGGGGATGACGCTCTCCAAAGTGATGCCGGGGTATTTCTCCCTCAGCTCCAGAATGACCTCGGAGGCCAGCATCTCCGGCCCGGCGGCCATGCCGCAGATGAAATGGGTCACGGACTCCTCTTTTATCAGCTTTTCCAGGCGGGCGCAGAGCTCCTGCCTCAGGGCGTGTTGGGAGGCGGAGTTTTTATCTTCCCGGGAGCCGGCGTTCCGGGTCTTGAATCCAATGATGGCGCATACTTTCATGTGATCACAACCGTTCTCTGTATTTGCGTTGCAGAATATAACGCTTAGGCGTAGGATAACACAGATAAAGTAAAAATCCTGTCGAATAAAGTCAGTAAAAAAAGAAGCTGCACAAATTTTTGTACAGCTTTTTTCTCTGCCACGGAGGCCGTCCGCGGCCCCGGCCCGGCCCTGCATATCCCCGGCCCGCCCCGCGCAACCGGCGGTTGACAAATTGTCCGGGGCAACTTGGTGGCGGAAACCGGAGGAAAATGCTAAGCTGAGAGCGTGCCCCGGGGAGAAAAAACAACAGGAGGTTCATGATGATATTTGCAGATAAGCTCATACAGCTGAGGAAAAAGAGCGGCTGGTCCCAGGAGGAGCTGGCCGAGCAGATGGGGGTCAGCCGCCAGTCCATATCCAAATGGGAGGGGGCCCAGTCTATCCCGGACCTGGAGAAGATAATAAAGCTGGCAAAGCTGTTTTCCGTCAGCACCGACTACCTGCTCCTGGACGAAATGGGAGAGGTGGAGGACGAAGCCCCGGCCCTGCCGGGGGAGGAGAGCCCGGTCCTGAGGCGGGTCTCCATGGAACAGGCCAATGCCTTTTTGAAGATAAAGGAGGAGACAGCCGGCTATATTGCCTGGGGCGTGCTCCTGTGCATATTCTCTCCCATAGTGTTGCTGCTGCTGGGCGGATACAGTGAGATGCCGGGCTCCGGCATTTCCGAAGGCCTGGCCGCAGCCATAGGGCTGACGGTCCTGCTGGTGATGGTGGCGGCAGCTGTGGCCATATTTATCTACAGCGGCGGGAGGACCTCGGCCTTTGAGTATCTGGACAGCGAATTTTTTGAGACGGAGTACGGCGTCAGCAGCATGGTGAAGGAGCGCCGGGAGCAGTACAGGGAGAGGTACATGCGCAATAACATCATCGGCGTGTGCCTGTGCATACTCGCTGCGATACCTCTGTTCAGCAGCGTGGCCCTGGAGGTGGAGAACCAGCTTTTGCCTGTGGGGCTGCTGTGCGCCACTCTGGTGATAGTCGGCCTGGGAGTGAGGCTCCTGGTGCGCAGCGGCACGGTCTGGGGCGGATTTGAAAGACTGCTGGAGGAGGGGGAGTATACCCGGGAGGAGAAGAAAAAGCAGCCGCTTATCTCCCAAATAAGCCAGGTTTACTGGCTGCTGGTGCTGACGGGCTTTCTGGCCTACAGCTTCGTCACCGGCAGCTGGGACAGAAGCTGGATAGTCTGGCCGGTGGCGGCGGTGCTCTTCCCGGCGGTGACCGCCCTTATCCTGCTTTTTGCAAAAAAGAAATAATACGGGACAGCCCGAACAGAAGAAGCTCCCGGCCGCCGGCCGGGAGCTTTGGTTTATATTATCAGATGAGGCCCTGGATAAAGATCACTAGTATCAGCACCGGCAGAACGAACTGGAAGTAGCGCTTCAGCTTGGGGGACATCTTCAGGCCGCTGCCCTGGTTGGCCTCGGCCAGGTAGTTGTCAAAGCCCCAGCCCCACTTGCTCACGCAAAACAGCAGGTAGATAAGGGAGCCGATGGGCAGCAGCAGATTGCTGACGATGAAGTCCTCGCCGTCCAGCACGTCCCGGCCGCCGATGAGGTGCAGATCGCTCCACAGGTTGTAGCCCAGCACGCAGGGGAGGCTGGCCACAAGGACGAAGAGGCAGTTGATGATGACCGCCTTTTTCCGGCTCCAGCCAAAGTTGTCCATACAGCTGGACAGCAGGTTTTCAAATACGGCGATGACGGTGGTGAAGCTGGCAAAGAACATGAACAGGAAGAACAGGGCGCCCCAGAGGCGGCCGCCGGCCATGTCCACGAAGATGCGGGGCAGGGTGACGAAGATAAGGGTGGGGCCGTAGTCCGGCTCCACGCCGAAGCTGAAGCAGGCGGGGAAGATTATCATGCCCGCCATGAGAGCCACGAAGGTGTCCAGGGCGCAGATGCGCACGGCCTCGCCGGTGAGGCTGTTGTCCCGGGACATGTAGCTGCCGAAGATCTCCATGGCGGCAATGCCCAGGCTCAAGGTGAAGAAGGACTGGTTCATGGCGGCGGTGGCCACGTTGCCCAGGCCCACCTGGGCGGCCCTCTCAAAGTCCGGCAGCAGGTAGAACTTCACGCCCTCGATAGCCCCCTGAAGGCTGAGGCTGTTGACGGCCAGCACCACTATGAGCAGCAGCAGGGCGGCCATCATCCACTTGGTTATCCGCTCCAGGCCCTTCTGGATGCCGAAGCTGCACACCAGAAAGCCCGCCAGCACTGTGAGGGCCATCCAGATGCCCATCTCTACAGGGTCGGAGAGCATTGCGGAGAAGACCCCGTCCACGGCGGAGACCTCCATGCCGCTGAAGGCGCCGCCGGCGAACTTGAAGAAGTAGCCCAGCATCCAGCCGGCAACGGTGGTGTAGTACATCATCAGCAGGTAGCAGCCGATGATGCACACCCAGCCGTGGATGTGCCACTTGCTGCCCGGCTTTTCCAGGGCCTTGTAGCCCAGCACGGCGCTTTTCCGGCTGGCCCGGCCCACGGCCAATTCCATGGTCAGAACCGGCACCCCCATGATGATAAGGAACAGCAGGTAGAAGAGCACGAACACTCCGCCGCCGTTGACGCCGGTGACGTAGGGGAAGCGCCACACGTTGCCTATGCCGATGGCGCAGCCTGCGCTCACCAGCAGGAAACCCAGCCTTGACTGAAAACTCTCTCTTTTCATCTCTTTCTCACTCTTTCATACGGCGTAAAATACGGCAGGGGCGGTTTAGCCCCTGCCGTGGGTCTGATTTGACAGTGTATGGGAAATTCAGGCCTCGCCCCGCTCCCGGAGAGCGTCCTTGCGGGAGATGTTCCAGCGGCCCTTCTCGTCGATGCCGGTGAACTTGACCCAGGTCTTGTCGCCTACGTTCAGCACGTCCTCCACCTTCTCGGTGCGCTTGAACTCCAGGTCCTTGATGTGGCACATGGCGTCCTTGCCGGGGGCCAGCTCCACGAAGGCGCCCAGGTTGGAGATGATGCGCTTGACCTCGCCGTAGTAGAGGGCGCCCACCTCGGGCTCGAAGACGATGTCCTCTATGGTCTTGCGGGCGGCCCGGCAGGCCTCGATGTCGCTGCTGGCGATAAAGATGCTGCCGTCGTCGTTGATGTCTATCTTGCAGCCGGTGTCGGCGGTTATCTTCTGGATGACCTTGCCGCCGGAGCCTATGACCTCCCGGATCTTGTCGGGATTGATCTTCATCTGTATCATCTTGGGAGCGGTCTTGGCCAGCTCCTTGCGGGGCTCGGCAATGGCCTTGAGCATGATGGCGTCCAGGATCTGGAAGCGGGCCTCCTTGGTGATGGAGAAGGCCTCCTTGACTATCTCGTGCTTGAGGCCGTCGTTCTTCAGGTCCATCTGGATGGCGGTGATGCCCTGCTTGGTGCCGGCCACCTTGAAGTCCATCTCGCCGTGGAAGTCCTCCACGCCCTGGATGTCGATAAAGGTGGTGAAGTCATCGCCGTCCTGGATGAGGCCGCAGGAGATGCCGGCCACGGGGGCCTTGATGGGCACGCCGGCGTCCATGAGGGCCAGGGTGGTGCCGCAGATGGAGCCCTGGGAGGTGGAGCCGTTGGAGGAGAGCACCTCGGAGACTACGCGGATGGCGTAGGGGAAGTCCTCCACCTCGGGGATGACGGACTCCAGGGCCTTCTCCACCAGAGCGCCATGGCCGTACTCACGGCGGCTGGTGGAGCGGCTGGCACGGGCCTCGCCGGTGGAGTAGGAGGGCATGTTGTAGTGGTGCATGAAGCGCTTCTCTTCCTCTTCCCAGATGGTGTCCAGCTTCTGGGCCTCGCTGAGGGTGGCCAGGGTGGCTATGGACAGGACCTGGGTCTGGCCCCGGGTGAAGAGGCCGGAACCGTGGACCAGGGGGATGACGCCCACTTCGGCGGCCAGGGGACGTATCTCGTTCATCTGGCGGCCGTCCACACGCTTGCCGGCCAGCAGCCACTTTTTAACGACCTTCTTCTGGAGCTTGTAGAGGATCTCGTCCATGTACTGCATCATGTCGGGATGCTCCTCGCCGTACTTCTCTTCCACCATGGTGATCCAGTCGTTGACCCGGGCCTCACGGACGTTCTTGTCGTCGGTGTCCATGCAGTACTCCATGGATTCAAACTCGTTTTCAACAAGCTTCTCAAAGAGCTCGTCGTCGAAGGCGGCGTGCTCGTACTCGAACTTGGGCTTGCCCACTTCCTCCACCATCTTGTCGATGAGGTCCAGCACCGGCTGGAGGTGCTCATGGGCCTGGACTATGCCCTCATACATCACGTCGTCGGGGACCTGGTCGGCCTCGGACTCTATCATGACTATCTTCTTGTGGGTAGCGGCGATGGTGGTGGTCATGCGGTTGCGCTGCCGCTCTTCCTTGGTGGGGTTGAAGAGGTACTTCTCCCCGTCCCAGCCCAGGACTATGCCGGCGATGGGGCCGTTGAAGGGCACGTCGGAGATGGAGACGGCGGCGGAGGCGCCTATCATGGCAGTTATCTCCGGGGAGCAGTCTCTGTCCACGCTGAGCACTTCGCAGGCGATGACCACGTCGTTGCGCAGGTCAGAGGGGAAGAGGGGGCGCATGGGCCTGTCGATAAGGCGGGAGGCCAGCACTGCGGGGAGGCTGGGCTTGCCCTCACGGCGCATGAAGCTGCCGGGGATGCGGCCCACGGCGTAGAGCTTCTCGTTGAAGTCCACGGCGAGGGGGAAGTAGTCGATACCGTCCTTGGGGCGGGCGGAGGCGGTGCAGGTGACCAGCACGGTGGTCTCGCCGTACTTCACCAGCACTGCGGCGTTGCAGAGCTCGGCCATCTTGCCCACTTCCATGGACAGGGGACGGCCCTCGTACATCATCTCGTACTTTTTGTAATTGGGGAACTGCTTGTTGGTGATTATCATCTGGATTCTCCTTTAAATTTCAGTACGTCCCCCATACTTAGCACTTGAAAAAAGCCCGGCGAAGCCGGAGGTGCAGAGCCTTTTTCAAATACTAAGAAATGAGGGGAGTACATTGTTTACCTTTGGACCATTTAAAAGAAAGTTTCACTTTCTTTTAAATGAAATTGGAGAGACAATATTAAATTGTCTCTCCATAAAAAACCTTCATAAACCTCAGTAGAAGCCGAAGGTCCGCAATCACTTGCGGATGTTCAGCTTTGCGATGATGGCGCGGTAACGCTCGATATCCTTCTTGGCCAGGTAGTCCAGCAGACGGCGGCGCTTACCAACCATCTTGTACATGCCCAGACGGCTGTGGTCGTCGTTGGGGTGCTTCTTCAGGTGCTCGGTGAGCTCACGGATGCGCTGGGACAGAATGGCGATCTGGACCTCAGGAGAGCCGGTGTCGCCCTCGTGGGTGGCGTTCTCGCTGATGACCTGGGTCTTGACTTCTTTGGTGATCATTGTGGTTATACCCCTTTCAAATAAATACTATACCCTGCGTCTAAGCTGTGGGAGTGAAAGGCAGCCGCAGCGGCGGCATGGGCCCAAAGCCTGGAACGCGGGCGCCTGCATCATGCACAAGCTAGAATATATTAGCATCATATCCGCTGTAAGTCAAGGTTTTTATTGCTTTTTAAGGGCCATATCAGCTTTGCTTACATATACAAAACCCGCCGGGAGCAGCGGGGGGAATATGAGCGACGGTATAGAAAAACATATATCACAAAACCCGCTGCCCGAACGTGTATAGAGTGAAAGGAAAAACAAGCGGGATATTGGATTGTTTCCGGATTTAATTATAATGACAGGGGGTGAGTGAGAAATGGGAGTACAGACAGAGAGACCGGACAGGGAAGAAATAGAGGCGGCGGTAAAGGACTGGGGAGACATGCTGTTTCGCCTCTGCTTCACCATGCTTGGAAATCAGGCGGACGCCGAAGACGCCGTGTCCGAGACTATTATAAGCTATATGGAAAAGGCGCCCGCCTTTGCGGATAAGGAGCACCGGAAGGCCTGGCTGATAAAGGTGGCCTCAAACAAATGCCGGGATATGCTAAGGGCGGACAGGCGCCGCCGCTGGGTGAGTCTGGAGGACGTGAAGGAGCTGTGCCGGGAGGAGCGGGACCGGGATGTGCTGTATGAGCTTTTGAACTTGCCTCCAAAGTACAGGCTTGCCGTATATCTGCACTATGTGGCGGGCTATAAGACCGCCGAGATGGCCGGCATGCTGGGCATTTCCCCTGCGGCGGCGAGAAAGCGGCTGGAATACGGACGGAAGATGCTGAAGCTATCTATAGGAAAGGAGTAGACGGAAATGGAAGTCTATGAAATCAAAAAAGCGTTGGAGAGCATAAAGCTGCCTGAAAAGGCAAAGAAAAGAATATTGGACGCAAGTCTGGCATGTGCCGCAGATAGGGAGAGGGAGGAGAAGCCCAGGAGGAAAAGAATAAATCTGAGGCGCACCGTGATAGCCGCCATTGCGGCGGTAATGCTTTTGTCCATAACTGCTTATGCGGCCAACGCCGAGATGGGCAGCTGGAATGCGAAAGAGACGGGCCGGAAGTTCAGGGAGCTGCCCACGGCAGAGTATTGCCTGTCCGAATTGGGCTATGTGCCCCTTATGACGGAGAGCTTTGCAAACGGCTACAGCTTCACCGGCGGCGGGATAGAGGAGAAGAATTTTACGGACAAGAGCGGCGGCGTGATGGAGGAATACCTCTCCCTCTCCCTGGACTATGAAAAGGACGGGGACAGGCTCTCCCTTAGTGCAGATAAATTCCATACCGCCCTGGATATGTCCGGGGACAACAGCCGGGTGATGGGCGGAGTGAAGGTCGTGTACGACAGCTATATCAATAAGGTGGTCCCGGCGGACTATGAGCTGACGGCAGAGGACATTGCGGCCCGGGACAGCGGGGAGCTGGTGTTTTCCTATGGCGCTGAATATCCGGAGCTCGTGCATGTCCAAAGCGTTTTCTGGGAGCTGGACGGCGTCAAGTATTTCATGACCCAGCTGGACGGAGCCCTTACGGAGGAGGAGCTCTTCGCAATGGCAGGGGAACTCATCGGACAGGGAGCATGATTGCCGGGGAAAACAGACGATAAATGAAGGCGGCCAGCCCTTTCAACCGGGGCCGGCCGCTTTCAGCTTGTATACTTATTTGTTTTTCATAACGGCCTTCATACGCTGGCTGTGGTCAAGAATACGCTTGCGCAGGCGCAGGTTCTTGGGCGTGACCTCCAGCAGCTCGTCGTCGGCCAGAAACTCCAGACACTGCTCCAGGCTCAGCTGCTTGGGGGGCACCAGGCGCAGGGCCTCGTCGGAGCCGGAGGCCCGGGTGTTGGTCAGGTGCTTGGTGCGGCAGACGTTCACCGGCACGTCATCGCTCTTGTTGCAGACGCCCACCACCAGGCCGGCGTAGACCTTGGTGCCGGGGGGGATGAACAGGGCGCCTCTCTCCTGGGCGTTCCAGATGCCGTAGGCCACGGCCTCGCCGGTCTCGAAGGCGATGAGGGAGCCGGTGCTGCGCCGGGCTATCTCCCCCTTGTAGGGCTCGTAGCGCTCAAAGACGGAGGCCAGGATGCCCTCGCCCTTGGTGTCGGTGAGGAATTCATTGCGGTAGCCGAAGAGGCCCCGGGAGGGGACCAGGAACTCCAGCTTCATGCGGCTGCCCACGGGGGTCATCTCCAGGAATTCGCCCTTTCTGGCCCCCAGCTTTTCCATGACGGAGCCCATGTAGTCCGAAGGCACGTCCACCACCACCCGCTCCACGGGCTCGCAGCGCTTGCCGTCTATCTCCTGGTACAGCACTCTGGGTGGGGACACCTGGAACTCGTAGCCCTCCCGGCGCATGGTCTCTATGAGGATGGACAGGCTCATCTCGCCCCGGCCGGCCACGTTGAAGCCGTCGGTGCTGCCCTCTATCTCGGTGACCCGCAGGGACACGTCCTTCAGGGTCTCCCGCAGAAGGCGGTCCTTTATCTGCCGGGAGGTGACGAACTTGCCCTCCCTGCCGGCAAAGGGGCTGTCGTTGACGGAGAAGGTCATCTCCAGGGTGGGGGCGCTAATCTTCACGAAGGGCAGAGGTTCGGCAAAGCCCTTGGCGCAGATGGTGTCCCCTATGGTCACGTCGCCGATGCCGCTCATGGCGATGATGTTGCCGGCCCCGGCCTCGGTGACGGGCACCCGGTTCAGCCCCTCGAACTGATAGAGGGAGACGGCCTTGGCCTTCATGGGCGGCTGGTCGGGGCTGTGGTAGTTGCAGACCTCTATCTCCTGGTTCTGGCGGATGAGGCCCCGCTCTATGCGGCCCACGGCGATGCGGCCCACATACTCGTTGTAGTCGATGTTGCTCACCAGCATCTGGAAGGGGGCCTCAGTGTCCATTTCGGGAGCGGGGATGTACTCCAGAATGGTCTCAAAGAGAGGCTTCAGGTCGGTACCGGGCACGTCGGGGGAGTAGCTGGCTGTGCCCTGACGGCCGGAGCAGAAGAGCATGGGGGAGTCCAGCTGCTCGTCGGTGGCGTCCAGGTCCATGAGCAGCTCCAGCACCTCGTCCACCACCTCGTGGACACGCTGGTCCGGGCGGTCAATCTTGTTGAGCACCACGATGACCCGGTGGCCCAGCTCCAGGGCCCGGCTGAGGACGAAGCGGGTCTGGGGCATGGGGCCCTCGGCGGCGTCCACCAGAAGGATGACGCCGTTGACCATCTTCAGTATGCGCTCCACCTCGCCGCCGAAGTCGGCGTGGCCCGGGGTATCTACAATATTTATCTTGGTGTCGCCGTACCAGACGGCGGTGTTTTTGGCCATTATGGTGATGCCCCGCTCACGCTCCAGGTCGTTGGAGTCCATGACCCGGTCCACCACTTCCTGGTTCTCCCGGTACACGCCGGACTGCTTGAGCATCTCGTCCACCAGGGTGGTCTTGCCGTGGTCCACGTGGGCTATTATGGCTACGTTTCTAAGCTTATCCATATAAAGCTCTCCCTGCCTTTTTAAGTCACAAAAATATATTTACACACAAACGTAAAGTTTAACACCAGTTTTTGCGATTTGCAACACTTTTCCTGTGAACAACTGATAAATGTTGAAAAAATTAAGGAAAGATGTTAGAATCAAAAACACTAAGCAGGATGGAGAACGAGACATGAGCCACAATTTTTTTGCCTATATATCCCGGATGCGCTATATCGGCCGCTGGAGCCTGATGCGAAACTCCCTGCCGGAGAACATCCAGGAGCACAGCCACATGGTGGCGGTGATAGCCCACGCCCTGGGGGTGATACGCCGGGACGTGTTCCATATCCCCTGCGAGCCCAACGAGTATGCCGCCGTTGCCCTGTACCATGACAGCTCGGAGATACTCACCGGGGACCTGCCAACTCCTATAAAGTATTACAGCCGGGATATTAAGTCCGCCTACAAAGAGGTGGAGGACATCGCCTGCCGCAAGCTCCTGGCCACGCTGCCGGAGGAGCTTCAGGGGGCCTTCCGGCCCCTGATAAGGGGGGAGACGGAGGAGCGCTGCCACGACCTGGTGAAGGCTGCCGACAAGCTCTCCGCCTATATAAAGTGCATTGAGGAGCGCCGGGCGGGGAACGACGAGTTCCTCTCCGCAGAAAAGCAGACCCGGCAGATATTGGAGCAGAGCCCCCTGCCGGAGGTGAAGTACTTCATGGAGCACTTCATCCCCGCCTTTGAGCTGACTCTGGACGAGCTGGGCACCATAGAGGAGTGAAAAGATGGAGCAGAAGAAGATAGACAGGATAAATGAGCTGAGCCGCCTGGCCCGGCAGCGGGAGCTGACGGAGGCGGAGCAGCAGGAGCGGACCCGGCTGCGGGAGGAATATATAGCGGACTTTCGCCGGGCCACCATAGACGTGCTGGAGAACACCTACGTGGTGACCCCCGACGGGAAGAAGCACAAGCTGCAAAAAAAGGGCAAAAAGCCGGAAAAATAAGAAAAAGGCGTAGGGAAATACGGCAAGCTCCCCGACCGGGAAACCGGCCGGGGAGCTTGCTGTTTTGTAAAAACGTGCCGCTTTACTTGTTTATCTCCAGTACGGCGTCGTAGGCGTCCCGGATGGCATCCAGAGCGAAGCCCACTTCCTTGGCGCTGCCGATAAGATACCAGGGTATGCCTAAGCTGTCGCAGGTCTCCTGAAGGGCCTTGGTGTCCCGGCAGCGGGAGCCGGCGGCCATGACCACCGTGTCGGCGGGCAGCTCCTTTCTCTTGCCGGCGGTCTCCACCACCACGCAGCCGTCGGTGATCTGGCGGCAGGCGGTATTCAAAAGCACGGTAATGTCCTCTTCCTTCATGGCCTTCTGAGTGCCCACCCGGCGGGGGAAGCCCAGATCACCCAGGATGGCCTTGCCCATCTCCACCACGGTGACGCTGCTGCCCCGGTGCACCAGGTATTCGGCCACCTCGATACCCACCAGGCCGCCGCCGATGACAACGACCTTGCCGGGCTTCACCTCTTTGCCGGCAAGGACCTCGTGGGAATTGACCACATTGGCCCCGTCGTGGCCGGGGATGGGAGGCACGAAGGGAGAAGAGCCGTTGGCCAGTATTACTGCATCAGGCTTTTCGGACTCTATGAGCTCCGGGGTCACCGGGGTGTTGAGACGGATGTCCAGACCCTCGTCATATATGTTCTTGATTGCAAATTCCACCGCCCGGGAGAAGTCGCCCTTACGGGGGGCCTTGCCTGCCAGCATGAACTGGCCGCCCAGATGATCGCTCTCCTCGCAGAGTATGGGCTTGTGGCCGCATTTATACAGGGCGTCCGCTGCCTCGATTCCGCCGATACCGCCGCCGGCTATAAGCACTTTCTTGGGCTGAGCCGTGGGACGGAGAAAGCGGCTGTTCTCCTGACACAGAAGGGGATTGCGCATACAGGAGATGTGGGGGATGCTGCTGTCGGTGAGGGATCTGTGGAAACGGTCGTAGCAGCCCTGGTCGCAGCCTATGCAGTATTTGATGGAGTTGAGCTGCCCGGCCTTGGCCTTGTTGCAGAAATTGGGGTCGGCCAGCTGGGCCCGGGCCATGATAACCATGTCGGTCTTGCCGGAGGCCACGATCTCATCGGCCAGCTCAGGGGTGTTTATCCTGCCGCAGACCATGGTGAGCATGCCGGTCTCCCGGCGGATGCGGGCGGCAGCCTCCACGTTGAAGCCGTGGGGCAGATCCACGGGGGGCACCTCGTAATAGTTTGCGGTGGTGACGGTATTGCCCCGGGAGACGTTGACGGCATCGACGCCCAGCTTTCCCGCCTCTTTGCAGAATTCGATAACGTCTTCCGCAGTGAGGCCGTCCTTCAGCTGGTCGTCCTGCCAGCAGACACGCATGGACAGGGGCATGTCCTCGGGCATGTTGGCCCGGATGGCCTTGATGCACTCCAGAGGGAAGCGCATGCGGTTTTCGGCGCTGCCGCCCCAGCGGTCTTTCCGCTTGTTGAAAGCCCCGGAGAGGAAGGAGTGGGGCAGATAGTTGTGGCCGCAGTGAAACTCCAGCATGTCAAAGCCGGCGGAAACCGCTCTGGCGGCGGCCTTGCCGTAGGCGTCAATGACGGAGAGTATGCGTTCCTCGCTCATTTCCGGAATCCTGTAGGCCGGCCAGGTGCCGATACGGGAAGGAATGAGCTTCTCGGCCTTTGGGTCACTGCTCACGGCCAGGGAGCCCTGCCACAGCTGCAGAGCTATATGGCCTCCGGCCTCGTGCACGGCCTGGGCCAGACGGCGCAGGCCGGGGATGTGCTCATCGTCGGCGATGGAGAGAAAGGCGGTGGGAGCGCTGGCGGCGTCCACGGCGCAGACCTCGGTGGTGTTGAGGCCGCAGCCGCCTTTTACACGGGCTACATGATAGGCGATCATCTGGTCCGTGACGGAGCGGCCGTCTGCACTGGCGGCGGGCATATGAGTGCCCATGGCGGACATGACGACACGGTTGGGAAGGGTAAGGCCGCGTATCTGGATCGGCGAAAAAAGAGCATTAAAAGACATTGGTCATTCTCCTGAAATGCTGACACAAATAATTTTTCCAGAGCCTTCGGCCTTACAGGGCCGGGCCTGGTATACACATAATACCATATTAGGGATTGTATTTAGTTTAACATATTTGGAAAATCCCCAAAGGACATATTCGGCGGTATGTCGATAGCCGGGCATGTCAAAAAATTAGCCTTTAAAACAAATTGAAGGACGAAAAATCAAAAAACACAAACTGTATTGCCGGGCAGGCGCCGGAACGGGGCGGCGCGGCTATATATTTGCCCGGCCAAGGGGGGAGCGGGGAGAAATAGAATTTCATTTTTTGTGAAGACCCGAGACAGGAAAATGAAAAAAACTGTATAGCTGCATGGGAAAGGGAAGTGTTATAATTTTATCAAGAACGTCCGGAAAAAATCCGGACACGAAAATTTGCAGGGCCGAAAAGGTAATTGAAAGGAGAATGGGCCATGGCTACACAAGCTATACCTTTTGACAAAAAATTTGGGGAAATGGTACTGGAAGTCGTCAAGAACGTCCGGCGTCAGGAGTATACGCCGGAGAAGTTGTGCCAGCTCCAGAAGGTGATAGAGTGCAAATACTTCTACTGGTGGGCGATGGATATGAAGAAAGAGGAGTATGCCACCGAACTTTTCACCGATGATTTTGCCTATTACATGGGGCGCCGCCTGGTGGCCAAGGACAAGCGCGCCCAGGCTCTCAACGCCAAATGGAGCAACAAGGATATGCAGACCATGCACATGGGCCATCAGCCCATGGTGTGGCTCATAGACGACAGCCACGCCCGGGGCGTGTTCCAGTACGAGGACCACATGGTCTACTTTGACGACGGCCAGGTGGTGGAGGGCTGGATGGTCTACTGCGATGACTTTGTGAAATGCGAGGACGGGGCCTGGCGGATAAGCCGCCTGCGCATGGCCTATCGCGAGATGGACGGCAGCTATCGGGACCCCATCCCCCCCAAGGGCTGGCAGCCCGAGGACTGGGAGGAGCCGAATTACTGATATTTTTATAGTCTTTTAAAAACCCGGCGGCCCGGCTGCGGCTCTTTTGAGAACCGAAGCCGGGCCGCTTGCCATATGGCCGCCCGATACATGCCCTGAGGGGGAGGAGGCCAAACCGGCAGGGCGGCAGAGATAAGGGCAATAATTACAAAATTTTTAAGAATTTTAAGAATTATGATTGAGCATTCAGCTTTATCGTGTTAATATGTAATAGTGCATGGAAGGGAGTGGGGACAATGGATAAATATACCCGCCATGAGAAGATATGGCACATACTGTATAAGCTGATCTGCGGGCCTTTGACGGGCCTTGTGAATATGGAATATGAGACTTGCCGGGAGGCGGGCCCCTGCATAGTTATCCCCAACCATGTGACGGCCATAGACCCGCTGCTGGTGGCCATGAGTTTTCCGGACAAGCCTTTGTACTATGTGGCCAGCGAGCACCTGTTCCGCAAGGGGCTGATCTCCGCGGCCCTGAACTGGCTGGTGGAGCCCATATCCCGGAAGAAGGCCTCCTCCGGGGTGGACACGGTGATGGCGGTGCTGCGGCATCTCCGCTCCGGCCGCTCCGTGTGCCTGTTTGCGGAGGGGGAGGCCAGCTGGAACGGCCGCAGCGGCGGCATCTTCCCCGCCACGGGAAAGATGGTGCGCCGCAGCGGGGCCACCCTGGTGACCTACCGGCTGGAGGGGGCCTACCTCACCGACCCCCGCTGGAGCCGCTTTCTCCACCGGGGCCGGATATACGGCCACGCCGTGGGGGTCTATCCCCCGGAGGAGCTGAAGGCCATGAGCGGCGAGGAGATAGACGCCCTCATAGACCGGGACATCGGGGAGGACGCCTGGGAGCGGCAGGGGGCGGAGCACATCCGCTTCAAGAACCGCCGCCGGGCGGAGAATATAGAGACGGCGCTGTTCATGTGCCCGCAGTGCAAAGGCATAGGCACCCTGAAGAGCCGGGGCAGCCGCCTCCGGTGCAGCTGCGGCCTGGACCTGGAGTACACGGAGGAGGGGCGCTTTGAGCCGCCCCGGCCCTTTGAGAACATAGCCCAGTGGGACGACTGGCAGCACCTGGTGCTCAAGTCCGGGGACTATCCCCACGAGGGGGAGCTGCTCTTCTCCGACGGGGACATGAGCCTTGTGGAGATAGAGGAGGGCCACCGGCAGCGGAAGCTGGGCCGGGGGCAGCTGCGCCAGTACCCGGACCGCCTCGGCTGCGCCGGATATGACTTTGACCTGGCCTCCGTCTCCGACATGGCCATGGTCCAGACCGGGGTCCTGCTGTTTTCCCTGGAGGGGAAATATTACGAGATACGCACAAAAAAAGCCAAGTGCCTGAGAAAATATCTGGCAGTATGGAAAAATTCCCGTCAGGGTGAATAGAAAGGGGTAAGCATGGATTACTCGTCAGCCAATGTCTCTCTTTGGAACATAATAATACAGCTGGGCCTGATAGCCGGCGTCATCATCATATCCCAGGTCCTCCGCAGCAAGCTGGCCTTTGTGCGCAAGAGCATGATGCCGGTGGCGGTGCTGGGCGGCTTCATTCTGCTGATATTGAAATATATCGGCCTGGTGAAGCTGGACGGGGAGCTGCTGGAGATGCTGGTGTACCACTGCATAGCTCTGGGCTTCATCGCCATGTCCCTGCGCACCACCGGCGGCAAGCCCTCCCGGGGCAAAGAGCGCATAGGCCTGCGCTCCGGGGCGCTGATAGTGAGCACCTATCTGGTCCAGGGCGTGGCGGGCCTTATCATCACCATGGGCCTGGCCTACACCTTCATGCCTGGCCTGTTCAAGGCGGCGGGCCTGCTGCTGCCCATGGGCTACGGCCAGGGCCCCGGCCAGGCCAACAACATCGGCGGCAGCTATGAGGCCATGGGCTTTGCCGGGGGCCAGAGCTTCGGCCTGGCCATAGCCGCCTCCGGCTATCTCTGCGCCTGCATCGTGGGGGTCATCATGCTGAACATCCTCAGCCGCAAGCACAAGATAACCCAGCGCAGCGGGGGCGGCAGCAGCCGGGATCTGTCCGTGGGCTTCTTCCAGGACAAGGACGAGCTGCCCGTGTCCGACTCTATCGACCGGCTGTCGGTGCAGTTTGCCCTTATACTGCTGGTGTACCTGCTCACCTACCTGCTCACCAAGGGCCTGGCGGGGGGCGTGACCTCCGCCGCCCCGAGGCTTACGGACACGGTGAACACCCTGCTCTGGGGCTTCAACTTCATCATCGGCTCCGCCGTGGCCATGCTGGTGCGGCTGCTGCTGAACAAGGCCCAGAAGTCCAAAATAATAGAGCACCAGTATCAGAACAACTATCTGCTCAACCGCCTCTCCGGCTTCTTCTTTGACATCATGATAGTGGCGGGCATCTCCGCCATCAACATGGAGGAGCTCAGCGGACTGTGGCTGCCCTTCCTGCTGCTGAGCCTGGCGGGGGCGGTGCTCACCTGGCTGTTTCTGCGCTGGGTGTGCAAGAAGCTCTATCCCGACTACTACTATGAGGGCCTCATCTCCATGTACGGCATGCTCACCGGCACCATAGGCTCCGGCATCCTGCTGCTGCGGGAGATGGACCCGGACTTCTCCACCCCGGCGGCCAACAATTTGCTCACCGGCAGCAGCTTTGCCATCATCTTCGGCGCGCCCATACTGGTGCTGGTGAGCCTGGCGCCCAAGTCCGACCTGCTGTGCCTGGCCACCCTGTGCATAGCGGCGGCCTACCTGGTGCTGCTCACCCTGTTCATCTTCAAGGCCGGGGGCAAAAAGAAGGGGCAGGAGAGCTGATGCCCTGCCCCGGCGGAGCTTTCCGGTTTACATCCGCCCCTGTTTGTGGTATGATAATATGTAAGTATTCCCATGCCCGGCAGGAAGGAGCCTGAAGCCCGTGAAACTCCGTCCCAACTTTGACAGACGAAACGGCCTGCCCTTGCTGCGGCCAAAAATCCAAGTGTAAATATTTGGGAAGCGACTTCCTCCCCTTGGGGCAGGGAGCCGCTTCCCTTGCGCATTTCCGGCCCCGTGAGCGGGCCGGGCAATTAGCCCCGGATAAAGGAGAACGCCCATGAAAAAGAAAGTAATAGCCCTTATCTTGTATTTTGCCCTGCTGCTGAGCTCCGTATTTCCCACCGCGGCCCTGGCGGAGGGGGAGCCGGAGGGCGGCGTGGATACGCCTGCGGAGACCCCCGTCTGTATCTGCGATGCAAAGTGCAGCGAGGGAAACGGGAATCCCGACTGCCCGGTGTGTTCGGCGGAGGGCGCAGCCCTGGCCGAGGTCTGCAAGGGCGCTGAGCCCCAGACTCTGAACGAACAGAGCGACGGGGACACGCCCGCAAACGAGCAGGGCGGCGGGGACACCCCTGGGCCCACGCCCACGGAGACCCCGGTCTGCACTTGCACGGCCAAATGCAGCGAGGGTGCAGTGAACGCTGCCTGCCCGGTGTGCACCGCTGACCTGACGGCCTGCGCCGGCCAGGCTGCGGAGAGCGGCGAGAATGAGAACGACGGCACGCCCGCACCTGCCCCTTCTCCCGTCTGCATCTGCACGGCCAAGTGCAGCGAGGGAGCGGTGAATGACCAGTGCCCGGTGTGTTTGGCGGAGGGCGCAGTCCTGGCCGAGGTCTGCACCGGCAAAGCGGCGGAGAGCGGCGAGCCGGAGCCGGACAATGAACAGGAGCCGGACAAGGGGCCGGAGAGCGTCACCGTCACGGAGTGGAGCTGGGGGGATAATATTGCCCTGGCCGAAGACGGCAAGCTGTACCTGGGCGCTGCCGTTACGGAGGAGAACCTGGAGGGGATAATAGCCCTCCTGCCCCAATACATCCAGGCCGGGGAGGAGCAGATAGCCCTCAGATGGACTTATGAGGAGAGCAGCGGCAGCTTCATTGCCGCCCTGCCGGAGGGCTATGCCCTGGCGGAGGGGGCCAAGCCCCTCAGCGTGGAGACGGTGAATATGGGGGCAAGCACCCTGAAAAATGCGCCGGTTGAATACATAGACGAAAACAAGCAGACAAAGACCTGCTCCGATTACACCCTTGTCACCGACGGTGACACCGCCTGGGACGCCGGCTGGTATGTGGCGGAGGGCAGCATAGAAATTTCAAGCCGGGTCACGGTCACAGGTAACGTGAAGCTCATCCTGACCAACGGCTGCACCCTCACTGTCAACAAAGGCATCAATGTGGCCGAGGGTAACAGCTTCACCATATACGCCCAAAGCGGCGGCACCGGAGCGCTCACCGTCACCTACAGTGGATTAGACGCCGGCATAGGCAGCAATAGTAAATCCTCGAATGGGAATATCACCATCAACGGCGGCAATTTCAAAATTACCACATCCTACGGAGCAGGCATAGGAAGTGGTAATCCGAAAGACAGCGAAGGGGCTATCACTATCAACGGCGGTAATTTCGTTATTTCCACAGAAACCGGAGCGGGTATAGGGTCCGGTAGTGGGGGTGAAAACAAAAGTTATATCACCATAAACGGCGGTGATATCAATATTACGGTGAACTATGGAGGCGCAGGGATCGGAGGAGGATCGGGAAGCAATACTTTCGGCGGCGGGAATAATAATGGTACGATCCTGATTACCGGCGGCATGGTTATTGCGAATATTGGTTATTCAACTAGTATAAATAGTGGTGGTGCGGGAATTGGCGGCGGCAATCTTGGTAGAGGTGGTATGATCACCATCAGTGGCGGAGAGATCAAAGTCAATGCAGGGACCGGGGCAGGGATCGGCGGCGGAGCCACTGGAGACGGCGGCACTGTCACCATTACCGGCGGCACTGTCACAGCAACTTCGACGCTTGGTACGAGCATTGGCGCAGGCCTCAACGGAAGTAAAACTGGCACTCTGACCCTTGAGCCGGCAAACGGCAAGATCATCCAAGCTGCTGCAGGCGAAGACCAGGCGAGCTCTGCACCGATGACAGGTTCTCCCTTTGCGGCCAGCAGTGAGGTAAGCAGCCAGCTGACCGGTACAAAATATTTCCATAGTGAAACCAAAGACAAGACTGTAATCACGAAGCACCCCAGCAATCAGAAGGTGGATGCAGGCAAAAGAGCCGCCTTTAGCGTGGAGGCTACCGGCAGCTAGCCGTTGTCCTATCAGTGGCAATATAGCCCCGATAATGGACACACCTGGACAAGTATTGACGGTGCGACCGGTGCTACCTATATCATAGAGGAAACCACAATGGCCATGAACGGCTGGCAATACCGCTGTGTGGTAAGCAATGCGGACAGCGTCACAAGCAATACCGCAACCCTGACGGTGAATCCGGTTTACGTCACCGGCGTGGCGCTGAACAAAGGAACGCTGAAACTGTACACCGGCCAAAGCGAAACCCTCACCGCCAAGGTGAGTCCGGACAATGCCACCAACAAGGCCCTCACCTGGTCCAGCAGCGACAAGAGCATAGCCACCGTTGACGAGAACGGCACCGTCACCGCCCTCAAGACGGGCACGGCAATCATCACCGCCGCCGCCACCGACGGCAGCGATGTCAAGGCCAGCTGCGTGGTCACCGTCTATCCTGCCGTCACCAGGGTGGACATCAGCAATACCGACCTGAGCTTGCATAAAGGCGAGAGCCACACCCTGAGTGCCACGGTATACCCGGAAGGGGCTTTGCAGACTCTCTCCTGGTCAAGCAGTGCCCCCGATATAGTCAGCGTGGATAAGGACGGCAAGGTCACCGCCCTGAAGGCGGGCACGGCCACCATCACCGCCGCCGCCACTGACGGCAGCGGCGTCAAGGCCGAATGTGAGGTCACGGTAAAAACGTCCGTCTCCTCCGTGACCATGAGCCGCAGCAGCCTGCGCATCTACGAGGGCCGGGGCTACACCCTCAGCGCCACGGTAAAGCCCGAGGATGCGGCAAACAAGGGCATAGTCTGGTCCAGCAGCGACGAGAGCATAGCCACCGTTGACCAGGACGGCAACGTCATTGGCAAGGCCCCCGGCGTCTGCACCATATACGCCACCGCCGCCGACGGCAGCGGAGCTTTTGCCGCCTGCACGGTGCGGGTGCTGCGCTGGTACCCCGGAGCCACCCCCATCACCGGGGACAGCTCCCACCTGGGAGTGTGGATAGGCGTGCTGGCGGTGAGCGACTGCGCCATAGCGTCAGCGGCCGTCATACTAATAAAGAAGCGGAAAACGAAATAAGTAAAATCAAATAAAACAAAACTGCCCGGTTTCCCGGGCAGTTTCGCATATATCTCAT
>DBFSDV010000024.1:0-10104 GCA_048417135.1 Candidatus Limivicinus sp. | reverse complement strand
TTTGTCCATCTGACGCCCTGTTTTGTACAGAATTTTTTCGAGAGTTTTTTCAAGGGGAATACGTCAAAGCCTCATGGCTTTTTGCTCCGAAGTTTTGTTTTTCCGCAAATTATTCAGCGGTCTTTCTTTTTTGCTTTTCTGCTCCTCGCCATGAGAACCGTGCCGGACATCCCCAGGCAGCTGAGGCCTGCCAGCGCAGCCCATAGCTCAATGTCAGACGTGTCCCCGGTGCGGGGCCCGATGCCCGGCTCCTTCTTCGGGTCGTCGGTGCTGACACGGCTGTTGGTAATGACAAAGCCGGTAATTGCGTCCCCACTTATGGAGACCTGATAGCCGCTGACGCTGAGTTCTTTGACGGTATAGATTATCTCAACGCCATTGTCATACACATCCAGGTCAGTAAAGCTGCCGGTCCAACCGGTATCGCTTTTCAGCTCCAGGGTCTTGCCGGTGTCCCGGCCATTTGCCAGCAGAGCCACCGTGATGCTTCCCGGACGCATACCGCCCTGATTGTTGTTGTCCTGCCACACCTTCGCAACGTTTATACCGGTCTTCCCCGGCATATAGCTGTTGGTCAGGTCGTAGCCGTTTATGGCGGAGACATAGTCCGGGACCGCATCCTCGGTGATGGTGTACACGATTTCCTTGCCGCCGGAGTATTTGGGCAGGTCCTCAAAGCTCCACTGCCAGCCGTCATTCTCAGTCACAGTGAGCGCCTTATCCTTTAGCTCCTGGCCGTCGGCATACAGGCGGACGGTTATGGAGGAAGGCCGCTTTCCGTCCCGGTCATTATCGTCGTTCCAGGTCTTGCTGCCGGATATATTCACCGTCTCCGGGCTATGGGTGTTGACTATATCATAGCCCTGGATGTTGGGAGTGTATCCTGTCACAGGGTCCTCGGTGATGGTGTACTCTATTTCCTTGCCGCCGGAGTCTTTGGGCAGGTCCTCAAAGCTCCACTTCCAGTCGTCAGCCGCAGTCACTGTAAGCACCTTATCCGTCAGCTCCCGGCCGTCGGCATACAGGCGGACGGTGATGGAGTCGGGCCGTTTGCCGTCCCTGTCGTTATCGTCGTTCCAGGTCTTGCTGCCGGATATGTCCACAGTCGCGGGGGTGTGGGTGTTGGTGATGGTGAAGCCTGTGACCGCATCCCCGCTGATGGAGACCTGATAGCCGCTGACGCTGAGCTCTTTGACGGTATAGACTATCTTGACGCCATTGTCGTACACATCCAGGTCAGTGAAGCTGCCGGTCCAGCTGTTGTCGCTTTTCAGCTCCAGGGTCTTGCCGGTCTCCTGGCCGTTTGCCAGCAGAGTCACCGTGATGCTTCCCGGGCGTATCCCGTCCTGGTTGCTGCCGTCCTGCCACACCTTCACAACGTTTACGCTGGTTTTGCCTGGCGTATAGCTGTTGGTAAGGTCATAGCCGTTCACGGCGGAGACATAGTCCGGAACCGCATCCTCGGTGATGGTGTACACGATTTCCTTGCCGCCGGAGTATTTGGGCAGGTCTTCAAAGCTCCACTGCCAGCCGTCATTCTCAGTCACAGTGAGCGCCTTATCCTTTAGCTCCTGGCCGTCGGCATACAGGCGGACGGTTATGGAGGAAGGCCGCTTGCCGTCCCTGTCATTATCGTCGTCCCAGGTTTTGCTGCCGGATATGTCCACCGTCTCCGGAGTGTGGCTGTTGGTAATGACGAAGCCTTTTTCAGCGTCCCCTGTTATCACCGAGCTGTAGTCCTCAACCTTAAGCTCTTCCAGAGTGTATACTATCTCCTTGCCATAGCTGTCAAATTTGGGCAAGCCGATAAAGCTGCATTCCCAGCTCCCTTTGTCGTCGGGAGTCACGGTCTCAGTGCGGACAACAGTGTTTCCGTTTTTAAGCTTCAGCGTGATGGCATCGGGGCGAATGCCGTCCTGGTCATTGTTGTCATCCCATCTCTTTTCAGCACAAACCTCAATAGTCGGCGGAGTATAGCTGTTGATGATGGTAAACCCGGTCTCGGCATCTCCCTCTATGTCACCCGTGTAATTTTCCACCGGATGCTCCCGCAGGCTGTAGCTAATCTCGTCCCCGTTGGCGTCATATTTTGGCAGGTCGTCAAAGCTGCCGGACCAACCATTAACTTCATTGAGGGTGAGGCTATTGCCGGTTGTCACACCGTTTTCCAGCAGGGTTACGGTTACGCTTTCCGGCCGCTTGCCGGCCTGGTCATTATTGTCCTGCCATTCCTTGGTCACCGGAATATTGATGTTTTCCTCATACTTGTTGGTGAACAGCACGGATATGACGGAATCGGAGTTCAGTTTGCCTGTCACGCTGTTTTCTGGGGTAGTACTCACGGTGTTTCCGCCCTCGGTCACCACTGTGGTCTTTGTGCTTGTGAGCACTGCACCAGCGTTGCCCGTTTCCGTTATGGTGTAGCCGGTGCCGGCAGGCACACTCAGGTCGCTGATGTGTACCGACTGACCATCTTTCAGGACAAAGCTCGCCGTGCCGTCTTTAAATTCCACGCCACCATAAGTACCGGTTACCGTATTGTCGGACAAAACCAATTCAAAAGCAAACTGGGTATCGACATCCTCCAGGTGCCCGGACACCGTTTTGGAGATGGTCAGGCCGCTGACCAGAACATTGGTCACCTTCAGCTCGGTGTGCTCACCGTTCTCCCACTCGTAATGCGCCATGTATTTGTCGTAGAAGATCTCTCCGCCCAGCACAATGTCCGTGTCCTGTATATTGCTCAGGTCTGCATCAGGCTGGAGCTCCACGGCCCGGTAATAATACCTGTGGGTCCCGTTTTGAGAGATGAGGTACAGGGGAAGATCGTCCAGCGTAAAGCTGGCGGAATCTCCGCTGCCGCTGAGCGTGTGCACCGTATCGGTGTTCTCCCAGTTCACTCCGTCGCTGCTGCGCTGGAGCAGGAACGAGACCGTCCAATTTTCGCCGCCGGGACGGGAGCCGGAGCTGCCGTTGTCATCCCAGAACTTTGTGACGGTGAGCTCAGTGGTGCTCAGCATATTGGTGTGGGTTTTTTCACTTATCGCCTGGCTCTGGGTTCCCTCGGGATAGCTGGGGGCAAAGGGCCCTTGGGAGACGGTGTAGGAGATGCTGTCTCCCTCGGTGTTGGCCGTATATACCTGGGTGAATACCGGGTCTGCGGAATCGCCCACATATATCTTCACTTCCGTCTCCACTACTCTGTACTGGAGGGAATATATGCTCCCATCCGCAGTGCGCACTGCCATGGGCAGCTCGGCAAACTTGCCTCCGTTTTTCCAGTCCTTTGCGGTTAGGCCGCCCCGGATGCTGTAACTGTCATTATAGACGCCCAGGCCTGTTGCTGCCAGGGCGTCGGCGGACAGGTTACCGGCGAAAAATTCCGCCGCATCCTGCCACTGGCCGTAGTCCCCGGAGCCGCCGTCGCTCTTTGCCCGCAGCTGCAGTTGGAAGCTGACTTCCAGCTGGACGTTGCTGCCCAGGGCATTGGCGCTCAGGGCGGCGCCCTTTTCGTCCACCCAGCTCTTGGCAAAGCTGATTTCCGTGTTCAGCTTGTTGGTTATATCCTTTACCTGGACCCAGTCCCCTTCGTCCTTAATCAGATTATCCGTCTGCACATGAGAGCTGGAGCCGCTCTGATAATGCTCCAGCACCAGCTCGTTGATACGGTACACATATTCCATGCCGTTGGGGGCATAGCGCTCCAAGTCCGTAATGGTATAGCTCCAGCGGTTTGGATTGCCGTCCACAGCGTCCCAGGTGACGGTGTAATCGTCAGGTTCCAGCACGACCCATCCCACGTTGTTGTCCTGGCCGGTCTGGGAACTCACGATGCGCTGCAGCGTCAGTTTCAACGTGCCGTCCTGGGGGCGCAGCCGGAACACATTGTTCAGGTCGTCCCACTGCTTTTCGCCATAGATGGTGAGCTGGTCGTCATTTGTCTCGTTCAGAAAACTGGCGTCCACTCCCTCAGTCTCATCGGGGCTCAGGCCCGAAATGCTGGCGGTTTCTTCGCCTTTTATTTTGATGTTCTCTGCGCTCACGTCGCCCGTGGCTGCCCAGGTGTCGTAGCCGCCCAGCTGGCTCTTGTCTTCCTCCACAGTATAGTCATACCTGGAGCCGTTGGGGGCATATACCGGCAGAGTTTCAAAGACAAAGCTGTGCTCCACGGTGACCAGCTTGTCTCCGTCGCCGTCAGCCGCCGCTTCCACGGCCGCCTTGACCTCTTTATAGCTCCAGACAAGGGTATCCACCGTCTCCGGTTCCGACATGCTGCTGTCGGATTTTTCATAGCCTCTCTTAAGCACCATGGTCACCGCCGGGTATGTTTCCTTGTTCTTTACCTGGTCAATGGTGACGGTGAGATATTTTTTCACCGTCAGGGAGGCGCTGCCCAGCTCATAATTATTGGTTATCGTGTGTCCCAACACGGTGGTGCTGAACACATCCGTATCCGGCTGAGCCCCGGCGTCAGTGCCTGTCCAGTCGATACTCTCCACCAGCCTGTACTCGTAGATCCTGCCCTTGTCGTCAAAACGGGGCAGCGGAGTCTGGCTCTGCTGCTGTATGACTTCGCCCTCATCTCCCAGGATATTTGCGCCCTCATACAGCATGGTGAAAACGTAGCTGTCATTCTGCCTGAGCTTCGGCCAGTCCTCGCTGTCCACCGTCAGGCTGGCCACATTCGTGGTCCAGTCTTCGTTGGTGTCGGCCAGCTTTCTGTCCAGGTTGAAGGTAAGCTTGGGCAGGTCCTCCTCCGGATAGCGCCCCGGCAGATTGGTCCAGAGCTTTTCCCCGGCATAATTCACCGTGCCGTCTATCATGAACACAAAGGTATTTCCGGACTCCAGGGCATAGTCCGAAGACTGGGGCAGCTGTTCTATCCTGTCGGCGTTGGCAGTGTCCCCGGAGTTGTTCAGCCCCGCCTCGGTGCCGAAAACTGCGTTTCCGTCCTCATCCTTGTCTGCACTGTATCTGACCGGGAGGTAATAGAAATCATCGTAATTGACCATTGTGCCCACTGTGGCAAAATACTCTATCTCGTAGCCCAGCTCGTCATACCTGGGCAGGCCGTCCATGGTGCAGGTCCAGAAGCTGCCGGGATTTGCGCTGTCATACTCCCACTTATATTCCGCCTGATACAGCTCAGTCTTTGTTGTTATCCCGCCTTCAGCGTCCGGCACATGGACTTTTGCATAGATGTCCAGATAGATGTCCGGCCGGCTGCCCTCGCTGAACACATAATCATCCAGCCACAGGCAGTGCCAGGTCACGGACTTGGTGTCCGTAAGCCCGTTGACAAGAGTGAAGCTCTGGGTATCGTGGGCGTGCTTCTCTCCCACGATATAGGCTCCCTCCGTATAGGACAGGCGGTAGTTTTTATATGCCGACTCCAAGTCAGGATATTTGCTTATATCCTCCTCATTTCCGGCTGCATCCACGAACACCTCGGACACCGTATAGCGCACCGAGGCGCCGCCGGTGTCATATTTCGGCAGGTTCCAGAAATAAATGTTCTGGCTATCCTGCTTCAGGTCCAGCTTCTGGATGGAGTCTGCGGGCCTACCTGAATCGTCCAGGATTGGCGAGCTGTTTTGGCTGATGGAAACGCTGTCACCCTTGCCGTCTTCACCGTACCCGACACGGGTGATGGTATAGCCGCTGCCGTCCCCATTGCGGAAGTCCAGGCGGACGGCAAGGGAAAGTCCTGCATCGTCAAGCGCCTGCTGCAGTTCCTCCCTCTGCTGCCCCGTACCGTCGGCCCAGCTCTTTGTTACGGTGATGTCCACATCCCCCAGGCGGCGGTTGGTAACGGTAAAGGCCCTTGTCTCTCCGTAGTCCGAAGTGGAATAGCTCGCCTCGTACTCGTGCTCTAACGTGCTGTACTGCACTGCGGTGCCGGCATCCGGCTCCTTGGGTTCACTGCTGTCGTAGAGGGCGGTGTCTCCCACTTTCAGCTCAAGGACATATACATCATCGGCTTTGTAGCTGCCGATATCCACCAGGGAGTACCAGCCCGTGTTCCCCTCTCCCAGGGTGATTTCCTTTATCTCCTTGTTGCCGTCCTTGGCATATATCCCCAGGGTCACCGGCTCCCTGTGCTGGATGTCGCTGTCGTCCACCCATTCCTTGCGCACCAGGATGCGGGTGCCCCCTGTGCCCACGCCGTTTATCACGGTGCTCTCATAGTTGGGGCCGTTCATAACCGTAGTTATGCTCAAAGGACTGCCGCCGCTCTCCAGCAGCATGTATTCATATTTGTGGCCCGACTCGTCAAATTCCGGGAGGCCGGTGATCTTCACGGTCCAAGCCGGCTCCTCGCTTACGGTAAGCCCGGTGCCGTCGGCGGCTTTAATCTGCTCCGTGCTGCTAATCCCGTCAACAGTGAAAGTCACATATCTTTCCGGTGCGGTGCCGCCTACGGAGCGGTAGAGGTCAAAGCTGCAGCTGTGCGGCTCCACACCCTCCGCCCATTTCTTTTCCACCTGATAATATATGGTGTCGGAGATGGTGTTCGTGATATAGGTATGGCTTATGCCGTCCTGGGAACTTGAGATGCTGGACTGGCTGAGGTAAGTCACGCTGCGTCCGCCCTGGCTGAGGGTGAAGCTGCGGCTGTCCTCCACCGTCATGCTTTGCACCTCAAGGCCGTTTTGGAATACTGCGGACTCCACCCAGCGGTATTCCAGGGCTTGGCCCATCTCGTCATAGGCCGGATAGTAGCCGGTAAAGGAGTCGACGAGGTTTTCCGCATAGAAGTCGTCCATGTCGTGGTAGATGCCGGTGTCCTTCCATTCGCCTTTGCTGCCCTTTTGGCGGGACTGCAGGGAGATGTGCACCGTCACATCTTCAAACTCCGATTGGAAGGAGGCCGCCTTCCACTCCTTTGTGGCCGACACGGGTATGCTGCCTATCAGGCGGTTGGAGAGCGTTCCCCCGTCATATAGCCAGGTGTTGCCGTCCTGGCGCAGGCCGCCGCCCGACACTCCCTCCACGGTGTCCGTAACCGTGCCGTCAGCAGCGACGCTTCCAAACACTTTCTCATACAGCTGCGCATTATCTCCGCTGAGATATTCCCGCACCACATAGATATAGGGGTAGCCCTCCGGGTCGTATTTGCTCAGCCCGGAAAAGTTTATGCTATGCCTGCTGCCATTCTCATCCAGCTTTGTGTTCTCTCCCAGAGTGAGGGTGACAAAATTGTTGTCGCTGTCCCGCACCACGGAGGCGGTGCTGTAGCTTGCGCCCTGCCTGTAGCGCCACAGGTGCATGGAGGCGGTGGGCCGCACAGTCTGCCCGTCATCCAGCCAGTCCTTATATGCGGTATAGTCCACCGTTCCTGTAAGGGTCAGGTTGATAGTCCCGCCCTCTCTCACCTTGGTCAGTTCGCTGCCGTAGCCCGGGGAGGCGCTGTTGTCATAGCTGATGGCAAAGTAATCTCCGTCGCTCAGGGAGTCCAGCTCCATCCTTCCGTCCTTGCCGCCGGCGGTGCTGCCGCTCACTGTCCCCTCTTCAATAGAATAGAGCATGCGGCTGTTGTCCACATTGTATTTCCAGAGATTGGACACGGTGATATTTACAAGGTTCGGGTGCTCCGTGTCCTGCCCCTCAGGGATGCTGTAGCTTATGTAGTCGCCCATGCTGCCTAGCTGGAAGAGCTGCGTTCCTCCGCTGTACTCGGCGGTGAAATAAAATTGCTCGTTGAAGGCCTGGCTCAGCCCGGCGCCCAGGGTCGTGTCTCCCCGATTGAGCTTTACTGTAAAGCTGAAGCTGCTCTGCAGCACATAATAGGTGCCCAGCTGGCTGACAGTGGGGTAATTTCCACTGTTGCCCTCGTTTATCTCCACCATGCTGTAGCCACTGACGCTGTCCGTCGGCACCAGGCGCCAGCTCACCGTGTGAGACGATTCTCCCTGTTCGCTCTTGTAGCGGATGCTGGCCGGCAGGGTCCCGGACTTGACGGAAAGCTCCCAGCTGCCCCCGCCCAGGTCTGTGCTGACAGCCGAAGGCATAGTCTCAAGGCCCAGCCTGCCCATATTCTCCTCATTCAGACGGCTGTAAGTATTGCTGCCGTCCAGAGCAAACTCAAGGACATAGCTGCCGTTCAAATCTCCGGGTCGGTTTCCGGCAGAATTGTTGTTGTCGGCCCAGAATATTTTCTTCACCAGGGCGGAGTCCAGGGTCTCATCCACCACTACCGTTACGCCCTGCTGATATTCGTCCGGGGGCAGGATGTAATACCAGCCCTCTGCATCTGCTCCCTCATATTGTTCAAGGTCTTCACCAGACAGCCATTTCAGTTCGCTGTCATCCGAACTCTCCTCAGGCATCAGCGTCCAGGTGACGGTCTGCTCCCTGCTGCTGCCCTGGCCGTCAGCCGTGGAAATCAGGACGGGGAGCTGAGTATCCACAGAGGCAGTCCATTTTGTCCCATCCTGGTTTTTCTCCGTCTTGATTTGCGGCATCTCCGTCAGGCCAAAAGGAAGATTTTCCCCGTCAAGCAGGACGTCCTCTCCATCCCCTGTCTTGTAGTAGAGAGCAAATCCCGGGGCGCTTTCCGGCAGTGAAACTGACTTGCCCTCACTGTCCAGATATCCCACCGAGATAGGAGGCACAGTCCCATATTCATTGACGGTGACCGTGCCCTCTGCTTCAACAAAATGCAGGTTTCCCATGCTCATCTGGGATGAGGCAGCAGAAGTTCCCGTCGGCTGATATTCTATCGATACATCTCTGTCCCCGTCTATCTCCAGCGAAGCCTCTGTCTTCGACGAAGCCGTGACACTGCTGCTGAAAGGCACACCTTTATTTACGGTAAAGCTCAGCACCTGTGTACCGTCGGAGGCACCCGTGTCAGTAAGGCTGATACCCTCCCCAAGAACGGTGAGCATTGCGGCCTCGGCATCGGAAAGTTTGATGCTTATTACGGCGGAGTCCGCTGATTCACTGTCCAGCTGGGCAGAGACGGTGATGGTTACCGGCTGCCCTATTGGCGCATAGGTGGACGCCGGCTGCCATGTGACGGAGATCGTCTCCGACGCCAAAACCGTCATATCACCGATTTCGTCGTTTTCTGCTCTATTGCTGTATTCGCAAAGCTGGCACTGGAACGTGCAGGGCTGGGCCTCCACCGCCGGGGCGTAGCCGCAGTCCTCATCGTGGACATGATTGCAGGGCTGCTCGTCCTGGGCCTGCACATAGCCGCAGTCCTCGTCGTGCAGGCTGTGGGTGCAGTTTTTGACTATGCAGCCTGACTCCTCGGTGCAGACATGGTTGCAGCCGCTGCCGTCGCTCTCGGAATAGCCGCAGCTGTCGTCATGGACATGAGTGCAGCTGACACTGAGACAGCCGTACTCCACGGTGCAGACATGATTGCAGGGCTGACCCTCCACCGCCGCAGCGTAGCCGCAGTCCTCGTCGTGGACATGCTCGCAGGGCTGCTCGTCCTGGGCCTGAACATAGCCGCATTCGGCGGTGTGGGCCGTATGGTGCGGGCAAAGCCCGCTGTCCTCCGCAAGCTCTTCTCCGTATGCCGGCGCCGCCGTAGCTGCCATGGAAAAGAGCATGGCAACGGTCAGCAGCAGAGAGGCGATCCTTTTCAGCTTCATTATCTTTTCTCCTTCTTGGGGTGGGAAATATTATAAAAAAATATCTAACAGCGGCCTGCGTCCGCTTTTCGGTCAGGAGGAAGGCCTTTCAAAAAATGCAAAACGCCTCTTTTCTCTCCGCCGCAGCGCACATTTCCGCCGGTAGTTTATGAGTATAGCATATGGGATTTTTTCCCTGCAATACTTTTCCGGGGTTTTCTACACTTTTCCCTGTTAAATAACCGCAAAAATCAACTTTTCACCCTTAGGCAAACTTTTCTGCCGCTTTTCCAATGGGGAGAGAAAGTCGTTTTTTCTTTCACTCTCTTGATTTTTTTTGATTTGTTATTATACAACAGCAGCAGCGCCTTTTGATTGCGGAAGCAATAGTTTGCATTGTTTATGTAATAATTTGCATATTTGCCTCCTGGCTTACAAATCAACCCTCTGTTTCATTTTAAAAGCAGGAATCTTCTGTTTGCTCATTTTTGTTCTCTATCTATAAGCATTGTCATAT
>DBFSDV010000023.1:0-18282 GCA_048417135.1 Candidatus Limivicinus sp. | reverse complement strand
TAACCCCGAAAAAAGCCCGTCTTCTAAGCAGACAGGCTTTGTTTCGGGTAATTTAAATTAAATTAAAATTACACATTACACAGCGCGGGTGACCTTGCCGCTGCGGAGGCAGCGAGTGCAGACGTAGACATGCTTGGGGCTACCGTCCACGATGGCCTTGACGCGCTTCACATTGGGCTTCCATGTACGGTTGGTCCGGCGGTGGGAATGGCTGACCTTGATGCCGAAGGTAACGCCCTTGTCGCAAAATTCACATTTTGCCATTACTGAAGCACCTCCTTGCTTGTGTTTCGCTGATTGAACAGCTTTTATATAATAGCAGAAACCAAGGTCAAATGCAAGAGAAATTTTTCAATTCTGTAAACCAAAATCAACATTTTCCCCTGTACACCCGGCCGGGCGTAAAATTCCTGTTGCCAAAGCCGGGGAAAACGATTAAAATGTAGCATAGATAATTATTGCTCAGGAATGGAGATGCCGCCATGATAAGCAAATATTCCGTTAAACTGAAGACCCTGGTGGAGGAGCACCAGCTCCAGCCCCTGCACACCTCCAAGGACTATGAGACCGCCCTTATCAAAACCACCGACGTGAACCGCCCCGCCATGCAGCTCACCGGCTTTTACAACTATTTCGACCCCCACCGCATCCAGATGATAGGCCGGGTGGAGAGCACCTACCTGGACACCCTCAGCCCGGAGCAGCGGCTCCAGACCTTCGAGCAGTTCATGCAGTACGACATCGGCGCCCTGGTCATCTGCCACGGCGTCCAGCCCTTCCCGGAATGTCTGGAGATGGCGGAGAAGTACGACCGGAACCTCTTCATCACCCCCATGGACACCTCGGAGTTCCAGGCCGACCTGATAAGCTCCCTGAAAAGCCACCTGGCCCCCCGCATCACCACCCACGGAGTACTGGTGGAGGTCTACGGCGAGGGCGTGCTGCTCATGGGGGACAGCGGCATAGGCAAGAGCGAGACCGCCCTGGAGCTTATAAAGCGGGGCCACCGCCTCATCGCCGACGACGCCGTGGACATAAAGCGCATCTCCAAGGACGAGCTGGTGGGCTCCGCCCCCGAGCTCATCCGGTATTATATGGAGCTGCGGGGCATAGGTGTTATTAACGTGCGCCACATCTACGGGGTGGGCGCCGTGAAGCCGGAGACCAGCATCGACCTGGTGGTGAAGATGGAGCGCTGGGACGAGAGCAAGGCCTACGACCGCCTGGGCCTCAGCAGCGAGACTTACGACATCCTGGGGGTCACCCTGCCCCAGGTCACCATACCCGTGCGGCCCGGCCGGAACCTGGCCGTGATAATGGAGCTGGCCGCCATGAACAACCGCCAGAAGAAGATGGGCTTCAACGCCGCCGAGGCCCTGGCCGGCGCCCATGACTACGCCATCGACGCAGGGCTATTCTGATTTTTTTGACTGGAGTGTCCCATGGAAAACCTGGAAAAAGCCATCGCCCGGATAAAAGAGGCCATGCCCGGCCTGCAGCTGCTGGAAAACGAGAACCTGTCCGCCCACTGCTCCTTTAAGATAGGCGGGCCGGCCCGGGCCCTGGCTGTGCCCTCGGACGTGAGCAGCCTCTCCAAGATATGCTATCTGCTCAAGGAATATCAGCTGGCCCCCTACATCCTGGGCAACGGCACCAACATCCTCTTCCCCGACGAGGGTCTGATGGACCTGTTCATAATAAGCACCGCCAAGCTCACAAAAGTCTTTCTGCTGCCCGACGGGGCCATATACGCAGAAGCCGGGGTCTCCCTTGCCCGGCTGGCGCTCTTTGCCCAGCAGCAGGGCCTGAAGGGCCTGGAGTTTGCCTCCGGCATCCCCGGCAGCGTGGGGGGCGGCCTCATCATGAACGCCGGGGCCTACGGCGGGGAGCTGAAGGACGCGGTGGAGAGCGTGGTGCTCTACTACCTGCCGGAGCAGCGGCTCTATGAGCTCAGCAATGAGCAGTGCAGCTTCGGCTACCGCAGCAGCCTGTTTCAGAAGATGGGGGGCTGCGTGCTGCTGTCCGCCGTGTTCCGCCTGGAAAAGGGGGACGGGGAGGAGATAGCCGCCGAAATGCGCCGCCTCAACCAACAGCGCCGGGACAAACAGCCCCTGGACCTGCCCTCCGCCGGCAGCGCCTTCAAGCGCCCGGAGGGGAACTATGCCGCCGCCCTCATCGACCGGTCAGGGCTGAAAGGCTACCGGGTGGGGGACGCCCAGGTCTCGGAAAAGCATGCCGGCTTCGTTGTGAATCTGGGCAGCGCCAGCTCCCATGACGTGCACCGGCTGATGAGAGACGTGCGGAAAAAAGTTTACGAAGACAGCGGCATAGCCCTGGAGCCGGAGATGATAATCCTGCCCCCGGACTATTGCCTGGAGGATAAAGGCCCTGCCGTGCCCCTGCATTTTGTCGGCAGCGTCGGCCCGGAGGAATATGCCAAGGAAGACAGCGGGTCCTGAAACCCGGGAGGCAATATGGAATTTTTGATTATAACAGGCCTGTCCGGCGCAGGAAAGAGCCGGGCCGCCGACGTGCTGGAGGATCTGGACTACTACTGCGTGGACAACATGCCCATAGCCCTGATGCCCCGCTTCGCCGAGCTGTGCATAGCCACGGCGGGGCGCTACGAGAAGGTGGCCCTGGTCACCGACGTGCGGGAGAAGGACGGCTTTGGCCAGCTGCTGGAGACCATAGACCAGCTGAAGGAGCGGGGCTGCAACTGCCGCATCCTCTACATGGACGCCGACGTGCGCACCCTCATCCGCCGCTATAAGGAGAGCCGCCGCCCCCACCCCCTGGCCAGCCACGGCTCCCCGGTGGAGGCCGCCGTCTACCGGGAGATAGAGCTGCTCTCTCCCATACGGGAGCGGGCCGACTACATCGTCAACAGCTCCAACCTCACCCTGGGCATGCTTCAAAGCAAGCTCTTCTCCCTCTTTGCCGGAGAGGGGGCCAAGCGGGAGATAGACGTCACCGTAATGTCCTTCGGCTACAAGCACGGCCTGCCTATGGACGCAGACCTGGTCTTCGACGTGCGCTTTCTCCCCAACCCCTATTACGTGGAGGAGCTGCGCCAGCTCAGCGGCTTGGACCTGCCGGTGGCGGAGTTCGTCTTCAGCTGCCAGCAGACCAGGAGCTTCATGGAAAAGATAACGGATATGCTGGATTTCCTGCTGCCCCTGTACATCGAGGAGGGGAAGCTGAGCCTCACCGTGGCCATAGGCTGCACCGGCGGCCGCCACCGCAGCGTGGCCATCGCCTCCGCCCTCTGCGACCACCTGAAGGCCGAGGGGGTCAGCTCCGTGAACATCAACAGGGATATAGACAAGTAGAGAGGTGCCGTCATGTCCTTTTCATCCCGGACCAAGGCCGAGCTCTGCCAGCAGAAGCCGGACCGGAAATGCTGCGCCCTGGCGGAGAGCTACGGGGTGCTGCTCTACTGCAACACCTTCAGCCCCAGGGAGATACGCATAATCACCGCCAGCGAAGCCTTCGCCCAGCGCCTGCCCCGGCTCTTCCGCCGGGCCTTCGGCCTGAATTTCGACGCGCTCCCCGCCGCCCCCTCCGGCAAGCAGAGCTTCTCCATCAGCGACCCGGAAAAGCTCTCCCTCATCTTTGACTGCTTCGGGGCGGATGTGGACTCCACCCTCTCCCACCACGTGAACTTCGGCATGGTGGAGGAGGACTGCTGCCGCAACGCCTTCATCCGGGGGGCCTTCCTGGCCGGGGGCAGCGTCACCGACCCGGACAGCCGCTTCCACCTGGAGCTGGCCACCTCCCACCACAGCGTCAGCCGGGAGGCCTACTCCCTGCTGCTGGACATGGGCTTTTCCCCCAAGGAGTCCCGGCGGGGGGGCAACTCCCTGCTGTACTTCAAACAGTCCGACGCCATCGCCGATTTCTTCACCACCATCGGCGCCCCCAGCGCCGCCCTGGCCGTTATGACCGCCAAGGTGGAAAAGGAAATGCGCAACACCGTCACCCGGCAATTAAACTGCGACAGCGCCAACGCCGACAAGATCGTGGCCGCCGCCCAGGCCCAGATGGCCGCCATCCGGCGCATCGCCCGGGACTACGGCCTGGACGTACTGCCGGAGCCTCTGCACCAGACGGCCCTGCTGCGCCTGGCCAACCCCGAGGCCAGTCTCTCGGAGCTGGTGCAGCTCAGCGACCCGCCGGTGACCAAGAGCTGCCTCAGCTACCGGCTGCAGAAGATCATCACTTTTGAACCTAAGGAGTAGACATGGGCTTTGTTCATCTCCATGTGCATACGGAATATTCCCTGCTGGACGGGGCCTGCCGCATAGACCAGCTGGCCAAGGCCGCCAAAGAGCTGGGCCAGGAGGCCATCGCCGTCACGGACCACGGTGTCATGTACGGAGCGGTGGCCTTCTACAAGGCCTGCAAGGCCCAGGGCATCAAGCCCATTATCGGCTGCGAGGTCTATGTGTCCCCCCGGCGCATGGACCAGAAGGAGCACGGCCTGGACAACGACTACTCCCATCTCATACTTCTCTGTGAGAATGAGACGGGCTATAAAAACCTCTGCTGCCTGGTCTCCGCCGCCTTTACCGAGGGCTTTTACATCAAGCCCCGCATTGACTGGCAGCTGCTCCATGAGCACAGTGAGGGCCTCATCTGCCTCTCCGGCTGCCTGGCCGGGGCTATCCCCCAGCTCCTGGTAAACGGCGACTACGACGCCGCCAGGGCCAAGGCCCTGGAGCTGCAGGAGCTCTTCGGGCCGGAGGGCTTTTATCTGGAGATACAGGACCACGGACTCCGGGAGGAGAAGAAGGCCGCCCAGGGCCTTATCCGCCTCCACCGGGAGACGGGCATACCCCTGGCCCTCACCAACGACGCCCACTACATCGCCAAGTCCGACGCCTACTACCAGGACGTGCTCATGTGCATACAGACCGGCCGGACCGTGGAGGAGAGCGCTCGCATGCGCTTTGAGACGGAGGAGCTCTACCTCAAAAGCGAGGAGGAGATGCGCGCCCTCTTCCCGGAGCTGCCGGAGGCGGCGGACAACACGGTGGACATAGCCCGGCGCTGCAACTTCGACTTTGAGTTCGGCCACTACCACCTGCCCCGCTTCAAGCTCCCCGAGGGGGAGAGGGACAGCTGCGAGTACCTGCGCAAGCTCTGCGAGCAGGGCTTTCAGGAGCGCTTCCCCACCCGGCCGGAGGTGCACAAGCAGCTGGACTACGAGCTGGACATGATAAAAAAGATGGGCTTTGTGGACTACTTCCTCATAGTCTCCGACTTCATAGGCTTCGCCAAGCGCAGCGGCATACCCGTGGGCCCCGGCAGGGGCAGCGCCGCCGGCAGCGTGGTGAGCTACTGCCTGCACATCACCGACGTGGACCCCATAAAGTACAGCCTGTACTTCGAGCGCTTCCTGAACCCGGAGCGGGTGTCCATGCCGGATATAGACGTGGACTTCTGCGTCAACCGCCGGGGGGAGGTCATCGACTACGTCAACCGCCTCTACGGCCACGACCACGTGGCCCAGATAGTCACCTTCGGCACCATGGCCGCCCGGGGCTCCGTGCGGGACGTGGCCCGGGCTTTGAACATCAGCTACGGCGAGGCCGACCAGGTGGCAAAGCAGATACCCTCCGGCCCCGGCGCCCTGAACATCACTTTGGACGAGGCCCTGCAGCTCTCCAAGCCCCTGCGGGAGATGTATGAGGGGGACGAGAAGCTACACCGCCTCATCGACGTGGCCAAGGCCCTGGAGGGCATGCCCCGCCACGCCTCCACCCACGCCGCCGGCGTGGTCATCACCGAAAAGCCGGTATACGAATACGTGCCCCTGGCCACCAACGACGAGGCCGTGGTCTGCCAGTACCCCATGACCACCCTGGAGGAGCTGGGGCTTTTGAAGATGGACTTCCTGGGCCTGCGGAACCTGACGGTGCTGGAGGACGCGGTGCAGCTGGTGCGCCGCCATACCCCGGATTTCCGCATAGAGACGGTGAGCGAGGAGGACGAGGAGACCTTCCGGATGCTCTCCGCCGGGCGCACCAGCGGCGTGTTCCAGCTGGAGAGCACCGGCATGACCTCCGTCTGCGTCTCCCTCAAGCCCAAGAGCATTGAGGATATCACCGCCATCATCTCCCTCTACCGGCCCGGGCCCATGGACAGCATACCCCGCTTCCTGGACTGCTCCGCCCACCCGGAGAAGATAAGCTACAAGCACGAGCTGCTGCGGCCCATTCTCTCCGTCACCTACGGCTGCATAGTCTACCAGGAGCAGGTCATAGAGATATTCCGCCGCCTGGCGGGCTTCTCCCTGGGCCAGGCGGACATGATACGCCGGGCCATGAGCAAGAAAAAGCACAAGGTCATCGACGCCGAGCGAGTGGCCTTCGTCCACGGCGACCCGGAGCGGAACATCCCCGGCGCCCTGGCCAATGGGGTCAGCGAGGAGGTGGCCAACAGCATCTATGACGAGATACTGGACTTTGCCAGCTACGCCTTCAACAAGGCCCACGCGGTGAGCTACGCCATAGTGGCCTACCGCACCGCCTACATGAAGCGCCACTACCCCCGGGAGTACATGGCGGCCCTGCTCACCTCGGTGCTGGACAACAGCCAGAAGGTGGCCGAATACATCGCCGAGTGCCGGGAGCTGGGCATAAAGCTGCTGCCCCCGGACGTGAACGAGTCCGACGCAAACTTCACCGTCTCCGGCGGCAACATCCGCTTCGGCCTGGTGGCCATAAAGGGCATAGGCTGGGGGGCCATAGAGTCCCTGGTGGCGGAGCGGCGGGAGTACGGGCCCTTCAAGAGCTTCGACGACTTCTGCCGCAGGATGAACGGCAAAGAGCTGAACCGCCGGGCCGTGGAGAACCTCATCAAGGCCGGGGCCTTCGACAGCCTGGGCTACAAGCGCAAGGCCCTTATCCAGATAGCCGGGGCGGTGCTGGACAGCATTGCCCAGTCCATGCGGGACAACATAGACGGACAGCTGGACCTCTTCGGCATGAGCGAGGAGGCTCAGTCCGCCCCCGCCTCCGTGGCCATACCCCAGGTGGAGGAGTACAGCCCCATGGAGCTGATGGCCATGGAGAAGGAGACCACCGGCCTCTATCTCAGCGGCCACCCCATGGACGGCTACCGGGAGGCGGTGCGGAAAATGGGGGCGGTGCCCCTGGGGGCCATCATCGGCGACTTTGCCGCCGAGGGCGGGCCCCGGCGCTTTGCCGACAACCAGTATGTGACCGTGGCGGGGGTGGTGGCCTCCTCCAAGACCCGCACCACGAAAAACAACACCCTCATGAGCTACATCCAGCTGGAGGACGACACCGGCACCATGGAGCTGATGGCCTTCCAGAAGGTCCTGGACCAGGGGGGCATGTACGTAAAGGACAACGCCGCCCTGGTGGTCCGGGGGCGCATCTCCGCCCGGGACGAAAAGGAGCCCCAGCTCATGGCCGACAGCATCCGGCCCATGGATGAATTCCTCAAAGCCCAGGGCCGGCCTGCCGCCGGGACCGACGCCCCCGGCGGCGAGACGGCCCGGGCGGAGCAGAAGCTCTGGGTCAAGCTCCCCGACGCCGGGGACCCCAGGCTCAAACGCATACAGCTCATCCTCAGCATGTTCCCCGGCCGGCAGCAGATGATAGTCTACTGCGCCGCGGAGAAAAAACGCATGGGCTGCCGCTGCCTTATCCATGAGGCCCTGGTGGAGGAGCTGAAGGAGCTGCTGGGGGAAGAGAACGTGGTGGTAAAGTGAGGGGGAAGTTATGACTGCCGTTAAAACCAGAAACCTGAACCTGGACCTGATACGCTGCGCGGCATTGCTGATGGTGCCCATCATGCACTCCCTGGACCACACCGGGCTCTATGACCAGCTGCTCTACAGCTGGCCGGACCGGCTGATGATAGCAGTGAAGACCCTCTTCACCTGCTGCATACCCTTGTATGTGATGCTCTCCGGCTACCTGAACAACAAGAAGCGGCTCTCCGCCCGTTACTACCTGGGCCTTATACGCATAGTCGTCATCTATCTCATCTGCGGCTGCGCCTGCCTCATCTTCGAGCAGCTTGGCGGCATCGCCCACCGCAGCCCAAGAGAGATGCTCGGCGCCATGCTCAACTACAGCTGCTGCGACTATGCCTGGTACATCATGATGTATCTGGGCCTGTTCATCCTCATCCCCTTTCTCAACATGGCCTATCACGGCTGCGCCGGCAAAAGGCAGAAGCAGCTTTTGGTGCTCAGCTTCATGGCCCTGTCGGTGCTGCCCTCCTTTTTCAACATCTATTTCCAGCTCTACTCTATCTGGTGGGCCCGCCTCTACCCCATCTGCTACTATTTCACCGGGGCTTATCTAAGCGAGTACATGCCGGAGATAAGGCCGGGCCGGGCCGCCCTGGGCCTGCTGGCCTTCCTGGCCGCCTACAGCGTCTTCTTCTATTTTCACTATGACGCCGTTGGGGCCTCCCTCATCGGGGTCTATCAGGACACCTGGGAGGTGTACATCCTCTCGGTGCTGCTCTTCGTCATACTTTTCCGGGTCCGGCTCAAAAGCGGCTCCGGCCCCCTGGCCTGGTGCCTGAAAAAGGTCTCGGACCTGACCCTCCCGGCATATCTCCTCACCTGGATACCCGACAGTTTGATATACCCCCTGCTCATGGCGGCGGTGCCCGCCGGCGCGGCCAGGTACAAGTGGCTGTTCCTCACGGTGCCCCTCTCCCTCATTTCCGCCCTGCTGGGGGCCCAGCTGGTGGAGCTGATATACCGGCCCGTGGCCCGCTTTACCGCCGCGCTGGCCAAAAAGCCCTTCTTCAACGACAAAGACCCTCTCTCTTCAAGGAGCATGCAATGACCGAAAAAAAACGTGACCCGAACCTGGACCTCATCCGCAGCTTCGCCCTGGTGGCTGTGCTTATCATGCATTATTACGACAACTCCGGTTTTTATACCATTATTATGGACGGGCCGGGAGATTTCCTCATGGCCGTGGTGCGCATGATTTTTGTCAGCTGCGTGCCTCTTTTCCTCATGCTCAGCGGCTGGCTTTGCAGCGGGAAAAAATTATCCCCCTCTTATTATCTCGGCATTCTCCGTATTCTGGAGTTCTATCTTATCAGCAGCATAGGCTGTATGATCTTCGAGTTTATGTACCTGGACAGCGGCCTCAGCCTCAAAGATATTCTTAGCCGCATCATCAATTTTGAGCTGGACGGCTATGCCTGGTACGTGCTGCTTTACGGCGGACTCTTCCTTATGATGCCCTTTCTGAACATGATGTACCACGGCTGCGCCGGCAAACGCCAAAAGCAGATCCTGATCCTAAGCTTTCTTGCCCTGTCGGTGCTGCCCTCCCTGTTTAACCAGTTTGTACATGTCTACTCCCTGTGGTGGTCCAAGCTCTACCCCGTCGCCTATTATTTTACCGGCGCTTACATGCAGGAATATCTGAAAAGGGAAAAAGCCGGCCGTTTCTTTTTCGCTTTTGCCGGCTTTGCCTTAGTATTTTGTCTGTTCAATCAGTTCTTTTTCCACAGCGAGGCCCTCAATTACGACGGGATACATTACGATCATTATCAGGCTTACATTGTCTCCGTCCTTCTTTTTGCGGCGATGGCCTCCATGAAAACGGACACGCTGCCAGGACTTGTATCACGAGCAATAAGTAAAATTGCCCAGCTTTCCTTCCCCGCCTATCTTCTGTCCTGGATAAGCGACGGAATCATCTACAGGGAGTTCGTCCCTTACTTTCCCCGCCCGGAGGACAGGTTCATATGGATACTGGTCCTGGTGCCACTGTCTCTGCTGTCCTCCCTGATAATGGCTCAGGCTGCGTGCTGGATATACGCGCCTATGGACCGCTTCCTTCGCAGCCGGCTGCTGCGTCTGCTGCCGGCTGCTGCGGATAAATGACTTTTCCCGGTATGGAGGCCTTTATGATCCCTAAATCCCGCACTTCGGAAAGAAACAGCCGTATCGAGCTGATGAGAATAATATGTATGCTTATGATAGTGGCCTACCACTATGCCATCTACGGCTTCTATTCCCAGGACCTGATATATTCCCCAAATAAAGCTTTCGTGGAACTGCTCTCTCTTGGTGGGCAATTCGGAGTCAGTGTCTTTGTTCTCATATCCGGATATTATATGCTGGATAAAAAATACAGCTTCAGAAAGTTTTCTCTGTACCTGGGTCAGCTCTGGTTCTACACCTTGGGGAGCCTGCTTATCTTTGTCCTCTTCTTCCCTTCCGGCGGCCTTGTTACCCGGGAGATCCTGTCAATGTCCCTGCTGCCCATAAGCAAGGGCCACTATTGGTTCGCCACCAGCTTCTTCCTGCTTATGCTCTTCTCCCCCTATCTCAACTGCTTTGTCAAACACGCCGGGCGGAAACTCCTTCTCTCGGCCATCGCCGTATTGCTGATAATTTATACTTTTCTGCCCAGCCTCTTTAATGTATACCTGAGCTACAGCAGCACCATTGTCCGCTTCATCACCCTGTACCTGAGCGCTGCTTACATCCGCCTCTACGGGAGAAAGGAGGGCTCCGGCTGCAAGCTGCACCGGCGGATCTTCCTGTGCCTGCTGGCCCTGTCTTTCGCCTGGGTCCTGCTCTCCAATCTTCTGGGACAGCGCTATGGCCTGGAGTTCTTCCTGCTCCACTCCAACGATCTGCCCCAAAACGGCATCTTTATCTATCTGCTTCCCCTGGAAATGTTTCTCTGTTTCCTCAGCTTCAAGCCGGTATACAACAAAAAGATCAACTATCTGGCTTCACTGGCTTTCGGAGTCTATCTGTTCCATGACAACCAGCTCATCCGCTCCATATGGCAGGGAGTTTTCAAAACCTCTCAGTTTACCTCTTCACCCTGGCTGCCTCTTCATGCCCTGGCCGCTATTGTCTTGGTTTATCTTGCCGGTTCCCTTGTGGAGCTCTTCCGGCAGAGAACCTTCGGCCGCCTGTGGCAAAAGCTCACCGACGCTCTCCTTGTCCCCCTGTGGCAGCGGCTGTATGTTTTTATCTCTTCCTTTCTCCCTCTCTCCGATTGTACTGAGAACAAGAAATAGTATCTGAAGGGCTTCCCGATATATAATAATACGCAGGGCCGCAAAGGCTCTGCGTATTATTATATCATTATACCTTTTCATTTTCGCCCGCTTATACGGCCGGCTTTGCCACCTTCTCAAGCCGCCTCTTTTGCTGCGGCGCCGGGGGCTTCGTCCCCGAACCAGGCCAGCAGCGCTCCGGCTATCATATAGAAGATGACGCCCCGCAGGTCCATGCCCACAAAGAGGGAGGTCTCCAGCAGATTGTAGGTGAAGCTGCCCACCAGGATCATGGACAGCAGTTTCATGCTCAAAGGCCCATCGGAGAAATACAGCCGGACTATCTTTATCACCAGCAGCACCGTGAATGCCAGGATCAACGCCAGGCCTGGGAGGCCGGTGAGCCCCAGCACCTGGAGATAGCTGTTGTGGAAATGGGAATAGTTATAGTTCCATACCTCGTTGGCTACGCTCATCACGTCGTTGACAAGAGTGCCTCTCAGCAGTCTCATGGGCTCCCGCTCCATGGTGGGGATGATGGAGGAGAATATCCTGAACCTGGAGGAATCGTCCAGGCCCCGGTCGTCCACATAGGTGGTTTCGGTGGTCTCCACCGCGGAAGCCGACTCCGCCGCCGTCTCTTCCCCGGCGCTCTCCTGCTGCTCCGCCGCGGCCGACACCAGAGCGTCGGAGGCGCTGCGTATGCCTGCGGCGGTGGCGGTGAAGCTGAGATATATCAGGGGCAGGGCAACACAGACCACCGCAAGGGTGCATATCAGCTTCTTCCCCGTCTTCTTCAGGCCCAGGCGCTTTTGCAGCCAAAGGGCCAGCAGCAGTGCGGTGCAGCCGGAAAAGGCCATC
The DNA here is from genome assembly GCA_048417135.1 of Candidatus Limivicinus sp. Lineage (GTDB taxonomy): Bacteria > Bacillota > Clostridia > Oscillospirales > Oscillospiraceae > Limivicinus. Next base: position 6,390 of record DBFSDV010000023.1, on the reverse strand, counting down.
TCCGTATTGCGGCTGAAGGTGGCGGTGAGGGCCAGATAGTTCAGCGCAGCTCCTATGACCACGGCTATCCTCCACAGGATATTCTTCTTCCTGACAAAGAGATACAGCAGCAGGAAAAAGCTGATGAAAAACCACATGGCGCTCTCATTGGGGTGGGTGAGGAACAGGGCCAGCCGGGATATGGAGTCGTTGGTAAAGCTCACCATATATCCCCCGGTAAAGGGCACGAAGAGCTCCCGCCTCAGCAGCACGCCGTACATGCTCAGAAGGCTCATGAAAGTGATGAAGCCGGCCACCAGGATGCTCAGCCAGTCCAGATAGCGCTGCCGGTCCCGGCTGTCCAGGCTCAGGCAGGCCGTGAGAAAGGCGCAGCCCAGGCCTATATCCAGCACCGTTGCAAGGTCGCTGCTGAGTAAAATATCCCCGTTCAAAAGCCGGGAGACGAAAACCCAGAGGCAGTAGAACATATACAGTCTGACTTCCCAGTCTTCCCTGAGCCCCTTTAAGTAGAGGCTGAAGGCTATCAGCACCGGGGCCAGATATATGAAATAGCCCAGGTAGACCTGATACCACAATCCCCGGTCTATCTCCTTCACCAGGAAAAAGACCATGGCGGCAAACACCGCCCAGGCATAGCCCCGGCTCCGGGCAGGAGCCTTTTCCTTCGCTATTCTCTCAGTCAAAACAAAAACCTCCGTATGCCGCAAGGCGGACTCTTTTTTTTTAAGAGTGTCTCCCCTCAGAAGTCGGCGTTGCCGGTGGTGCGGGGGTGGAGCTCCACGTCCCGGATATTGCTCACGCCGGTGAGGTACATCACCATGCGCTCAAAGCCCAGGCCGTAGCCGGCGTGGCGGCAGCTGCCGTAGCGCCGCAGGTCCAGATACCACCAATAGTCCTCTTCCTTCAGTCCCAGCTCCGCCATGCGCTTGGTGAGCATGTCCAGCCGCTCCTCGCGCTGGCTGCCGCCGATTATCTCGCCTACGCCGGGCACCAGGCAGTCCGCCGCCGCAACGGTCTTCCCGTCGTCGTTCATGCGCATATAGAAGGCCTTGATGTCCTTGGGGTAGTCGGTGACGAAAATGGGCTTCTTGAACACTTCCTCGGTGAGGTAGCGCTCGTGCTCGGTCTGCAAATCTATGCCCCACTTCACCGGGTAGTCGAACTTCTTTCCGGATTTTTCCAGAATCTCCACGGCCTCGGTGTAAGTCACCCGGCCGAAGTCGTTGCTCACCACATTGTGCAGCCGCTCCAGCAGGCCCTTGTCCACAAAGGAGTTGAAGAACTCCATCTCCATGGGGCAGCGCTCCAGCACGGTGTTGATGATATACTTCACCATGGCCTCGGCGGTGTCCATATAGTCGTTCAAATCGGCAAAGGCCATCTCCGGCTCTATCATCCAGAACTCGGCGGCATGGCGCTGGGTATAGCTCACCTCAGCCCGGAAGGTGGGGCCGAAGGTATACACGTCCCCAAAGGCCATGGCGAAGTTCTCCGCATTCAGCTGGCCGGAGACGGTGAGGCTGGTGACCTTGCCGAAGAAGTCCTTGCTGTCGTCCACGGTACCGTCCTCTTTCCGGGGCAGGTTATTCAAATCCAGAGTGGTGACTCTGAACATCTCCCCGGCGCCCTCGCAGTCGGAACCGGTGATGATGGGAGTCTGGACATATACAAAGCCCCGGCTCTGGAAGAACTCATGCACCGCCTGGGCCGCCACGCTGCGCACCCGGAAGGTGGCGGAGAAGAGATTGGTGCGGGGCCGCAGGTGCTGGATGGTGCGGAGGAACTCCACGCTGTGCCGCTTCTTCTGCAGGGGATAGTCGGGGGTGGAGGTGCCTTCCACGGTGATTTCCCGGGCTTTCAGCTCAAAGGGCTGCTTGGCCTCCGGGGTCAGCACCAGAGTGCCCTTTACGATAAGGGCGGCGCCCACGTTCTGCTTTGCTATCTCCTCATAGTTTTCCAGGCTCTGCCGCTCAAAGACCACCTGCAGGGACTTGAAGCAGCTGCCGTCGTTCAGCTCGATAAAGCCGAAGTTCTTCATGTCACGGACGGTCCTCACCCAGCCGCAGACGGTCATCTCCCGTCCGCCCAGGCTCTGGCTGTCGGCAAATATGCCTGCTATTTTCTGACGCTCCATATGGCGCTCATCCTTTCTCTCAGTACAGGAGCCATGCTCCATGAACACTCATTATATACATTTTCCCCGGATATTGCAAGGACAATCTCTTTCTCCTTCCGCCCCTCTTGTCCGAGGGGGCGGAAGGGGAAAGGGGAGGGCCCGGCACGGGCTCTCCCCTTGGTTTATCCCTCTGTTTCAGAATATAAACTGGATGGGGCTGTGGTAGTTTTTCAGCTCTATCTCCCGATACTCGCCGCCGGCCTCCCCGTCCCGGGTCCAGGCCACCGGCTTTTCAAAGCTGAACTTTGCCCTCTTGGTGTGGAGGATGAGCAGGTCCTCGTTGTCGTACTTCTGGTAAAGCACGCTGTCCACGATGTTCTTGAACTCCGTGAGATTGCCGGGGTTCTTCACCAGCACCAGCTCGGAGCAGCCGTCCCCCAGGCAGACCAGGTCGTCCCGGAGATGCACCAGCCCCGCCACGGAGGTGGAGTTGGACACGCTGCCGTAGAGGAAGTCCCCCTCGATGACGCCCCCGTCGTACTCCACCCGGGTCTTATAGCTCTCTATCTTGGGCAGGGCCAGGGCCCCCTGGAGCACATAGGCCAGGTGGCCCAGCATCTTTTTCTGGCTCTGGGGCGTGGCGTAGCTCACCTCCGTAAATGCCCCGAAGGCGGCGATATAGGCGAAGTACTCCCGCTCCCCGAAGCCCCCTACGTCAAAGGGGTGGGCTGTGCCGTGGACTATGCGCCGGGCGGCGGCTATAGTGTCGTTCTTTGGCAGGGCCAGGGTGGTGGCCACGTCGTTTGCAGTGCCCATGGGGATATAGCCCAGGGGCGGGGGAGAGCTCAGCTCCATGAGGCCGGAGACCACCTCGCTGAGAGTGCCGTCCCCGCCGATGCAGGCCACCGTATCATAATCTGCCGCAAAGGAGGCGGCAAACTCCGTGGCGTCTCCCCGGCCGGAGGTGAAGAACAGACTTGTCCGATATCCGCCCAGGTCCAGCACATGGAGAGCCTCGCCCAGGTTCACCTTATAGGCCCCCTTGCCGGCGGAGGGGTTTATTATCAGCATCAGCTTCTTTTCCATTTATCCCTGCTCCTTTGCATGAAAAAAGGACATGCCCGGGGCATGTCCCTAATTCTCTTTGATTCAAGCCATCTCGTTGAGCTTGTTTGCCATAGCAGACTTCTTGTGAGCTGCATTGTTCTTGTGCAGAAGTCCCTTGCCGGCTGCGCGGTCTACAGTCTTAACAGCAACTTTATAGGCACTGACGGCATTGTCACGGTTGCCCTCGGCAACGGCTGCGTCAAATTTTTTCATCATGGTCTTGAGCTCGGTCTTGTCGGCCCGGTTCTTGGCTCTGAGCTCCTTGGACTTAATGTCTCTCTTTGCAGAAGATTTAATGTTGGCCATGCTTCAATCGCCACCTCCTCCTATAAAATTGAGTTATCACAACTCGCATTGATGGATTATACCAAAGAAGTCACCGGAAATCAAGTGTTTTTTCAAAAAAAGTTCTCATTTTTTTCTGTCAGTTATCTATTGTAGCCATTCTGGGAATGATACACTATATCTTGATTTTTGGAGGTATTGCAATGCTTTATAAAGGCAGGACGGACCTGGCCAGCGAGAGCTTCCGCCAGTTGGGGGAGGACAGCGGCCGGCTCACTCAGCTCCCCGGCGTGAAGGCGGTGAAAGAGAATATCCAGGGTCTGGAGGTGCTGAGCGTGGAGATACTGGACGAGAGGGGAGCCAAGGCTCTGGGCAAGCCCATGGGGAAGTATTTCACCCTGGACATCCCCGGGCAGTTCCAGCGGGGGGCGGAACAGTTTCCCGATTTGGTCAAGGCCCTCTCGGAGCTGATAGGCCGCTGCGCCGGCAGCTTCGGCTCCGTATTGGTGGCCGCCCTGGGCAATCCGGACATCACCCCCGACGCCCTGGGGAGCCTGGCCGCCGGGAGCATATTGGTGACCAGGCACCTTAAAGAGTCCGGGGCCGCCGGCTTTGAGGCCTTTTCCTCCCTGGCCCTCAGCCGGCCGGGGGTGCTGGGCAGCTCCGGGGTGGAGAGCGCAGTGCAGATAAAGCTTCTCTGCGCCGAGATAAAGCCGGAGCTGGTGATAGTTATTGACGCCCTGGCAGGAGCGGACCTGGACCGGCTCTGCCGCTGCATCCAGATATCCTCCGCCGGCATATCCCCGGGCTCTGGCGTGGGCAACGACCGGCAGGAGCTGAGCCGGGAGACTCTGGGGGTGCCGGTCATCTCCCTGGGCATTCCCACGGTGATGGACGCCGGGCTCATTGCAGGGGAGGGCCTGGCCGGGCTCTTCGTCACTCCCCGGAGCATCGACTCTCTGGTGAGAGCCGGGGCCCGGGCCATAGGCTACGGGATAAACATGGTCGTCCACCGGGGCATAAGCATAGAGGACATGGATATGCTCCTGGGCTGAGGCCGGGGAAATGTTTCACGTGAAACAGGCTTTTGGGCCCCTCCCCCTGTGTTTCACGTGAAACAAAACACCTCCCGGGAAAACTTGCAAAATGTTTCATGTGAAACATTGAAAAGCGCAGCCAAAGCTGATATAATGCCTCCAGATATAAAAGGAGAAGACTTATGGCTAAATTGATTGCTGTTGCAAACCAGAAAGGCGGCGTGGGCAAGACCACCACCTGCGTCAATCTCTGTGCGGCTCTGAGCCTGATGGACAAAAACGTGCTGCTGGTGGACTGCGACCCCCAGGGCAACGCCAGCTCCGGCATGGGCGTGTCCAAAAGCCAGCGGCCCAACACCTACGACATGCTGATAAACGGCGCCAAGGCCGCCGAGTGCATAGTCCACACGGACTACGGCGACGTCATCCCCGCCAGCAAGGAGCTGGCCGCCGCCTCCGTGGAGCTTATAGACACGGAGGAGAGGGAGTACGTGCTGAAAAAGGCCCTGGAGACCGTGGCGAAAAACTACGACTACATACTCATGGACTGCCCGCCCTCCCTGGAGCTGCTGACGGTGAACTCCCTGGTGGCGGCGGACACGGTGCTCATACCCATGCAGTGTGAGTATTATGCCCTGGAGGGCATAGCGGACCTGATGACCAGCATCAAGATGTGCTCCAAGCGCCTGAACCGGAAGCTGGGCATAGAGGGCATAGTCCTCACCATGTACGACAGCCGGGCAAATCTCACCATCCAGGTGGCCAACGAGCTGCGCCGCTATCTCTCCGACAAGGTCTATGAGACGGTGATACCCCGCAGCGTGCGGCTCTCCGAGGCCCCCAGCCACGGTCTGCCGGGGGTGGTCTACGACAGGATAAACCGGGGCAGCAAGGCCTACATGGCCCTGGCGGTGGAGTTCATCGCCAGAAGTGAGAAGTGAGGTAAGGCATGGCGGGAAGAAACATGAAAGGGCTGGGCACCGGTCTGGGGGTGCTCTTCGGCCAGGACGAGGCCGAGGAGCAGGACTCCCAGCTGCTGAACCTGCCCATAAGCAAGGTGGAGCCCAGGCTGGAGCAGCCCAGGGAATACTTCGACCAGGAGGCCCTCCAGGAGCTGGCGGACTCCATAGCCCAGTACGGGCTCATCCAGCCCATAACCGCAAGGAAGCTGGACTCCGGCTACTACCAGATAATAGCCGGGGAGCGGCGCTGGCGGGCGGCCCGTATGGCCGGGCTCCTGGAGGTGCCGGTGCGGGTCATCGAGGCCGACGACCGGCGCACCGCAGAGCTGGCCCTGGTGGAAAATCTCCAGCGGGAGGACCTGAACCCGGTGGAGGAGGCCAAGGGCTATAAGACTCTTATGGAGGAATACGGCCTGACTCAGGAGGAGACGGCCAAAAGCGTGGGCCGCTCAAGGCCGGCGATAGCAAATTCTCTGCGGCTGCTGAGCCTGTCCAAGCCTGTGCTGGAGCTGCTGGAAAAGGGAGAGCTCTCCGCCGGACACGCCCGGGCCCTGGTGCCCATAGAGGACGGGGAAAAGCAGCTGAAGGCCGCAAGAGAGGTCATAGACAAGGCCCTATCCGTGAGAAAGACCGAGCAGCTGGCCGCCCGGCTCAGCCGGGAGGAGGAGCCGGAAGGGCAGGAGGAAAAGCCCTCAAAGGGCGTGAAGGTGGACTACGGCGCCGAAGTGTCCCGGCAGCTCACCGCGGCCCTGGGCCGGAAGGTGCGGCTGGTGGACGGAAAAAAGACCGGCAGGATAGAGATAGAATTTTACGGCGCCGACGACAGGGAAGCTCTCATAGAGCTGCTGAACAAAGCCGGTGAACTAAGGAATAATTAAGGAGA
>DBFSDV010000022.1:0-28415 GCA_048417135.1 Candidatus Limivicinus sp. | reverse complement strand
CCTCCGGGCGGAGGCGTTAAGAACATTTTCCCGCTGTGGAGCCTGGGGAGCTTTACTGGCTGCAGGAGAACTTCTGCTTCACCTGGCACAGCTTCTGCTGCTCGGCCTGCTCCTTGGGGTACCAGCCGTGGGCGGACATCTGCTGGTATATGCCGCTTTGCATGTTTATTGCGTCGTTGAGAGCGGTGCTGAAGGTCTGGTGCACATTGGGGGTGGCGGATTCTATGGCGCCGTGCATATACAAATCACACACGCCCTTGGTGGTGAGGAGTATGCCCTCCATGATCTGTCTGTCGTTCATGTGTCTTCCTCCTTAGACCAGGTTGTAAAACTCGTTGAACAGCTTCTGATTGCTGCTCACCAGCTGCTGGGCCTGCTGCCTCAGGACCGGGTCGGTGAGCTGGTTTGCGGCGCTGCGGCACTGGCTTATAAGAAACTGGGTGTGGCCGAGGGCATCTTCGATATAGAGCAGTTCTTTAGGACTCATTTTTCCTATCCTTTCCGGTTATTTCGTAAAGCTTTACGCTTTTATTATCTGTGCCGCGGCGGATAATAACCCAGGCAAATGCTGCATCATTAAGCTATAAAAGCCTTGGCAAGCGGTGGAGAATGTGTTAGAATTTACATGAAAATAAAATTTTTTGGAGTGTGTGCCATGAAATATCTTATAGGCGCCCTGGCGGGCCTGGCCTGGGGCGCTCTGGCGGCCCTGCTCAACGGCTTCATCACCAAGAAGGCCCTGGAGAAGGCCAGCGGAAAGTCCATGCTGCTGTCCAACGCCCTGCGCCTGGTGGTGGATGTGGTAGCCCTGGGCACGGTGTTCCTGCTGAGGAACGTACTGCCCTTCAGCTTTGAAGCGGCCCTGGTGGGCACCGCCGCCTCTATGAGCATACTTATGATAGTCTTTGCCTACAAAATGGCGGCAGGAAAATAGGGAGCAGCTTTCACTGCTCCCTATTTTTTATCCGATGTGCAGCCTTGTCAGAGAGCGGGCTCAGAGGGCCAGACCTCCTTGGCCATGTTGAACACCGCCCAGCCCTTGGGCCAGCCGGCGTAAAAGGCCACGTGGGTGATGAGGGCGGCGATCTCCTCCCTGCTCACCCCGGCCTTTTTTGCGTTTTCCAGATGAAACTTCAGAGACGAGTCCGTCACTCCGGAGGCCATAAGCGCTGTGACGGTGAGCATGCAGCGGGTCTTGTGGTCCAGGGCCGGGTCGTTCCAGTTTTCCCCAAAAAGGATGTCGTCATTGTAGTGGGCAAAGTTGGGGGCAAATTCCCCCAGGGAATCTCTGCCTGCGGTCTGAACTATTTTTTCCATTTTGTCGTTCTCCTTTCAAAGTACCTCTTCCAACCAGGCTTTCAGCTGGGAGACGCCGGGCCGGCCGTTGAGCATGCGCCCCTCCTCCAGCCGGGCGTCGGGGGAGAGGGAGGCCTTCAGGCCCGCCGCCGTTTTTCCGAAGCCGCTGCCGCCGGAGGTGGCAAAGAGGATTATCCTCTTGCCGGAGAAGTCGTAGCTCTCCAGAAAGCTGTTGATTATCCTGGGGGCCACGTACCACCAGATGGGGAAGCCCAGGAAAATTATATCGTGGCCGGCAATGTCGGCGTCTCTGTCTGCCAGAGCCGGACGGCAGCCGGCGTCCTTCATCTCAATGCTGCTGCGGGACTTCTCGTCCATCCAGTTCAGATCCGCCTTGGTGTAGGGCTGTTGGGGGCGTATCTCGTACAGGTCGCCTCCCGCCGCCTGGGCCAGAGACTTTGCCGCTGCGGCGGTGGTGCCGCCGGGGCTGAAATATGCTACGAGGATATTGCTCATGTTTTGCCTCCTGTCTCAAATCAAATCATATAGGCCGGGCCGCCGGGGAGCGGCCACTTTACTGTAATATAACTATTTTACCAGAAAAAGCCCGGACTATCAAGCGGCGGTATGGAGCGGCAGCACAGACTTGAACGCCGGTTAAGAAAACTTGCCCGGGAATTGAAAAGGCCTCTCTTGCACCGGAAAGCCCGGGGGCTTACAATTATATCAGACCGGAGCCGGGAAGAATAAAACTGGAGGCACAGCCATGGACTTCAATCAAAACAAGATAGGCGGTAATATAGCCGCCTTACGCAAGGCAAAGGGACTGACCCAGGAGCAGCTGGCGGATATGCTGGGGATATCCGCCCCGGCGGTGAGCAAGTGGGAAACCGGCAGCTCCTATCCGGATATAAGCCTGCTCTGCCCCCTGGCCCGGGCCCTGGGCACCGATGTGGACAGCCTGCTCAGCTTCCATGAGGAGCTGTCCGACGAGGAGGCCAAGGAGCAGATAGGCGGAGTCTTTGCCCTGCTCACGGGCCAGGGTTCTGCCGAAGAACGTGAAGCCGCAGGAGAGGCGCGGCTCAGCGAACTGCTGCACCGCTATCCCAACAGCCAGGCTTTGAAATTCAATGCCGCCATGAGCTATGACAGCTTTGCCATAATTTTCCCCGGGGCCGGGAAGGAAAAGCTTCTGGCCTGGCGCAGGCGCAAGAGGGAGCTGATGGAGCAGCTCCACTGCTCCGGCAGCGGAGCCTACCGGCAGGAGAGCGCCATGATGCTGGCCAGCCTGGCCATTATGGAGGGAGAGCCGGACAGGGCCGAGAGCCTGCTGAAGGAACTGCCGGAGCACAGCGCCGACCCCACAGGCATATGGGTGCAGCTCTATTTGAGGCAGGGCAAGGCTCAGGAGGCCCTGAAAATCACCCAGCGCAGCCTGTATAGCTCTATAACCCACGCCCTGGGATGTCTTATCAACTTGGTGCTGCCGGAGCTGGAGGGGAGCTTTGAACGCTGCGAGAAGGCGGCGGAGGCCTACAGCCTGCTGGCAAAAACCTTCGGTTTTCTGGATTCTGGCCAGGGACTTATGATTGAGCCCTGGCTGCGCCGGGGTGAGAAAGCCCGGGCGGCGGAGTGCTTTGAAGAGTATGTTGAAAAGCTCACCGGGGAGGCAGTGCGACCGGATGCGGATCTGTTTGCCCCAGGATTGGAGCTTAAAAAGACTGAAGGAATGAAAGCCACGTCCAGAGAGGCTCTGAGCTTTATAAGCGAGAGGCTCCTAGAGGATGAACAGCTCATGGAGCTTTCAGACCAGCCGGCCTTTATCCGGGCCATGGAGAAGCTGAGAGCAAAGGGCGCTGAGCCCTCATGCTGAAAACTGTATAAGAAAGCCGCAAAAAGGCTCCCGTGATTTTCACGGGAGCCTGAAATTCTTGGCCGAAGTAATGTTCAATCCTTTTTCTTTTTAAAGATGAGCAGCTTGCTGAACACGTAGTTGAGAATGGTCACCAGCACGGCGGCGATGAATATCTTGGCTATCCAGTAGCTCATGTGCAGCAGGTTCACCGTCACCATCATTATCACCAGCTCCAGTGCCCAGGTGGAGAGGCGCGAGGCGGCAAACTCAAAGAACTCCTTGAATATGTGGGGGTTCACGCTGCGGAAGACCCATTTCCGGTTCAGGGGATAGGCAAAGCAGACGCCGGCCACCCAGCCTATGGTGTTGATGATGTTGTTCTGCATGGTGTCTGTTGGGTCAAGAAAGAACTTGGCCACCCAGCAGGCCAGCCAGGAGAAAATAGTGGTGAGCACGCCTACGATGAGGTAGACTATTATTTCCCGATACTTTATGCACAGTTCCTTTATTTTGTCTGTCATGCCTTGTTCTCACTTTCTCCGCAGGTTTTGGAAATGATATAGCGGGGGCGGCCCTTTATCTCGTCATAGATGCGGGCGATATAGTAGCCGATGATGCCCAGGCTTATCATTATGAGGCTGCTGGAAAACAGCAGCAGCAGTATCACCGTGGTAAAGCCCCCCAGGGCCACGCCGCATATCTTCTGCACCAGGGCGGTCACGCCCAGCACCACCGACACCGCCAGCATAATAAAGCCCAGCACCGTGACTATGTGGAGAGGGGCGGAGGAGAAGGAGGAGATATTGGTGAGGGCGTACTTTATGAGGGAGCGGGTGGACCACTTGCTCTCCCCGGCGGTGCGCTCCTGCACCCTGTAGCTGACGCTGGCCTGCTTGTAGCCCACCCAGTAGGACAGGGCCCGGAAGAAGACGTTCCGCTCCGGCATGGCGTTAAGGGTGTCCACCACCTTGCGGTCCAGGAGCTTGAAGTCTGAGGAGGAGGACATGTCCATGCCGGTGGCCTTGCTGATAAGGCCGTAGAAGCTGTTGGCGGCAAAGCGGTGGAAGCCGCTCTCCTCGCCCCGGTCCTCCTTGATGCCTTCGATGACCTCGTAGCCCTGTTCCCAGAGCCGGTACATCTCCACCAGCTTCTCCGGGGGATGCTGGAGGTCGCAGTCTATGACGGCGCAGCAGTCGCCCCGGGCCTTCTCCAGCCCGGCGAACATGGCCGACTCCTTGCCGAAGTTCCGGCTGAAGTGTATGCCCAGCACGTGGCTGTTACCTTCGGAGGCCTGTTCTATCATTTTCCAGGTGCCGTCCTTGGAGCCGTCGTCCACAAAGAGCAGCTCATAGTCTATGCCGGCGCCCTCCAGGATGGCTGATAGCCGCTGTGCTGCAATGGGTATCATTTTTTCCTCGTTGTAGGAGGGGAGAATAACAGAAAGCATGGGCGTATTCCTCACTTTGAGATAACATAGGTGGCGGAGAGCCCGTTCTGGTACAGCAGCTCCGCACTGTCGTAATCGGTCTGGGCGGCGATGCCGGAGAGTATCTCCTCCGGCTTGTAGCCGCTGGACCAGTATTCGCTGATATCTATATAGGCTACGAAGCTGCCGCTGTCCCCCAGGTAGTCCAGCATGTCCCGATAGCCCTCATCGTTGGTGACGTAGAAGTCGTCAAAGTGCATAAGCTGTATAAGGTCCTGGGTGATGGGGGCAAAGTAGTCGTCGGTGAAGTAGACGCAGGGCTCATCGGCGTGCTGCTCCACCAGGGCGTCATACTTCGCATACTCCGGGTAGAGATACTGGGGCGGGGCGCAGCGGGCCTCCCACAGGGCCAGGGCGCAGATAAGCAGCAGCGCCGCCTTTTTCCAGGCAAAGGGCCGCCGGAGCGGGGGCAGGCTCACGTCCACCCAGTGCAGCAGCAGGCACACCGCCGCCACGAAGAAGGGGACGATGTTGTATATATACCTCTGGTCCATTACCGGGGAGATTATGGCCACCACCGGGAAGACCACAAAGGCGGGCAGAACGATGACCAGGGCCTCCGGGCAGAGCTTGCCTGCCTTGACCCCGGAGCGGAATTTTTTAAACAGCAGCGCCAGGGCTATGAGGGCGAGAAGGGTCACATATATGGCGGCCTTCAGGCCGTGACGGGCCTCGGCGAAGTAATACAGCAGCCGCTGGGGGTACTGGGAGAAGTCCCCCAGATTCTCCATGGCATTGCCGCCGGAGACCAGCTTGTCCGCAAAGAGCTGGTCCATGCACTGGGGGAAGACCAGCAGCAGGGCCAGAGCCCCGGCCAAGGCCCAGGGGATGAACCACAGCAGGGCCTTGTACTGCCGCTTTATCAGAGCGTAGAGCACATAGGCGGCGCAGAGGAAGAAGGCGTAGAACACGAAGTAATACTGGGTCATGAGCCCGGCCAGGATGGTCAGGGCGACGAGAGGGCAGAGCTGGGGCTTAAAGTCCCGCATCAGCCGCAGCACCAGGTATGCCAGCAGCACCGACAGCAGGGTCAGCAGCACGTACATGCGTATCATCAGCATGGTGGACATGCCCAGCAGGCAGAGCCCGTAGAGTATCACCCCCGCCGCGGCTATGTCCCGGCTGGAGAAGAGGCCCATCAGCAGCTTGTAGAGACAAAGCAGAGTGAGCATGTATATCACAAAGTCCAGGCCCAGGCCTGTCCACTTTGTAAAGCTGTTGGGGAAGAGGGAGGAGACCATGTTGAACAGCCAGTAATAGAGGGGCGGGTGCACGTCCTGAGTCTGGTTGTAGTACACGGAGCCGAAATCAAAGCCCTCCCCCTCGGTGACGGCCACATAGTCGAAGAGCTCCTCCCCGGTGATGACCTGGCCCAGGGCGCTGCCCCCCTTCACATCGGTGATGTATGGGGCGTAGCTGCTGTTGGAGAGGCCGTAGGTGTATATCTCGTCGATGAACATGCCGCTTTTGCGGCAGCCAAACATCAGACACACGGCGGCCACGATGGCAAAGACCAAAACCACGGCGGTGTATTTTTTCAAAAACTCTCTCATTGCAAGTTCTCCCAAGAAGCGTTGACAACACATTATACGCCAAAGAGCGGCGCTTCGCAACAGTTTTAAAGGGGATAAGAGGGGATAAGAATGAACAAAAAGAAAACTCGGGCGTGTTTCGCGGTAAAATGCGAAACACGCCCGGGAGGCTTTTTTACATCAGCTCCGCCTGGAGCAGGCTCCAGACTTCCATAAAGTACTGGTAGTACATCTCCACATGGTACTTGTCGTCCAGGGTGGACCAGATGCGGCTGAAGTCCGCGCCGGTCATCATGCCGACGCCCATGCACACGGCCCCCAGCAAAATGGCTATGAGCACCACCAGGAGAATTATTTTCCAACCGCTTTTCACCGGACAGCCACCTCCTTATAGCACCACTTGCCGCCCAGCCGGATGACGCCCCGGATGAGCCCGGCGATAGCTCCGCCGATGAACCAGATGAAGAGCCATGTGAACAGCAGGCCGATAGCCAGCAGGACTATGGCCAGGCCCAGGATGACCATCAGGTCGGCGAAGATGGAGAAGCCCGCAAAGGCCCCTGTCAGCACCAGGACGCCGGAGGACACGAAGGACACCGCAAGGCTCAGACTGAGAAGGGTGGGGATGAGCAGCAGCGCCACGCCCAGCAGCGTGATGGGTATGGAGAAGATTATGTAGAGGATGAGGGGGAAGACCTTGACCTTGCGCACCGTGGAGACGGGGGCTTCCTCAAGAGAGGCCTCTTCCTGGATGGCGGGCAAGACTTCTTCCTCACCCGCTTCGCCGGCCTCCCGAGGGGCTGGCTGCGGGGAGAGCTCATCCAGCCGGAAGGGCTGGTCGTCAAACCGGGGAGCGGTCTCTTCCTCCTTGCTCTCAGCCTCTTCAGACTCCTTCGGCTCAGCGTCTTCCTCAGGCTCCGCCTGCTGGCTGCGGCTGTGTATCAGCTCACCGTCGGCGATGGAGAAGTCTGCAAGGAAGGCGTCTACCGCATCGGCAAATTCGGATACTGAATCCTTCTCCACTTCGCTCTCCTGAGCAACGGTCTGGGGCTGGTCGAAAACAGGGGCAGCGCTCTCGGCGGTGGGGGCAGCCTCGGTCTCTTTTACAGAAGAGGATGCCTCATCGAAGAGGGAGAACTGGTCCTCATCTACCGGCTGGGCCTCCTCCGCAGGGGAGAAAATGCCCTGGGCGGCGGCCGCCTGCTGCAGATCGTCTATGGCCAGAATGAAGGGAGGGAACTGGCCGTCATAATCGCTGTAGTCCGGCTCCTCCTCCCGGGACTGGGTATGTACCTGGAGCTTGCGCTCCTTGGCGTCGTAGGAGCGGGCCAGGAGAACGGCCTGCCGGGTGGGGGAGATCAGGAACTGGAGCAGCAGCTGCTCCTCCGCGGCGTCGTCAAACATCTTGCTGTACATGGCCAGGGCGGTCTGCCTGTCCTCCTCATACATGAAGGTCAGCAGCCGGCCCAGCTCGGCAAGAAACTTCTGCTTGTTAATAACATTCACCTCCAAAGGTGTTCACAATCATAAACATTATAGCGGCTGTGGGGCTTTTGGTCAAGAAAAAAACAGGGAACTTTTGCCGAAGGGCGGCAAAAGCGGCGGAGATTCAGACAATATTCAGCCATTGTGGGGGAGGGAGCGGAGCCCGGCCCAGGAAAATGGAAGGGAATGGTAAAAAGCTTGCAGGGAGGGGGAGGGGATTTTCCCCGCCGCTATTGACAAGGCCGGGGCGGGAAGTTAAAATATTCAGGTGCGGTCTGCCGCAAATACGACGGGGCAAGGGCCCTGGCGAAAAGAGAGGTAAAACCATGGCAAAAGAAAAGAAAGTTGAACAGATAACCGACATGGAGGTGGACTTTGCCCAGTGGTTCACCGACGTGTGCCTGAAGGCGGAGCTGGTGGACTATTCCGGGATAAAGGGCTGCTTCATCATGCGCCCCTACGGCTACGCCATATGGGAGAACATCCAGCAGATATTGGACGGGATGTTCAAGCGGGACGGACATGAGAATGTGTCCATGCCTATGCTCATTCCCGAGAGTCTGCTGCAGAAGGAGAAGGACCACGTGGAGGGCTTTGCCCCCGAATGCGCCTGGGTCACCATGGGCGGCAGCGAGGAGCTGCCGGAGCGGCTGTGCGTGCGTCCCACCAGCGAGACCCTTTTCTGCGACCATTGGAGCCATATAGTCCATTCCTGGCGGGACCTGCCCATGCTGTATAACCAGTGGTGCAGCGTGCTGCGCTGGGAGAAGACCACCCGCCCCTTCCTGCGGGGCAGGGAGTTCCTCTGGCAGGAGGGCCACACCCTCCACGCCACCGAGGAGGAAGCCCGGGCGGAGACTCTCCACCAGCTGGAGGTCTATGCCGACGTGTGCGAGAACTACCTGGCCATGCCCGTCATCAAGGGCAACAAGACCGACAAGGAGAAGTTTGCCGGGGCCGAGAACACCTACACCATTGAGTGCATGATGCACGACAAGAAGGCCCTCCAGTCCGGCACCAGCCACTTCTTCGGGGACGGCTTTGCAAAGCAGTTCGACATCACCTTCACCGACAAGGACAACAAGCAGAAGTACCCCATGCAGACCTCCTGGGGCATGTCCACCCGCATCATCGGCGGCATCATCATGACCCATGGGGACAATAACGGCCTGGTGCTGCCCCCCCGCATAGCCCCCATCCAGGTGGTGGTGGTGCCGGTGGCCCAGCACAAGGAGGGCGTCACCGAGAAGGCCCAGGCCCTCTTTGAGACCATCAAGGCCGCGGGCATCCGGGCAAAGATAGATTTGAGCGACAACAGCCTGGGCTGGAAGTGCGCCCAGTATGAGATGAAGGGCGTCCCCCTCCGGGTGGAGCTGGGGCCCAAGGACATCGAAAACGGCGTGTGCATGGCCGTGCGCCGGGACAACGGGGAGAAGGTCTCCGTGAAGCTGGAGGAAGTTGCCCGGCGTCTGCCGGAGCTGCTGGACGCCGTGCAGCAGGGCCTCTACGACAAGGCCAAGCGGAACCTGGAGGAGCACACCTATGTGGCCCACTCTATAGAGGAGGCCAAGGAGCTGCAGGAGAAAAACGGCGGCTTCATCAAGACCATGTGGTGCGGAGACCTTCAGTGCGAGCTGGACATGAAGGAGAAGGCAGGCATGTCCTCCCGCTGCATCCCCTTTGAGCAGGAGAACTTGGGCGAAGTGTGCGCCTGCTGCGGCAAGCCTGCCAAGACCATGATCTACTGGGGCGTGGCATACTAAAATCGCTTTTGACTTTATATCCTTAGCCGGGACAGGTATACCTGCCCCGGCTTTTTATATAAAGGCGTAACTTAGCGGCCGCCGCCGTCGAAGCGGACGGCCCGGCTTTTGGGGCCTTTCCCCGGCATCAGCTTTGCGCTGCCGGGGAGCTTTTTGCTCTGCTGCACCCGCTGCCAGACCGCATCAAAATTTTTGAGTCCCAGTTTTATCTCTCTGTCGGTCAATGCCCTTCACCCCCTTGCGCCAAAGTTTTACACTCCATCTTATGATGGCTCTTGAAAAAATGTGGGGATTATGCAATAATCAAGGGAGAAAATATAAACCGGGGTGGTAAAATGCCTAGATTTTTCATGGCCGGCACCAATATCATGGGGGGCATGGCCGTTATAAGGGGAAGGGACGCCGAGCACGTGCGGGTGCTCCGGCTGCGCCCCGGCGAGGATATGATAATCTGCGACGGGAAAGGCACCGACTATAAGTGCCGCCTGGTGAAGGCAGATAAGGAGCAGGCCGAGGCGGAGGTCATCGAGGTGGTGCCCTGCCCTGCCGAGCCCACGGTGAAGGTGACGGTGCTCTGCGGCCTGCCCAAGGGGGACAAGACCGACTATATCATCCAGAAATGCGTGGAGGCCGGGGCCTATGAGATAGGCTTCTTCAACTCCAGCCGCTGCATTGCAAAGCCGGAGTCCCCGGAGAAAAAGCTGGAGCGCTGGCAGCGTATAGCCGAGGAGGCCGCCAAGCAGTCCGGCCGGGGCATTATCCCCCAGGTGAGCTGGGTTGGGGACTTTGCCGCCATGCTGGATGTGGCCAACAAAAAGGATATGGGCCTGTTCATGTACGAGACCGGGGAGCGGGAGGCCCTCAGCGATGTGCTGGACAGGAACCGGGATATGAAGACCGCCGCCATAGTCACCGGCCCGGAGGGGGGCTTCCAGCCCTTTGAGGCGGAGCTGGCAAAGATAGTGGGCCTGCACATCTGCTCCATGGGGGAGCGCATCCTCCGCTGCGAGACGGCCCCGGTGGTGGCCCTCACCGCCGCCATGTACGCCACCGGCAACCTGAGCTGAGCTTTGATACGACATTGACCTTGGTATAGTATAGGCCGCAGGCTCTCCCTGAGTCTGCGGCCTGAGATTTTAAAAAACAGGCTAAAACAAAACGGAACGGCTCCCACCGTTCCGTTTCGTTGTATGGTTGAGGACAAAATGAAAAAGATGAAAAACTGTCACTTACAGTTATTATGATAGGGGAAAGATGTTTCATAATAAACCCAGAAAATGTTTCATAATTGTAAAATACCTTTTGATTTTCCGGGGATACTTTCAGTCAAAACTCAGGTTCCATATAAAGTCCGGGGGCAGGCGGTTTTCCGGGGCGGAGATGTAGGCCTCCCCCTCCCGGGAGGGCAGGTGATATACTGCGCCGTCCCTGCCCAGAAAGGCGGCCAGGGAGGCGGCCATGGCCCCCGGGGAGCTGCCCTCCGGGGCGATGAGCTCTCTTATGATAAGCTCTTTATCTCCGTAGGCGGCACAGACTCCGCCGCCGCAGAGGTAGAGCCCCCCGCCGAAGCGGCGGTAGAACAGCCCGGCAAAGTCCATAAGCTCTTCGCCGATGAGCAGATGGGGCATGCCGTCCAGCAAAGACTCCCTAAGGGAAAAGTATTCCTCAGGCTCCAGCTCCCGGCAGGGGAGCAGGGGGGCGGCCTGAGCTTTGAAGCTGCGGCGGCGCAGGGCGCAGGAGATGCCCAGTACCTTCTCATACCAGGGGTAGAGGGACTCCTCCGCCGGCAGGGTACATATGAGCTGCGCTCCTCTTAGCCGGGCAAGCTCCGCCGCCTTTTGGCTGAGGGCGGCGCCCAGGCCCCGGTGCCTGTGCTCCGGGGCGACGGCCACAGCATAGATGTAGCCGCAGGGCGCATCCCTGCCGGCAAGGCCGGAGCACAGCCCGTCCAGGGCGTAGGCGGCGCCCACGGCCCGCCCCTCCAGCTCGGCCACGGCGCCGGCGCCGAAGGCGGGCAGGCGGCAAAGGAAGGCGGATATCAGCTCCTCCGGGTCGCCGAAGGTATCCCGCCACAGCTTTATCAGCCGGGAGGCGTCCTCCTCCCGGTATTCTCTCAGGATGTACTCAGCCATATATCCACCTGGCCGTGTACTTTTTCACCATGAACTCCGGCCTGTAGGAGAGCTTGGAGCGGCGCAGGGGCTCCAGGCCCATGTCGTCCTCCCGGTTCATGTAGACCAGCTCCGGGTGCCTTGCCATGAGCATGCGGGTGAACTCCCGGCAGACCATGGGGTATGCCCCGTTTATATCGCTGTAGGCCTTTTCAAAGTGTACGTCGAAGCAGTCGGTACGGCAGAACTCCCCCATGCTGAAGCCTATTATCCTGCCGCCGGAAAAGAGCACGCCCCCCTCGAAGCCCAGCTTCTCATAGGCGGCAAAGCTCTTCATCAGAGCCTCGTGCTCAAAGACTATGCTTTTGTGCAGGCGCTGGGCGTTTTCCTCGGTCCAGCGGTCCATCATGTCCATGCAGCCGGGGATGAGCTCCCGGGTGAGGGGGACAAATTTCCAGTCGTTTTCCGCTTCAAAGCGGTTACAGTGGTTCTTCTTGCTGTGGAGGGCCTTGCCGGAGTAAGTTGCCAGCTTCTCCGCCAGATAGATGTAGTCGGCAAAGTCCACGTCCTCGGTGTAGTCAAAGCGGCCGGGGCACTCGGCCTCCAGGGACTCCATCTGCCGGGGGGTCACGCCCCGGAGCATCAGCTGCTGCCCCCGGCTGTCGCAGTATTCCCGGAGGGCGTCCAGGGCGGGGAGTATGCTGCCCCGGCCAATGGGGGCGGTGTAGGCCGGCTCGCTGCTGTAGCGCAGCTTTTCTATCATCCTGTCCCCGTGGCGGGCCACCAGGTGGCGGTAGTTGCTGTTCCAGATGTAGATGGTGCCGAAGCTGTAGCCTGCGCTGAAGCAGCCCTCGCTCTTCACCAAATCGTCCACCCATGTCTTATCCTCAAGGCTGAGGGTCTTGAATTCCAGCATAATCAGTAGGTGCGGCTGCAAACAGCCTTGATTTCCTTTCTAAGGCTCCGAAGGTCCATAAAGGCCTCGGGCCTTTTGTCCACATCCCGCAGCAGGGCCGAGGGATGGTATGTAGCCATAATGCGCCGCGGCCCCAGGTCGAACCACTGGCCGTGCTCCCGGGTGATGCGAAAGTCCTCCCGGATAAGGCTCATGGCGGCGATGCGGCCCAGGCAGACTATTATCTTGGGGTCCACCAGGGCTATCTGCCTGTCCAGCCAGGGGCGGCAGGCCTCCTGTTCCACATTGAGGGGGTCCCGGTTCCTGGGCGGGCGGCACTTGACGATGTTGGCAATATACACCTTGCTGCGGTCCAGGTCAATCATTTCCAGCATATCGTCCAGAAGTTTTCCCGCCGGGCCCACAAAGGGTATGCCTTTCAGGTCCTCCTGCTCCCCCGGGCCCTCGCCGATGAGCATGACCTCCGCCTGCTCGTTGCCCACGCCGAAGACAAGATTGTGCCGGGTGTCCCCCAGGGAACAGGCCCGGCAGTTTTTACATTCGTGTTTGAGACTTTCCCAGGTATCCATCAAAGTTCCTCCGTGTTCCCCGCCAGAGAGAGCAGCAGCTCCCGCCGGTTGTTGGCCGGGTAATCTATTACATAGTCCAGCAGGAAGGCCAGCATCTCCCCCAGCTCCCGGCCCCGGAAGCCCAGCTCCGCCAGGTCGTCCCCGGTGACGGCCAGGTGCTTCATGGTGAAGCACTCCCCGCTTTTCAGCACGGCCTTCAGCTCCTTGTAGCTCTTGCCCCCGTCCAGGGCGTCCAGACAGCGGGAGGCGCAGCTCACCGTGTCCACCCCCATGCGGCACAAAAGCCGCTTCCACTCCGGGGCGCCGGAGGGCTTGGGGCCGGAGAGTATGTTCAGCCCGTCGGTGCAGCAGCGGACGGTGCGGCTGTCCAGCTTCAGAGCGGTAAGAAAAGCCCTCACATCGGAGATGAGGCCCCGGCGGCTGAGCACCAGGCACAGGGCCATCCAGCGGTCCAGGGCTTTTTTCGGCAGGGAGGCCGCGGCGGCAAGCTCCGGCAGCGCCTCCCCGGGCTTTGCGAGAAAGGCGTCCAGCAGGCCCAGCTCCGCCATCCGGCCCACGGTCTCCGGCCTCTTGGTGAGCAGGGTCTTCTCCACCTCCTCCCTCACCCGCTCGGCGGCCAAAGCGGCGGCCAGGTGTGCCTTCTCCCTTATGGCCGCCAGGGTGTCCTCCGCAATGGAGAAGTCCAGCCGGGCGGAAAAGCGCAGGGCCCGGAACATGCGCAGGGCGTCCTCCTCAAAGCGCCGGGGGGCTTGGCCCACACAGCGGATACACCGGTTCCGCAGGTCTTCCAGCCCGCCGAAGGGGTCCAGCAGCAGCCCGTCGGGAGACAGGGCCATGGCGTTTATGGTGAAGTCCCGGCGGCTCAGGTCCGTGGTCAGCTCCCCCACGAAATGGACGGTGCTGGGGTGGCGGTGGTCGGCATATTCTCCGTCGGAGCGGAAGGTGGTGACCTCCACGTGGCGGGAATTTATATCCACGGTGACGGTGCCGTGGCGGATGCCGGTGGGCCTTGCTCCGGGGAACAGCTCCAGCACCTGCTCCGGCAGGGCACTGGTGCAGATGTCCCAGTCGTTGGGGTGCACTCCCAGCACCATGTCCCTGACGCAGCCCCCCACCAGATAGGCCACATAGCCCCTGGCCTTGAGACTGCGCAGGACCTGAAGCACATACTTGGGGGGACTTACATTTTCCATAGGAGGACTCCTTCCGGCAAAATGACGGTATTTTGAGCTGCCGCAGCCCGGCGGCAGGGAAGAATTGCTTGCAATGAGGCCGCCGTAGTATTATAATACATGCTGTTAATTTTCGGCTCAATTTAATTTTAGCATTTTCCCCTTTGGACTTCAATAGATATTGTATTAACAGCAAGCAGGGAGCGGAGGGGAACGGCAGGGCTATGGAGTATTGTATGACGGATTTCAACAACTATCTCTCTCCCGGCAGGAGAGGTCACCTTATAGGCATAGGGGGGGTGTCCATGTCCTCCCTGGCAGACGTACTGCGGGGCATGGGCATCATCATCAGCGGCTCGGACATGAACAACAACAAGAACGCCCGGGCCCTGGCGGACTCGGGCATACCCGTGGCCATAGGCCACCGGGCGGAGAACATCACCGAGGACATCGAGTTCGTGGTGCGCACCGCCGCCGTCCATGACGACAACCCGGAGATAATCCGGGCCCACGAGCTGGGCATACCGGTCTTTGAGCGCACCCAGGCCTGGGGCGCCATCTCCAGGGATTACAGCAATGCCCTGTGCATCTCCGGCACCCACGGCAAGACCACCACCACCTCCATGTGCACCCATATCCTCATGGCGGCGGACCGGGACCCCACCGTTATGATAGGGGGCACCCTGCCTCTGCTGAACGCGGGGCACCGGGTGGGCCACGGCAACACCATAGTCATGGAGGCCTGCGAGTACTATAACTCCTTCCTCTCCTTCCACCCCACCGTGGCGGTCATCCTGAACATCGAGGCGGACCACCTGGACTTCTTCAAGGATTTGGAGGACGTGCAGCGCTCCTTCAGGGAGTTTGCCCTGCGCACCCCGGAGGACGGCTGCGTGGTGGCCAACCTGGATGACGCCAACACCCTGGAGACATTGAAGGACCTGCCCAGGACCATAATGACCTTCGGCCTTTCGGACAAGGCGGATGTCTACGCCGAGAACGTGGAGTTCAAGGGGGCCAATTCCCATTTCGACATAATGTTCAACGGCAAGCGCTTTACCGACGTGACCCTCCACGTGCCGGGGCTGCACAATGTGAAGAACGCCCTGGCCGCCGCAGCCGCCGCCATCTGCCTGGGAGTGAAGCCCAACGCCGTGAAGTACGGCCTGGCGGGCTTCAACGGGGCGGGCCGCCGCTTCGAGTTCAAGGGCAAGTTCAACGGGGCCGACGTGTATGACGACTATGCCCACCACCCCGGCGAGCTGAAGGCCCTGCTGGACACCGTGGAGGAGCTGAACTACAAGCGCAGCATCCTGGTCTTCCAGCCCCATACCTACACCCGTACCGCCGCCCTCTTCGACGATTTCGTGGAGCAGCTGAAGCGGCCGGACGTGGTGCTCCTGGCGGAGATCTTTGCCGCCCGGGAGAAAAACACCATCGGCATCTCCTCCGCCTCCCTGGCGGAGCAGGTGGAGGGGGCCAAGTTCTTCCCCAGCTTCCCGGAGCTGGAAGAGGAGCTGAAGCGCCGGGCCCGTCCCGGAGACATCATCCTCACCGTAGGCGCCGGCGACGTGTACAAGATAGGCGAGAACATAGCGGAAAAGTAAACAAAGCGAACAAAAAATCTCCAGGTCTGAGCCTGGAGATTTTTTCATATATCAATTTTTAGTTGCTCTTGCTCTTTATGTACTCGTCGATGGACTGGGCTCCGGTCTTGCCTGCGCCCATGGCCAGGATGACGGTGGCGGCTCCGGTGACGGCGTCGCCGCCGGCGAAGATGCCCTCCCTGGAGGTCTGGCCCTTCTCGTTGGCGTCAATGCCGCCCTTGCGGGTGAAGGTCAAGCCCTCGGTGGTGTTGCGTATCAGGGGGTTGGGGCTGGTGCCTATGGCGATTATAACGGTGTCCACATCCAGCACCCACTCGCTGCCGGGCACGGGCACGGGGCTGCGGCGGCCCTTGGCGTCCGGCTCGCCCAGCTCCTGGCGCTGCAGCTCTATGCCAACCACGTGGCCGTCCTCGCCGCCTATGATGCGGGTGGGATTGTTCAGCAGCTGGAACTCTATGCCCTCGGCCTCGGCGTGCTCCACCTCTTCCAGACGGGCGGGCAGCTCGTCCCGGCCCCGGCGGTAGGCGATGAACACGTGTTCGGCGCCCAGACGTTTGGCCACGCGGGCGGCGTCCATGGCCACGTTGCCGGCGCCCACCACGGCCACACGGTTAAAGTGCTTGATGGGGGTGTCGTAGTCGTCCCGGTAGGCCTTCATCAGGTTCACGCGGGTGAGCAGCTCGTTGGCGCTGTACACGCCCAGCAGGTTCTCCCCGGGGATGTGGAGGAACTGGGGCAGGCCTGCGCCGGAGCCTATGAACACGGCCTCGAAGCCGTCCTCAAAGAGCTCGTCCACGGTCACGGACTTGCCGATGATGGCGTTGTTGATTATCTTCACGCCCATGGCCTTCAGATTGTCTATCTCGGCGGCCACTATCTCCTTGGGCAGACGGAACTGGGGTATGCCGTAGACCAGCACGCCGCCGCTCTTGTGAAAGGCCTCAAAGATGGTCACGTCGTAGCCCATCTTCCTAAGGTCGCCGGCGCAGGTGAGGCTGGCGGGGCCGGAGCCCACGATGGCTATTTTGTGGCCGTTGGACTCGGGAGCCACGATGAGGGGCTTGTCCTCCTTGGCCATGTGGTAGTCGGCTACGAAGCGCTCCAGGCGGCCTATGCCCACGCTCTCGCCCTTGATGCCCCGGACGCACTTGCTTTCGCACTGCTTCTCCTGGGGGCAGACCCGGCCGCAGATGGCGGGCAGGGAGTTGGTGGAGGTGATTATCTCATAGGCGGCGTCGAAGTCCCCGGCGGCCACCTTGGCGATGAACTCGGGGATACGCACGGACACGGGGCAGCCGCTGCGGCAGGGCATGTTCTTGCAGTTGAGGCAGCGCTTGGCCTCGTCCATGGCCATCTCCGGGGTGTAGCCCAGAGCCACCTCGTCAAAGTTGCCGGTACGGACTACGGGGTCCTGCTCCGGCATGGGGTTCTTTACAAGACTCATATTAGCCATTGCGCTTACCTCCTGTCATTCTGCATATGTGCTCCGCGGCCTTGTCCTGCTCCTCCTTGTAGAAGGCGGAGCGCTTGAGCAGGGAGTCGAAGTCCACCTGGTGGGCGTCGAAGTCGGGGCCGTCAACGCAGGCGAACTTGGTCTCGCCGCCAACGATGACCCGGCAGCCGCCGCACATGCCGGTTCCGTCCACCATGATGGGGTCCAGGGAGATGATGGTGCTGATGCCGTAGGGGCGGGTGACGTCGGCCAGGAACTTCATCATGATGTCCGGGCCTATGGCCACCACCCGGTCGAACTGGCGCTTGCCCTGGGCGATGTTGGCGTCTATCTCCTGCTGGAGGTACTGGGTGGTAAAGCCCTTCTCACCGTAGGTGCCGTCGTCGGTGCAGATGATGAGCTTGTCGGAAACGGCGGCCAGCTCCTCTTTCAGGATGACGATGTCGGCGCTGCGGAAACCGGCGATGAAGGTGACCTCGATGCCGGCCTCATGCATGACCTTGGCGATGGGGTAGGCAATGGCGCAGCCCACGCCGCCGCCCACGACGCAGACCTTCTCCAGGCCTTCTATCTCGGTGGCTCTGCCCAGGGGGCCCACAAAATCGCTGATGTAATCCCCCTCCTCCACGGTGTGGAGCATTTTGGTGGTGCGGCCGGCGGCCTGGACCATGACTGTGACGGTGCCCTTTTCCCGGTCCCAGCCTGCAACGGAGACGGGAACACGCTCGCCCTGCTCATCCAGACGGAAGATGACGAACTGCCCGGCCTGGGCGTGCCTGGCTACCAGGGGAGCTTCGATTTCAAAGAGGCAGATGGTCTTGGCCTCATTGAGAAATCTTTTCGTAACTACTTTGTACATTTACACACCTCTGTTTAGAAAATTTTCGTGAAATATCTGGCAATCTGATTTTAAACTACAAGATAAGCAAAGTCAATGGAATAAATATAAATTACTTGTACAGGATAAGGGCTATTGCCTCCAGGGCCTCGTCCCCGGTGTTTTTCAGGCTGTGGCCCTCTCCGGCGTCCACGAAGGTGACGTCTCCCGGGCCGACGCTGAGGACCTGGCCGTTGTCGTTATACTCGCCCCGGCCTTTCAGGATGTAATAGGTCTCCCCGTCCCCCTGGTGGATGTGCCAGCCTATCTCGCAGCCCGGCTCCAGCACCACGTGGTTGAAGAGCCGGCCCTTGCCGTACATCTCCTCAGCCCCCTCCAGGATGCGGTACATTTTCGCCTCGCCGGCGCCGCCGAACATCTTCTTTACGTCCAGGGTCTTCTCTGCGCTTTTTCTTACCATGCTTCTTCCTCACATTCCAAGTTTTTCATCAATGAGCACCACTTCCGTCTCCATGCCCATCATGGGGGCCCAGAGCACCACCAGGGCGTTGCACACTCTCTGGGGGCTGCGGCAGTCGTGGCACTTGCCGTCTATCTTGCAGGGGGTCTCATAGGGGAAGCGCTTTACGTTTTCCGTGGCGGCGGTGTTGCGGGCCCGGTAGAGGGCGCTGTCAAAATCCGGGCAGATTTTGGACACGCTGCTGACCACATAGACCTTCTTGTGGCCGAAGAGCTGGCCGGCCAGACGGTTGCCCCGGCCGTCGATGTTGAGTATCTCTCCCTCCTCGCTGATGGCGTTGGCGCCGGTGATGTAAGTGTCCGCGGTGGCGGCGGAGGCGTAGGTGGCGTCCCCGGGCACTCTCCAGTGCCAGAAGGCCTTGCCCTCCTCCAGCTTGTCGTAGAGGCCTATCTGGTCCACGGTCTTGCTGCCGCCTATGCCCACGGTCTGCCCTTTGAGGGCCTGGGCAAGGTAATCGGCCGCCTCCTCCCCCGTGGCAAAATGGCTGACTTTAAAGCCCCGAAGCTCAAGGTTTCGGACAGTTTTATCAATATTCATATTTCTCCCTCCTCTTAGTGACTTGTGCACAAAAAATAAACTCTGTACCGATTATACAATCCGCACAGAGTTTTTGCAACAATACTGCAAAAAAACTTTGTTAAATGTGAAACCCAATGAAATATAATCAAAAAAAGCCTTAGACAGCGTAAAGATATACAGGCAGGACTCAGGAAACGGATGCAGCATCCTGCCCAGAACCGGAGTCCAGGGCCCGGGCCAGGTCCCTGGCGCTGAGGGCCAGCTCCCGGGCAAACTCCGCATCCTGGGAGGCCACGCTGATGCGCAGGGCGGAGCGGGAGGCCAGAGGGGATATGCGCAGGTGGAAGCGGGGCCCCTCCAGCTGCAGGCCGTCGGAATAGTCCGCCCCCATGTCCATCAGCAGCTCCGACAGCCGGCCCATCAGCTCCGCCCGGCTGCGGCAGGCGCAGTCCAAACTTTCCTCCCCGGAGGGAGGGGGAGCGTCCTCGGCCTTGCCGGAGCCGGGGACAAAGCCCCCGGCGGAGCTGAGCTTCAGCCTGCCCTCCAAGGCGTCGGCGCAGCAGCGGTAGTAGGACAGGGGCGTGCCCACGTCGCACCAGTAGCCCTCCATGGGCAGGCCCAGCATCGGCTCTCCCCGTTCTAGGAGCAGGGGGAAGAGGTCCTTGGCAAAGTCGAACTCCCGGCCCTCCGGCACCAGCTCCATGATACGGGGAGAGATAACATAGATGCCGGTGTTCACCAGGTCCGTCACCACCCGGCCCCAGTCCGGCTTCTCCACGAAACTGCGTATCCTGTCCTCCCCGTCGGTGACGGCCAGGCCGTAGCTGAGAGGCTCGCTGTGGCGGCAGAGGGCCAGGCTCACCGCCGCCCCCCGCCGCCTGTGCTCCGCCATGAGCCGGGAGAGGGAGAAGTCGCAGGCGGCGTCCCCGCTGATGACCAGGAAATCCTCATTGCCATAGAAGTCCCGGCAGTTCTTTACGGCCCCGGCGGTGCCCAGGGGCTCCTCCTCCACCCGGTACTGCATGTCCACGCCGAAGCGGCTGCCGTCGCCGAAATAGGCCATGATGTCCCCGGCCCGGTAGCGCACCGCGGCGCAGATCTCATCGAAGCCCTCCCGGCGCAGCAGCTCCAGGATGTGCTCCATCAGGGGCCTGCCCAGCAGGGGCACCATGGGCTTGGGCCTGTCCCCGCTTATGGGCCTGAGGCGGGTGCCCATGCCTCCGGCCATTATAACAGCTTTCATATGCCGCCTCCTTTTGAAGTATTATTTGAAAATAATGACAAAATATTTCTGGTAGCCGGAAAACAAAAAACGGCGGTCCTAATGCCGGACCCGGCCCACCGGCCCGGACCTGCCCGGGGAGAGGCGGGGCTCCGGCCCCGGGTATATATTCGGGAAGTGGGGAATTTTCCCCGGGCGGCGGTGGATTTTTTTGTTGTAAAAGCCTGGCAGGTTTGCTATAATGAAATATCGCATAAGAGTAACATGGAAGGGATGTGCCCCATGAATAAAAATATGCGGCGTCTGGCCGAGTCCGGTTCGGCCATGCACCTGCTGGCCCTGGTGGCCTTTGCCGTGGCCACGCTGCTCATGGAGATGTATGAGCTGGCGGCGGTGGAGGCGGGGGTAATACTGCTGCTTATAATCATTTCCGCCTTCCTGCGGCGCAGGAGGGAGAAGCAGCTTGCCGCCTACATCGAGTCGGTGACCTATGAGACGGAGAACGCAAAGAACAACACGCTGATGAATTTTCCCCTGCCCATTGCGGTGTTCCGCCTGGCGGACTCCAGGATAGTCTGGGGCAACGAGATGTTCTTTGAAATGTGCGGGGAGCACGGCACCCGCATGGACGCCAGCATAGCGGACATGATACCCCAGTTCTCCGGCAAATGGCTGCTGGAGGGGAAGAACCAGTATCCCACCCTGCTGGAGCTGGGGGGCAGGAAATACCAGCTCCACGGCAATATAATCCGCTCGGAAAAGGGCGACGATAAAAACGCCTTCATGGGCATAACCTATTGGGTGGACGTCACCGACTATGACAATATCCGCCAGGAGTACGAGCGAACCAGGCCCGTGGCCGGCATAGTCATCATCGACAACTTTGAGGAGATGTGCCGCAACCAGACCGACCGGGTGAAAAACGACATCAGGGACGCCATCGAGGACAAGCTGAAAGAGTGGTGCGACACCTTCAACGGCATACTCCGCCGCTATGACCGGGACCGCTACCTGCTCATCATGGAGCGGCAGGACCTGGAGCGGCTGCGCCAGGACAAGTTCCGCATAACCGAGGATATCCATCAGGTGGAGAGCCCCACGGGCATAGACGCCTCCATAAGCATAGGCCTGGGCATAGACGGGGAAAATCTGGGGGAGGCCCTGCAGTTTGCGGACATGGCCTCGGAGCTGGCCCTGAGCCGGGGCGGCGACCAGACCGTCATCAAAAACCGCATGAGCTTTGAGTTCTACGGCGGTCGGGGCTATGAGGTGGAAAAGCGCACCAAGGTCAAGTCCAGGGTCATGTCCAACGCCCTGGCCGAGCTGGTGAAAGACTCCTCCAGAGTCCTGGTCATGGGCCACCGCTTCGGCGACCTGGACAGCATAGGCGCCGCCGTTGGCGTGTGCTGCTTTGCAAGACAGTTCGGGGTGAAATACAATATCGTTGCGGATATAAGCCACAATGCGGCCCAGCCCCTTATCGAGGCGGTGCGCAAGGCCCCGGAATACCGGGACGCTTTCATAAGCCCCCAGGATGCCATGGCCAAGGTGGACAGCCACGCCCTGCTGGTGGTGGTGGATACCAACCGGCCCGAGCAGGTGGAGGACAAGGACCTGCTGCTCTCCTGCATCCGGGTGGCGGTGATAGACCACCACAGGGTGGCGGCCACCTATATCCAGAACGCGGCCCTGGGCTTTGTGGAGCCCTACGCCTCCTCCACCTGCGAGCTGGTGACGGAGCTTTTGCAGGAGCTGAAGGAGCCGGCGGACATCCTCAGATGCGAGGCGGAGGCCCTGCTCTCCGGCATAGTGCTGGATACCAAGAGCTTTGCCATACGCACCGGGGAGCGCACCTTTGACGCCGCCGCCCGGCTGCGCCGCTCCGGGGCGGATACCACGGAAGTGAAGAAGCTTTTGCAGACCGGCATGGACGATGCAATAGCCAAGTATAAGATAATGCAGAGCGCCCAGCTCTACCGGAAGGTGGCGGTGGCGGCCCCCAAGGAGCCCCAGACCAGAGTGGTGGCGGCCCAGGCGGCGGACGAGCTTTTGAACATCTCGGGAGTGGAGGCCTCCATAGTGGTGGCCAGGGACGGCAAGGGCCGGACCTTTGCCTCCGCCCGCTCCATAGGGGAGCTGAACGTGCAGCTCATAATGGAGCGCCTGGGCGGCGGCGGCAACCGCAGCGCGGCGGCGGTGCAGTTTGACGACTGCGGCCAGGAGGAGGCGCTGAACAGAGTTTACTCCGCCATAGACGAATATTTTGCCGAAGGATAGTTTATCCCCGGCGTCCCCAGTGAAAGGAGAAGAAAATGAAAGTCATATTCAATGCAGACGTGAAGGGCCAGGGCAAGAAGGGCGAGATGAAGGAAGTCTCCGACGGCTATGCCCGCAACTACCTGCTGCCCAGGAAGCTGGCCAGCGAGGCCACTGCCGACAACATAAACGCCCTGAAGCTGAAGGAAAAGGCCAAGGCCGCCCAGATAGCAAAGGAGAAGGCCCAGGCCCAGGAGAATGCCCAGAAGCTCACCGGCGTGCAGGTCATCATCAAGGCCAAGGCCGGCAGCGGCGGCAAGCTCTTCGGCGCCGTCACCTCCCAGGAGATAAGCAGCGCCCTGAAGGAGCAGTTCGGCATAGAGATAGAGAAGAACAAGATAGTCCAGGCCGAGCCCATAAAGACCTTCGGCAGCTACACCGTGAAGGCCAAGATGGGCTACGAGATCAGCGGCAGCATCAACCTGCTGGTGATAGAGGATAAGTAAACGGCCCGATAAGCCCCGGAGATATCCTGGGGCTTTTCCCACAGGCGATATTATTTACAGAGGTTTTGTCTATGGACGAACTGCTCGGCAGAAAAACGCCCCACTCCGCCCCGGCGGAGCAGGCGGTGATAGGCTCCATGCTCATCGACCCCCGGTGCATACCGGAGGTGCTGGAAAAGCTGAAGGCCGACGAGTTTTATATAAAGCTCAACCGGGATATATATGAGACCATAAATGTGATGTTCTCCTACGGGCAGACCATCGACCCGGTGACGGTGCTGGACCAGATGCACGTCCGGGGCGTCTACCAGGAGGGCAACGAGAAGTACATGGCGGAGGTGATGAGCGTCACCCCCACGGCGGCAAACGTGATGGAGTATGCCGCCATCGTCCGGGACCGGGCGCTGCTGCGCCGCCTGGGCGAGGCCGCCGACGAGATAAACAACATGGTCTACGAGGGCTCCGGCCAGGCCGACAATGCGCTGGAGGCGGCGGAGCGGCGTATCTATGCTCTGCGCCAGGGCCGGAATATAGGCGGGCTCATGCCCGTGTCCTCGGTGGTGCAGGACGTGTTCGACAATCTGTCGGAAGCCGCGGCCTCCGGCAGCAAGATACCCGGCATAAGCACGGGCCTGCCGGACCTGGACAGGGTGACCCTGGGCCTCAACAAGTCCGAGCTCATCCTCATTGCCGCCCGCCCCGGCATGGGCAAGACCAGCATAGCTTTGAACCTGGCCCTCCATGCGGCCATGAACCTGAAGAAGACTGTGGCCATATTTTCCCTGGAAATGTCCAGGGAGCAGCTGGTCACCAGGCTCTTGTCCAGGGCCGCCCTGGTGCCCTCCCAGAACCTGCTCACCGGCCAGCTGTCCGAGGAGCAGTGGCGGGAGATATCCGACGCCGCCCAGGCCCTCAGCGCCACCGACATCCGCATAGACGACAACCCCAGCCTCACCGTGTCGGAGATGAACGCCCAGTGCCGCCGCCTGCCCAACCTGGATCTGGTGGTCATAGACTATCTGCAGCTGATGCAGTCGGCGGGCAGCGGCCACACCTGGTCCAACGAGAGCCGCACCCAGGCCGTCAGCGACATCAGCCGTATGCTGAAGATAATGGCAAAGGAGCTGAACGTGCCGGTTATCTGCCTGTCCCAGCTCTCCCGTGCCAACGAGAGCCGCCAGGACAAGCGCCCCATGCTCTCGGACCTGCGGGAGTCCGGCGCCATAGAGCAGGATGCGGACGTGGTCATAGGTCTGTACAGGGACGGGTATTATAACAAGGAGAGCGAAAACCCCAACCTGGCCGAGGCCATCATATTGAAAAACCGCAAGGGCCAGACGGGCACCGTGGAGCTGCTGTGGCTGCCGGAGTACACCACCTTCAGCTCACTGGAAAAGCGCAGGGATGAAGATGACTGAGCCGCAGCTGCCCCGGGACGGGAGGATACTCTGCGCCGTCTCCGGCGGGGCGGATTCCATGTGCCTGCTGCATATGATATACGGCAGGGGACTTGCAGTAACGGCCGCCCATTTCGAGCACGGAATCCGGGGGGAGGAATCCCTGAGGGACCAGCGCTTTGTGGAGGAATGGTGCCGGGAAAAGGGCATAGACTGTGTGGTGGGCCACGGGGACGTGCCCGCCTATGCCGCCGCCCATGTCCTGGGCATTGAGCAGGCCGCCAGGGAACTGCGCTACCGCTTCCTGGAGGAGACGGCGGAAAAGCTGGGCTGCAAATATATAGCCACGGCCCACAATGCCGACGACAATGTGGAGACCGTGATATTCAACCTCAGCCGGGGCGGCGGAGCCCAGGGACTGAAGGGCATACCCCGCAGCCGGGGCCGGTTCATCCGGCCATTGCTGGACCTGAGCCGCCGGGAGATAGAGAGCTACCTGGAGGAAAACCGGGTGCCCCACGTGGAGGACGGCAGCAACGCCTCCGACGACTACAGCCGAAACCTAATCCGCCACCGGGTCGTCCCGGTGCTGCGGCAAATAAACCCGGAGCTGCACCAGGCCGTGGCCAGGACCGCAAAGCTTCTGGGGGAGGACGAGGACTGTCTCGGCTCCCTGGCGGAGGACTTTATCCGTGAGCATTACGACGGGGAGAGCCTGCCGGTGAAGGAGCTGAGGGAGCTCCACCGGGCGGTATCCTCCCGGGTGCTGCGCCGCCTGTGCCGGGCGAGCCTGAGCTATGAGCAGGTGCAGCAGGCCCTGGAGCTGCTGGAGGGCACGGAGCTGAAGTACCTGGATTTGCCGGGGCAGAGGCTGCGCCGGGAGCAGGGGCGGCTTTTTTTCCGGGAAACGGAGATAATAAGCCTGCCGGACCGGGAGCTGATACCGGGACAATGGACGGCGGTGCCGGAGCTGGGCCTGGAGCTTCTGGCAGAATATGGCGGGAAAGACGGAGAAGTTAACGGCTTGTTCAAGACTTGCCGTCTCAAATGTGAGAATATTAGTTTCAAGCTTTATTGCACCGGCAGGAAAGCCGGAGACAGGCTGCGCCCCGCAGGCCGGAACTGCAGCAAGAGCCTGAAGAGCCTCTTCAACGAAGCGGGCTATACCCAGGCCCGGCGGAGCCGGACCCTGGTGCTCAGGGACGGCAAGGGCATCCTGGCGGTGCTCGGCCTGTGCCTGGACGAGAGAGCCAGGCCCGCGCCGGGGGATAAGGTATTGACCATAAAAATAAGAGAGATATGACAGGAGAAAAGAGTATGCGCAATGATATCCAGCGGATACTGATAAGCGAGGAAGAGCTGCGGGAAAAGGTCTCGGAGATGGGCCGGCAGATATCCCGGGACTTCAAAGGCAAGGACCCCATATTCGTGGGGGTGCTGAAGGGCTGCTTCATTTTCATGGCGGACCTGATGCGCTATGTGGACATCAGCTGCTCCATGGACTTCATGTCCGTGTCCTCCTACAGCGGCACCAGCTCCACCGGCGCCGTGAAGATAAACAAGGACCTGGGGGAGGATATAGAGGGCAGGCATTTGATAATCGTGGAGGACATACTGGACTCCGGCGTCACCCTCAGCTATCTAAAGCAGTACCTGATGGTGAGAAAGCCCGCCTCCATCACCATTGCCACATTGATGGACAAGCCGGCCCGGCGCAAGGCGGATATCTATGCCGACTACTCCTGCTTTGAGATACCCGACGCCTTCGTGGTGGGCTATGGGCTGGACTATAACGAGCGCTACAGGAATCTGCCGTATATCGGCGTTCTCAAACCGGAAATATATTCTTGACGAACTTTTGCCCCAGCGATGAAAAGGATGTGACACTTACTTGAAACCGAACCGCAACCGGACCCGTGACCTTGGCTTTTATGTACTGCTGATGGTGATATTGATACTGGTCATCTTCACCATGAATGGGGACAACGAGGGCAACAAGGTAGAGAGCTACTCCGAACTGGTGCGCCTGTTCCAGGAGGAGAAGGTACAGTATTTTGAGACCGAAGGCGACATTATTAAACTGAAGGTGAGGACCGACGACCCCGTCAGCCCCGTGGAGGAGATGAGCTACGACCTCTACAGCTTCAGCGTCTTTTATGAGGACTTTCATGAGCTTATAGACCAGCAGCTCCAATCTGGGGTGCTGGAGGATTACGATTACAAGGAAGGCTTTGTGGTGCCCTGGTGGGCCAGCTTCATCCCCTACCTTATCATCATGGGCGCAGCCATGGCTTTGTGGTACGTGATGATGAACAAGGCCGGCGGCGGCGCCGGCGGGGTGGCCCGCTTCTCCAAGGCCCGCACCCGTCTGGGCAGCGAGGAGAAGAACAAGAAGACCTTTGCGGACGTGGCCGGCTGCGACGAGGAAAAGGAAGAGCTGACGGAGATAGTGGACTTCCTGAAAAACCCCAAGGCCTATACGGACATGGGCGCCCGCATACCCAAGGGCGTGCTGCTGGTGGGCCCTCCGGGCACCGGCAAGACCCTGCTGGCCAAGGCCGTGGCGGGGGAGGCGGGAGTGCAGTTTCTGTCCATCTCCGGCTCCGACTTTGTGGAGCTGTACGTAGGCGTGGGCGCCAGCCGGGTGCGGGACCTGTTTGACCAGGCCAAGAAGAACGCCCCCGCCATCATCTTCATCGACGAGATCGACGCCGTGGGCCGCCAGCGCGGCACCGGCCTGGGGGGCGGCCACGACGAGCGGGAGCAGACCCTGAACCAGCTGCTGGTGGAGATGGACGGCTTTGCCTCCAACGAGGGGGTCATCGTCCTGGCGGCCACCAACCGGGCGGACATTCTGGACCCCGCCCTCCTGCGCCCCGGCCGGTTTGACCGGCAGATCTATGTGGGCCTGCCGGACATCAAGGGCCGGGAGGAGATCCTCCGGGTCCATGCCCGGAACAAGCCGCTGGCCGAGGATGTGGACCTTCACACCGTGGCCCAGGCCACCGTGGGCTTTACCGGGGCGGACCTGGAGAACCTTCTCAACGAGGCGGCCCTCCTCTCCGCCCGGGAGCACCGGCCCTACATCCGCATGGACGTGCTCCACGAGGCCATGCTGAAGGTCATCGCCGGGCCGGAGAAGAAGAGCCGGGTGGTGCCCATGGATGCCCGGCGGCTCACCGCTTACCACGAGGCGGGCCATGCGGTGGTGATCCATGCCCTGAAGAGCCAGGATCCGGTCCATCAGATCACCATCATTCCCCGGGGACCGGCCGGCGGCATGACCATCTCCCTGCCGGAGGAGGACCGGATGTACCAGTCCCGCACGGAGCTCCAGGAGCGCATCTGCACCTGCCTGGGCGGCCGGGTGGCGGAGGAACTGGTGCTGGGAGACATCTCCACCGGCGCCTCCAACGACTTGCAGACCGCCACCGCCATCGCCCGGAGCATGGTGACGAAGTACGGCATGAGCGACCGTCTGGGCGCCATCTCCTACGACAGCGACCAGGAGGTCTTCATCGGCCGGAGCATGACCCAGGCCCGGGCCTACTCGGAAGAGGTGGCTGGCCTCATCGACGAGGAGATCAAGGCGCTGCTGGACCACGCCTACGCCCGCTGCCGGGAGATCCTCTCCCAGAACCGCCAGGCGCTGGACCGCACCGCCGAGTACCTGCTGGAGTTTGAGACCATGTCCGCCGAGGACTTTGCCCTGGTCTTTGACGACCCCGCCGCCCTGGAGCAGCGGAAGGAGGAGGAGCGGAAACACCGTCTCCGGAAGGCCGAGGAGGAGAAGGCCCATCAGGCCCGGCTCCAAGCGGAGCGGGAAGCCGCCCAGAAGGCGGCCCAGGAGGCCGAGGCCAAGGCCAAAGCCTAGGCGGAGGCCATAAAGCACCCGCCTCAGCCGCCGGACCC
>DBFSDV010000021.1:0-61772 GCA_048417135.1 Candidatus Limivicinus sp. | reverse complement strand
GCCTTCTGGCCCTGCTGCTGGAGCTGGGAGCCGTGGATGAATGGGGCAGGCTGCTGCCCCCGGAGGAGGCCCCTGAGGAGCTGCGGGCCTGGCTCAGTGAAGACGAAAACGGAAACGGCTGTCTCCATCTCACGGAGAAGGTATATTTGACTGCCGGGGATGTGAGACAGCTGCAGCTGGCCAAGGCTGCCGTGGCCGCCGGCATCCAGGTGCTCGTGGAGGAGCTGGGCATAGATGCCGGAGATATCGGGCGGGCATATATAGCCGGGGGCTTCGGCTCTCACCTGGACGTAAAAGCCGCGGCGGCCATAGGCATGCTGCCGGAGGAGCTGGCGGACAGGGCTGATGCCCTGGGCAACAGCGCCCTCGGCGGGGCGGCCATGGCCCTGCTGGATAGGGACAGCCGGGAAGAGCTGTACAGGATACAGGAAAAGTGCAGATATATAGAGCTCTCCGGGGACGCCCGATTCAACCGGGCATTCCCTGAACATATGATATTCGGCAAGGAGGACGAACCGGAATGGAACTGAGATTTCCCCTTATATTGGACGGAGCTACCGGTACCCAGCTGCAGAAGCGGGGCTACACCGGAGAGGAATGCGCCGAGAGCTGGACGCTGAAGCATCCCCAGGCCATACTGGAGATACAGCGCAGCTATGTGGATTCGGGCAGCCGAGTCATCTATGCCCCCACCTTCGGGGCCAACCGGGTGAAGCTGGAGCAGCACGGAATCTTCGGCAAGGTGGAGGAGTACAACCAGGCCCTGGTGAACCTAAGCCGCAAGGCGGCGGGGGAGAGAGCCTGGGTGGCCGGGGATCTGGCCCCCACGGGATTGATGCTCTATCCCCTGGGCAGCGCCTCCTTTGACGAGCTGGTGGAGATATACACCGAGCAGGCGGCGGCTTTGGAAAACGCCGGGGTGGATCTCTATGTGATAGAGACAATGATGACTGTGGCGGAGGCCAGGGCCGCCCTGCTGGCGGTGAAGAGCGTCAGCGAAAAGCCGGTGTTCGTCTCCTTCACCTGTGACGAGAAGGGCCGCACCCTCACCGGCAGCGACGTGAGGGCGGCTTTGCAGATAATGCAGGGCATGGGGGCCGACGCCTTCGGCCTCAACTGCTCCGTGGGCCCGGAGCAGATGCTGGTGCAGCTGGAGCGGCTGAGGGAGATAGCCCGGATACCGCTGCTGGCAAAGCCCAACGCCGGAATGCCGGAGACGGTGGAGGGGAAGACGGTATATAACTGCCCGCCGGAGGACTTCGCCGCCTGCGTGCCCGGAATGGCCCGGGCAGGGGTTTGCATCTTCGGCGGCTGCTGCGGCACCGAGGCGGAGCACGTGGCGGCCCTGGCCCAGAGCAGCGCCGCTCAGGATATGCTCCCGCCGGCGCCGATGCACACGGACAAGCTGCCCTGCGCCACCGAGAAGGAAGTCTTTTTCCAGGACCCCTCGGCGGAACACGGGAAGGTACTCAGCTGCGGGGAGGAGCTGGAAGAGGAGCTTATGGAGGAGCAGGAGGGGGAGACGGTGGCCATAGCCGTCAGGTCCGCAGAAGAGCTCTCCGCCTTTGCCGACTGCCAGTTCATGATATCAAAGCCCCTCTGCCTCTGCTGCGACGATGCCAGGCTCCTGGAGCAGGCCCTGAGGCTCTACCAGGGCCGGGCGATGTACGAGGGTAATATACGGGAAGAGGAGCTGCTGCCCCTCTGCGACAAATACGGTCTGATAATCTGACGGGAGAACGACATGGACTACACGAAAGAGAGCTGCCGGGATTTTGCCGGGCTTCTGGCTTCCGACAGCCCCGCCCCCGGGGGCGGCGGGGCGGCGGCTCTGGCAGGAGCCCTGGGGGCGGCCCTGGGAGAAATGGTGGCGGCCCTTACCCTTGGGAAAAAACGCTACGCCGCCGTGGAAGAGGAAATAAAGGCTGCGGCGGCGGAGCTGGACGCCCTGCGGGAAAAGCTGCTGGACACGGTGATGGAGGATGCGGAGGGCTTCATTCCCCTCAGCCAGGCCTACAGACTGCCCAAGGATGAGCCGGGCCGGGAGGAGAAGCTGGAGCAGGCGACTCTGACCGCCTGCGCCGCCCCCAAAAAGATAATGGAGCTGGCCTGCCGGGCTCTGGAGCTGACGGCGGTTATGGCGGAAAAGGGCTCGGTGATGGCGGTGTCCGACGCGGGCTGCGCCGCCGCCATGATAAAGGCCGCCGTGGATTCGGCTGCGCTGAACGTTTACATCAACACCAAGAGCCTGAAGGACAGGGGGGAGGCCGAGAGGCTGAACGCCGCCTGCCTGGAGATGCAGAAGAACTGCGAAGAGCTTTGCGGGGAGATATACGGCAAGGTCAGATCCTCCCTTTTGGAGCGGAAGGACTGAGCGGCCCGGGGCCGGCCGGGGGAGAGGAGACAGAAAGCATGGAGGCAGAGGATATCCGCCGGGCAATGCGCAGCGCCAGAAAGGCTCTCAGCCCGGGTACCGTGGAAGAGCTCTCCCGGCGCATAGCAGAAAAGCTGGAAGAGCTGCCGGAATACAGGCAGGCCGGGATAGTGATGATATATAGTGCCGTTCAGGGCGAAGTGCGCCTGAATTTGCTGAGGGGCAAGGACTTCCTCTACCCCCTCTGCACCGGGCCGGGGGAGATGTGCGCCTTGCTGCCCCGGGGGGAGGGGGCCTGGAGGAAAGGGGCCTTCGGCATACCGGAGCCCGTAAGGGAGCTGTCCCGGGAGATAGCCCCGGAGGAGATAGACCTGGTGCTCTGCCCTTGCACCGCCTTTGATGCGGACTGCCGCCGCCTGGGCATGGGCGGGGGATATTACGACCGCTTCCTCCCCCGGTGCACCAAGGCCAAATTCATTGCCGTGGCCTATGAGTTCCAGAGGGTCGAGGCCCTGGAGGCCCAGAGCTGGGATATACCCATGGACGCCGTGGTGACGGAAGAGCGGGTATACAGAAGAAAGATATGATGAAAAAGCTCCCGGAACGACTGTTTCGGGAGCTTTTGCGGCGCAGGAGCACAAAGGCACAGCTAAAACTTTACATGCGGGAGATTTTGAGTTAAAATAAACTGCCAAAACATGTATTCGTGAGGAAGCCTTTAATGAAGAGGATAGCCTTCTTTCAGGACAATCTGGACGTGGGGGGGATACAGAAATCCCTTGTGAACCTCCTGCGGAACTTCGACTATGATAACTATCAGGTGGACCTGTACCTTTCGGAGAAGAAGTCCTTCTGGAATACGGAATTCCCGCCCCAGCTGAATATAAAATACCTGAAGCACCTGCCCAGGCTCTGCTCCTTCATACCCTTTGACATCGCCAGGAACATGGTGAGCCTGGATTTCGGGGACTGCCCGGAGTACGACCTGGCCATAGACTTTAACTCCTACCAGTTCTCCTGCGCCCTGGGGGCCCTCAGCGTCCCCGCCAAGCGCCGGGTGATGTGGATACACAACAACGTGAGCGTGAAGCTGGAAAACGAGTGGAAGTACCGGGTGCTCTGGTTCAACTTCAAGGACAAGTTCAAGTATTACGACAGATTTGTGGGCGTTTCCCAGGGCGTGATAGAGCCCTTCATGGTCAGCAGCGGCATCTACGACCCGGAGAAGTTCACCGTCATCCAGAACACCATAGACACCGGGGAGATATACCAGAAGGCGGGAGAGGACTTTGACTTTGCCCCGGACCCGGAAAAAATGAACTTTGTGGCCCTGGGCAGGCTCTGCCACCAGAAGGGCTACGACATCATGCTGGACCTCTTCGCCAAAGCGGGGAGATACAGGGACGATCTGCATCTGTACATCATCGGGGACGGGGACAGGCGCTTTGCCCTGGAATACCAGAGGGACAGCCTGGGCCTCACCGACAAGGTCACTTTCCTGGGCCAGCAGACCAACCCCTTCAAATACATGGACAGGATGGACGCCTTCGTCTCCACCTCCCGCTATGAGGGCCAGCCCTTGAACATCATGGAGGCCAAGGCACTGGGCCTGCCCCCCTACTGCACCAAGAACCTGGAGAGATACAGCCGGGGCCTGGAGGGCAGGGAAGATATACTGGATGCGATAGTGCACGCCCGAAAGGAGCCCAGGCACAGAGACGACCTGCGCCAATACAACGCAGAGATAATCCAGAGCATCAAGGCCCTGGCGGAGGATGAGCTGCCGGCAAGGCCGGAGAAGAAGAAAAAGACGGTGAACATCATTGCCCTGCACCTGGGCGTGGGCGGGGTGGAAAAGGCCATCATCAGCATGGCAAACCTCTTTGCCAAGCGCTATGAGGTGAAGCTTTTCAGCGTCTACGACATGCCGGACTCCCCGGCCTTCCCGGTGGCGGAGGGGGTGCGGGTGCTATACCTGCTGGGGGACACCCCCAACAGGGAGCAGTGGAAGGCGGCGCTCCGGGAGTTCAGGCCCCTGAGCTTTATAAAAGAGAGCATAAGGAGCGTGAAGATACTCATAGGCAAGCGGCGCGCCGTGGCCCGGGTGATAAAGAATATCCATGAGGGGGTAATTATCACTACCCGCCACGAGCACAACCTGCTCTTGTCCCGCTACGGAAGCGACAAGGTGCTGAAAATTGGTCAGCTCCACCACGACCACCGTTTTGAAAAGAAATATGTGTGGGGCTTTGAAAAGGGCTACGAGGGCATAGACATCATGGCTATGCTTACTCCTCAGCTGGTGGAGGAGGCGGAGAAGATGATGGCGGGGAAGAACCGCCACACAAAGCTGGTGTATATTCCCAATTTTCTGGTACACTACCCGGAGCACCCGGAGCTGAGGGCCAGGGAGAAGACCGTACTGGCCGCCGGGCGGCTCACCGGGGTGAAGCGCTTCGACCTGCTGATAAGGCAGTTTGCCCGGATACACCCCCAGGCCCCGGACTGGAAGCTGAAGATACTGGGGGACGGGGAGGACGCCGCCGCCCTGGCTAAGGAGATACGGGAGCTGGGGGCGGAGGACTACATCCTCCTGGCCGGAAAGAAAAACGGGGAACAGGTTGAAGAGGAGATGTGCAGGGCTTCGATCTTTGCCATGTCCTCCAGCTCCGAGGGCTTCCCCTTTGTGCTGCTGGAGGCCCAGAGCTGCGCCCTGCCCATTCTGGCCTACGACGTGAGAGTGGGCCCCGGCTTCATCGTCCACCCGGGAGAGGACGGCTATCTGGCGCCGGAGGGAGACGAGGCCGCCTACGAGGAGAAAATGCTGGAAATGATGGCCAAGCCTGAGCTTCTGAGAGATATGGGCCGCCGGGCCCTGCTCCATGCGGGAGAGTTCTCGGAGGAGAAGGTGGCGGAGAAATGGTATTCGGTGATAGAGACATGAGTGAAACTTACAAGACAAAGTCCATTAAAAATTATATCCAGAACCACTGGCTCATGCTGCTGATCATCCTTCAGCCGGTGCTGGATATCCTGGCCTACTGGACCAAGAGCCCGGAGGGCACCCTGGCGGGACTTATCAGGCTGATGATAATGCTGCTGCTGCCCCTGTACCTGCTCTTTACCCTGAAGGAGAAAAAGGCCTTCATCCTGTCCATGGCGGCCATTGCGGCGGTCTGCCTGCTGCATATTCTAAACTGCATGCGCATAGGCTACGTGAGCATGAGCTTCGACATCTCCTATGCGGCCAAGACGGCCCAGATGCCCATACTGGCAGTGTGCTTTGTCCACTGCATCCGCAACGAGCAGACCAGGAACCAGGCCTACTGGGGTCTCTTCTTTGCCGCCGCCATCACCGCCACCTCTATTGGCCTGGCCTGGATAACGGGCACCGCCAACGTCACCTACGGCGACGGCCTGGGCATCAGCGGCTGGGTGATAGACGACAACCGCTGCGCCAACAGCGTGATAGTTGTGACCCTGGCGGCCTTCTCCGTCTTCTGCGCGGTGAAGTCGGAAAAGCTCCTGGTGAACATACTGGTGCCCGCCCTGGCATTGCTGGTGCTGCTGTCCAACGGCACCAAGGCCTGCTACTTTGCGGTTTACGCCATATTCACCGGCTTTGCCGGATTCATGATCGCGGAAAAGTTCATCAAGGGCACGGAGCTAAAAAAGCCGGTGGTGATAACGCTGCTGGCCCTGTCGCTGCTGGCGGTGCTGGTGACGCCCTACACGCCCATGTACAAGGTGCGTTTTGCCCAGACCAGCTTTGCCCAGCTCAACCAGAGCGAGATAGACAAGCAGCTGGAGGATATGGGCTATGACCCGGACAGCATCACCCGGGAGGTCATTCTCTCCGACCCGGAGGTGCACCAGGTCTATGAGGACTACTACAGGAAAATGCTGTGGAACATCATGCCCAACATGTTCGACCGCTTCACCATCGACGAGATAATGGCGGAGTACGACTTTACCACCGACGCCCAGACCCTTATAAACGTGAGACAACTCAAGAGCGCCTACGCCTCCATGATGTGGAAGCACAGCGACGGCCTTACCCATCTCTTCGGCATCGACGTCTCCGACATCTGGCTCACCGGCAGCTGCGACCTGGAGAACGACTGGCCCGCCATTTTCTACTACTACGGCTATCTGGGCTTTGGGGCCTATGCTGCCTTCGTGGCCTACTTTGCCCTGCTGATAATCTGGAGGCTGTTTAAAAACTTCAGGACCGCCTTCACCACGGACAATTTCATCCTGCTCATTACCTTTGTTCTGTTCGTGGGCCTGGCCCAGTTCTCCGGCTCGGTGCTGCGGCGGCCCAACGTCTCCTTCTACATGGCCCTCGTGCTGGGGCTCATATACTACCAGACCAGAGTCAAGCCGGTGACCGAGGAAAACAGTCTGTGGAGAAAACCGTGATGAAGCTCAGTATTATAGTGCCGGTTTACAATGTGCTGCCCTACATCCGCCAGTGCCTGGACTCCCTGGTGGGGCAGAGCATTGGAGATTTTGAGATACTTCTGGTGGACGACGGCTCCACCGACGGCACCGCCGCCGTGCTGGAGGAGTACAGGGACAGATATCCGCAGCTGATAAGGCTGCGCCGGGTGGATAACGGCGGCCAGGGCCGGGCCAGGAACTTCGCCATCCCGGAGGCCCGGGGGGAATTCCTGGGCTTTATAGACAGCGACGACAGTATAGCTCCGGACATGTACGAAAAGCTCATCGCCAGAGCCGAGGAGACCGGGGCGGATGTGGCGGTCTGCGACTGGCTGGCCCGCTATGACGACGGCCGGGAGGAAGTGCTCCCCGCCTGCGTCCAGGAGCACCCCCTGGCTGCGGCGGGCTCCGCCTGCAACAAGGTCTTCCGCCGGGAGCTGGTTGGGGATGTGCGCTTCCCCGTGGGGCTCTGGTATGAGGATTTCTATTTCTCCGCCCTGATGCTGATTCGGGCAAACAAGATAGAATACGTAAAAGAGCCGCTGTATGTCTACCGCATGCACCAGGCCTCCACCATGCGCAACAACAACTCCGCAAAGAACCTGGACCTGCTGGAGATAATGGATATGCTGTCGGAGCACATGCTGCCGGAGCACCGGGAGGAGTTCGAGTTCTTCCTAATCAACCATGTGCTTCTGGACGCCATAAGCCGGGTGTCCCGCCAGGAAACGCCGGACCGGGAAGAGGTGCTCTCCAAGTTCCGGGCCTATGTGCGGGAGAAGATTCCTGACCTGGGAAGCTGCGCCTGCTACAGAAAAGAGAGCCGGAACAGGCGGCTGGTGATGCGCCTCA
The DNA here is from genome assembly GCA_048417135.1 of Candidatus Limivicinus sp. Lineage (GTDB taxonomy): Bacteria > Bacillota > Clostridia > Oscillospirales > Oscillospiraceae > Limivicinus. The sequence goes on along the minus strand of DBFSDV010000021.1, from coordinate 54,103 downwards.
ATTACATGGGCCTTGACCGGCTGGCCATGGGCCTGCTGGACCTGAAGGCTAAAATATCAAAATAGGGATAAATAAAGATATCTCCCGGCCGGGCGGCCGGGAGATGCTTTTTTGCGGAAAACTTGTTTTAATTTTGGCGGAGTATGGCCTGGAGGCGCTGCTTCTTTTCGGCCACATAGGCGTTTTCCCGGTGGGAGATGCACTGGGCTGGAACGCCGCCCCAGCTGGTCCCGGGACTGTCAATGTCCTTGACCACCACGGCACCGGCGCCGATGGTCACGTCGGAGGCGATGCGGATGCCCCCCAGCACCATGCTGCCTATGGTCATCTCCACATTGTCCCCGATGACCGGGGCCTCGCCGTGGGCCTGGCCTATGCAGCAGCCGGCGGAGATGGAGAAGTTCCGGCCCACCTTTGCATTCTCATTGACGATTATGTTCTGGCCGTGCCAGATGACCAGACCCTCGGCAAAGACGTTGAGGGGCAGCTCGGAGCAGAGCCTGTCCCGCTTGCGCCGGAAAGAAAAATAAGACGCATAGTACATGAGCCGGTGCCAGGGATTGCTGCGGTTATTATAGTGATACTCTGCCTTCCGGTACAGTATCTGGAATTTCCACAGCTTATCCCCTATAAGAGCAGGCCTGGATTTCTGCTCTCCCCGGGCCAGCCGGTCGCACTCCAGGTAATATTTCAAATCTTCCCTTGTCTTTATCAAATCTGCCGTCACCCCCTGAGCTTTTATACTCTTTTGTTTTTCAGTTTGTTGTTAAGCTTCATCAGTATGTGTACGCCAAGATACATCCGGTGCAGCAGAAGAAAGCTCAGCAGCTTGTGCTGAGGGCTCATGCCGCGCACATAGGGATTTGATTTATAGCCGGGGAATTTTTCAAGGAAGTCCCGGGCAAGCTCGGACTGGACAGGGCTTTTCCAATCCGCCAGGTTTGCTCTCACCGAGGAGGTGAGGAACTGGCTGTGGAAGGCCAGGTATTCCAGCACGTCCTCCAGCCGGTCGTACATGCCCAGAGACTTGTAGAAGTTGATTAGCTCGTCCACCGCAGGGATTATCTCCAGGTTGCGCCGGACCTTGCCGGTATTGGTGACGGAGTCCGGCCGCTGGACATAGCGGTGGTAGGCCTTGGAGATATAGATGGTCTTATCCGTATAGGCATAGAGCTTGGGCACCGTCCGCAGGTCCTCAAACCAGACCCGGGGGGTGAAGCGGATGTTATTATCCATAAACAGGCTGCGGCGGAAAAGCTTGTTCCACACGTCGGGATTTTCCAGCAGCAGCTCCGGGTGGGCGGACAGGGACAGGGGAGGGCTGCACCGGCAGCCGGGCCGGTACTCCAGCTCGTCCCCCAGGGTGTTCACCGCTATGGAGTCAAAGATGCAGATATCGAAATCCTGCTCCAGAGCGTCCAGCAGCTCCGCCATGGCACCGGGGACCAGATAGTCGTCGCTGTCGATAAAATACAAAAACTCCCCAGCAGCGGCCTCCATGCCCAGGTTCCGGGCCTGGCCCTGGCCGCTGTTTTCTATGTTGATGAGCTTTATCAGCTCCGGCCGGCGCTTTGCATATCCGGCGGCTATCTCGCCGGAGGAGTCGGTGGAGCCGTCGTTTACGGCGATTATTTCATAGCCCGGTTCTTCCCCGGCAGCCAGGCGGCTGAGGCCGGGCTCCAGCAGGGAGTCCAGGCACTTGGCCACATAGTCCTCCACATTGTATATGGGGATGACAACGCTGAGTTTTACCATGGCTGCGCCTCCCTCACTTGCCTTTCACCCGCTCGTTCAGGCCCATGATGCGCCCCACCGCTTTGTAGCGGCGCAGCAGGATGAGCCTGGTGAGAAGCCGGTATTTAAAGGGCATTCTACTTATATAGGGGTTTTGCAGAAAGTCCGGGTACTTGGCGAGAAAATCGCAGCGCAGATTCTCCGCCACCGGGTTTCCCGGCTCGGAGAGGCAGATCCGCACCACGGCGGTGAGAAATTCATTGTAAAAGGCCAGGTACTCAAACTCGTTCCGATATTCTTCATATTTGCCTTTAGATTTATAATAGCTGCTCAGGTCATCCAGCGCCTCTATTATCTCCAGGTTGCGCTCCAGGTTTATGGAGCGGGTGATGGAGCCGGAGCGCTGGACATAGATGTACCACTGGCTGTCCGTGGCGCTTATCCTGTCCGTGAGCAGGTAGAGCTTTGGCATGGTGCGCATGTCCTCATACCAGACCCGGCTGGGGAAGCGCAGGCCGCTGTCCATAAAGAGACTGCGGCGGCATATCTTGTTGCAGGCTGAGGGGGGACACAGCAGCAGCCGGGGATAGGCGGCCAGGGACAGGGGACCCTCCCGGCCGCAGCGGGGGATATCGTCCAGCACGGTGCCATCCTCGGTGACGGAGAGGATGCCATAGATGAGGATGTCGAGACCCTCCCGCAGCTTCTCCACTATCTCCGCCAGGGCGCCTTCCCGGAGATAATCGTCACTGTCCAGAAACAGTAAGAACTCGCCCCGGGCGGCCTCCAGCCCCACGTTCCTGGCGGCGCCCAGGCCGCCGTTCTCGGTGCTTATGACCCGGATGAGGGCGGGATGGCGGCGGGCATAGTCCTCCGCAACGGCGAGGGAGGAGTCGGTGGAGCCGTCGTTGACTATGACTATTTCGTAGTCCTCCAGGCCGGGGCATATCACCGAATCCAGGCACCTGGCCAGATATTTCTCCACATTGTACACCGGTATGACGATGCTGAGCTTTGGCATGTTTTCACCTCAAATCACTGTTTAACATCATATCATAGTTGGGGGCCGGCTTTCAAGGGGAGAAAAACAGTTGCCTAATTGCTATGTAAAGGTGTATAATACTATGAATCTTTATGACGAATGGAGATCGAAATGAGCAAACATACAAAAAAACAGGACAGCCTGCCGGAGCTCTCCTTTGGGGAGAAGTCCCGCAAGGAGATATACGACTGGATACACTGCCTGAGCATTGCCCTGATAATCTGCGTGGTGATCTTCGCCTTCTTCATCAGGCTCATCGACGTGAGGGGCACCTCCATGAACCCTACACTGAATAACGGGGACAAGATGCTGGTGTCCGGCCTGTTCTATTCCCCCAAGGCCGGGGATGTGGTGGTGTTCAAAAAGGACGAATACGACCCGGAGCGGGCCCTGGTGAAGCGGGTCATCGCCACCGAGGGCCAGGTGATAAACATAGACTTTGACAACGGCATAGTCTATGTGGACGGGGAGGCCCTGGAAGAGGACTATATAATGGAGCCTACCACCAACAAGATAGACTTTATAGGGCCCCAGACCGTGCCCGAGGGCTGCGTCTTCGTCATGGGGGACAACCGCAATGCCTCCACCGACAGCCGCAAGACGGAGATAGGCATGGTGGACAGCCGGCTCATTCTGGGCAAGGCCTACTTTGTGGTCTACCCCCTGTCCCAGTTCAGAAGCATAAAGTGACGCAGGGAAGAGATATGTACGAGAAAATGAACATCCAATGGTTCCCCGGCCACATGACCAAGGCCCAGCGCATGATAGAGGATAACCTGAAAATGGTGGACGCCGTGTGCGAGCTGCTGGATGCCCGTATACCCGGGGCCAGCCGGAACCCGGATATTGACCGCCTGGCCGGGGACAAGCCCCGGCTCATAATCCTAAACCGCATCGACCTGGCGGACCCGGCAATGACCGCAAGGTGGAAGAGATATTACGAGGCCAAGGGCTTTGCCGTGCTGGAGACCGACGCCAAAAGCGGCAAGGGCGTGGGGGGCTTTGCCCCCGCAGTGCGCCGGCTGCTGGCGGACAAGCTCAGGGACTACGAGAGCAAGGGCCAGGCGGGGCGCACCCTTCGGGTGATGATACTGGGCATACCCAACGTGGGCAAGTCCACCTTTATAAACAAGGTGGCCGGGCGCAAGGCCGCCATTGCCGGGGACAAGCCGGGAGTCACCAGGGGTAAGCAGTGGATAAACATAGACTCCGGCTTGGACCTGCTGGACACCCCCGGCATACTCTGGCCCCGCTTCGACAGCCAGGAGGTGGGGGAGCTGCTGGCCATCACCAACGCCATCAAGGCCGACGTGCTGGACAAGGAGACCCTGGGGGCAAACTTCATGCTGCGCCTGAGGGACTTGTACCCCGGCGCCATAGAAGAGCGCTATAAATTCACCCCGGATGCGGATATGAACGGCTTTGAGCTTCTGGAGCAGGCGGCCAAGAAACGGGGCTTCCTGGTCTCCGGAGGGGAATACGACATTGAGCGCATGGCCAATACCCTCCTGGGTGAATACCACGAGGGCAAGCTGGGCAGGCTCAGCCTGGAGGCTCCTGATGACTGACTTGTGGGAACTGGAAAACGGGATATATGCTCAGGGCTATGAGCTTATCTGCGGCGTGGACGAGGCTGGCCGGGGACCCCTGGCCGGGCCGGTCTGCGCCGCCGCAGTAATACTGCCCCGGGACCTGGAGATACCTGGCCTCAACGACTCCAAGAAGCTGACTGAGAAAAAGCGGGAGGAGCTCTTTGAACCCATAAAAGCCACTGCGCTCAGCTACGGCATCGCCTTTGCCACAGTTGAGGAGATAGAGGAGCTGAACATCCTGGGGGCCACATTTTTGGCCATGAACCGGGCCATAGCTCAGCTTGACCCCCAGCCTGAGCTGGCCCTGATAGACGGAAACCGCAATGGCGGGATAGAGCTTGCCAGCCGCTGCGTGGTGAAGGGGGACTCTCTCTGCGCCGACATTGCGGCGGCCTCGGTACTGGCCAAGGTCAGCCGTGACCGCTATATGCTGCAAATGGATGAATTGTATCCCCAGTATAATTTCCGGCAGCACAAGGGCTACGGCACCAAGCTCCACTATGAGGCTTTGCGACAACACGGGCCCAGTCCTATCCATCGGCTGAGCTTTTTGAGGAAGATGCACTGATGGACAGGAAGAGTCTGGGAAGCTGGGGAGAGGATAAGGCTGCAAACTATCTCCGGCGCAGAGGCTATAAGATACTGGAGAGGAACTTTTCCTGCCGCTTTGGGGAGATAGATATCATTGCAAGCCGTGGCGGATATCTGGCCTTCGTGGAGGTGAAGCTGAGGAAGGACGCAAGCTTTGCCCAGGCCGGAGAATTTGTGGACAGGGGGAAGCAGCGGCGCATCATCACCGCGGCGGAGCTTTGGCTTAGCTGCCACGACACGGACTTGCAGCCCCGCTTCGACGTTATAGAGCTCTACGCCCCGGCGGGGGAGAAGAGCCGGAGGATAGAGATAAACCACATTAAGGACGCTTTTCAATAAAAGGCTATGTATCCCCGGACGGGCCGGGGACGGGTTCAGCAAGTGCCGCGGGGGCAGAAGGTGGAGCAATAGGTCTCGCCCTTGGTGCTGGCCTTCTCGCTCTGGACGCTGATCTTGGCGGCGCTGCACTTGCAGTCCACGGTGTTGTACTTGCAGTTGGTCACGTCGCAGCCCACGCCGGGGTTGGGATCTGGTGTTTTCTTGCCGTTCATTTCTTTGCCTCCAATTATTGAATTGCCCTGTTAGTATTTGAAAATACAAGCATTTTTATTCTGAGGACGGATTCTATGGCGCTCTACGCAATAGGCGACACCCACCTGTCCCTGGGCAGTGAAAAGCCCATGGACATCTTCGGGGATAAATGGGAAAACCACGCCGAAAAACTGAAAAAGGGCTTTGCCGGTCTTACGCAGGAGGATGTCTGCGTTATCTGCGGGGACATCAGCTGGGGCATGGGCATAGAGGAGTGCCGGGAGGATTTCCTCTTCATCAACTCCCTGCCGGGGAAAAAGATAATCCTTAAAGGCAACCACGACTACTGGTGGAGCACCGCCGCCAAGGCCCGGCGCTTTTTTCAGGAAAACGGCATAGACAGCATCGACATACTCTATAACAACTGCTTTGACTACAAGGGCTTTGCCCTCTGCGGCACCAGGGGCTGGTTCTACGAGGAGGAGAAGGGCGGGGAGCACGACAAGAAGATAATGCGCCGGGAGATAATGCGCCTGGAGGCCTCCCTGAAGGCCGCCGGGGACAAACCCAAGCTGGTCTTTCTACACTACCCGCCGCTGTATCTCCACTACAGCTGTCCGGAGATACTGGCACTTTTAAAGGAGCATCAGGTCAGGCTATGCTGCTATGGGCATATCCACGGCAAGGGCTGCTGCTCAGCCTTTAAAGGCTGGAGGGACGGCACCGAGTTCAGGCTTGTGTCGGCGGATTATCTGGATTTCAGCCCGGTGAAACTTATGGACTAGAAAAAGCGCAAATTCATTAATTTGTCATTGATTTTACAGCTGATATCTGTTATTATTCTACAGTGCGTGCAGACACATATATAGGAGGAAAGAAACATGACAGTCAAGAATGTAGAGAAAAAAGAGAATAATACCGCTGCTTTTCAGGTAGAGACCGACGCCGCCGAGTTTGAAGCGGCAGTCAACGGCGCTTACCTGAAGAACAAGAGCTCTATATATATCCCCGGTTTCCGCAAGGGCAAGGCCCCCCGTGCCGTCGTTGAAGGCATGTACGGCCACGAGGTCTTCTATCAGGACGCCATGGACGAGCTGGCCCCCAAGGCCTTCGATCAGGGCCTGAAGGAGTCCCAGCTGCGTATAGTGGGCGCCCCCTCCATCTCCGACGTGAAGGTCACCGAGGAGCGCACCGTGGAATACACCTTTGAAGTAACCCTCTACCCTGAGGTCACCCTGGGCCAGTACAAGGGCCTCAGCGCCCCCAAGGATGAAGTCAAGGTCAGCGACGAGGACGTGGACAAGGAGCTGGAGGCTGCCCGCAAGCGCAGCGCCCGCATCCTCACCGTGGACGACCGGGAGGCCCGGATGGGCGACACCGCCAACATCGACTTCGACGGCTACCTGGACGGGGAGCGCTTCGACGGCGGGAAGGCCGAAGGCTATGACCTGGAGCTGGGCTCCGGCTCCTTCGTCCCCGGCTTCGAGGAGCAGGTCGTGGGTATGAAGATTGGCGAGGAGAAGGACGTGAACATCACCTTCCCTGAGGACTATGTGGCGGACCTGGCCGGCAAGGCCGTAGTATTCAAGGTCAAGCTCAACAGCCTCTCCGCCAAGGAGCTGCCCGAGCTGGACGACGAGTTCGCCAAGGACGTGTCCGAGTTTGACACCCTGGACGAGTACAAGGCCGACATCCGCACCAAGCAGGAAAAGCAGCAGCAGGAGATGGCCGACAACAAGTTCCGCTCCGAGATAATCCGCAAGGCCTGCGAGAACATGACTGTGGATATCCCCGCCGTCATGATAGACGAGAAGCTGGAGGAGATGGTGCGCAACTACGCCGCCAACTTCGGCTTTACCGACAGGAACACCTCCCTGGAGGAGCTGCTGAAGATGATGGGCGTGGATGCCGCCGCCATCCGCCCCTCCGCCGAGATGCAGGTCAAGACCGAGCTTCTCCTGGAGGCCGTGGTGAAGGCCGAGGACATGGAAGTCACCGAGGAAGACACCGAGGAGTACATGAAGAAAGTCGCCGAGGGCATTGGCGCCAAGGTGGAGGACATGAAGAACTACTTCAGCAAGGAGTTCATCGAGGACGAGCTGAAGAAGGAGCGTGCCACCAACATCATCATAGACAGCGCCGTGGTGGAAGAGGCCCAGGACAAGGCTGAATAATTTCCCCCAGATAAGGATATGCTCTCTTGGATGCTGATATTTGGAAGGAGAGTTTAATACAATGAGTTTAGTTCCGTATGTTGTAGAGCAGACCAGCAGAGGCGAGCGCTCTTATGACATTTTCTCAAGACTGCTCAACGACCGCATCGTCATGCTGTCGGAAGAGGTCAACGACACCACCGCAAGCCTTGTGGTGGCCCAGCTTCTCTATCTGGAAGCCCAGGACCCGGATAAGGACATACAGTTTTATATCAACAGCCCCGGCGGCAGCGTCACCTCCGGCCTGGCCATATACGATACCATGCAGTATATAAAGCCGGACGTGTCCACCATCTGCATAGGCATGGCCGCCTCCATGGGCGCTTTCCTCCTGTCCTCAGGGGCCAAGGGCAAGCGCATAGCCCTGCCCAATGCGGAGATAATGATACACCAGCCCTCCGGCGGCAGCCAGGGCCAGTGCACCGATATCCAGATCCAGGCCGAGCAGATACTGAAGATCAAAAAGAAACTCAACGCCATACTGTCCCAGAACACGGGCAAGAGCGTGGAGGAGATCGAGCGGGACTGCGAGCGTGACCACTTTATGACCGCAGAAGAAGCCAGGGACTACGGACTCATAGATAAGGTCATCTACAAGCGCTGATACTTTCTTATGGGGGAACGGCAGTTCCCCCCATAGTTTTAAGAGGGGATAGCATATGGCTAGAAATGAAGACAGAAGAAGCATAAGATGCTCTTTTTGCGGCAAGCCCCAATCTCTGGTTGAGAGGATGATTGCCGGCAACAACTGCTATATCTGCGACGAGTGCGTGCGTATGTGCGCCAGCATCGTGGGTGAGGCTGAGGAGGGCACACAGCTCACAGGCTATGACGGACTGCCCCTGGAGTTTGCAAAACTCCCCAAGCCCATGCAGATAAAGGCCCGGCTGGACGACTATGTCATCGGCCAGGACAAAGCCAAAAAGGTGCTTTCCGTGGCGGTATACAATCACTACAAACGTATACTCCACCCGGTGGAGGACGATGTGGAGCTGCAAAAAAGCAACATACTGCTCATCGGGCCCACCGGCAGCGGCAAGACCCTCTTCGCCCAGACCATGGCCAAGATGCTGGATGTGCCCTTTGCCATTGCCGATGCCACCACTCTCACCGAGGCCGGCTATGTGGGCGAAGACGTGGAGAACGTGATACTGAAGCTGCTGCAGGCGGCGGACTTCGACGTGGAGCGGGCCCAGAAGGGCATCATCTACATCGACGAGATAGACAAGATAGCCCGGAAAAGCGAGAACACCTCCATCACCAGAGACGTCTCCGGCGAGGGCGTGCAGCAGGCGCTGCTGAAGCTGCTGGAGGGCACCGTGGCCAACGTCCCGCCCCAGGGCGGCCGCAAGCACCCCCATCAGGAGTTCATCCAGGTGGACACCACCAACATCCTGTTTATCTGCGGCGGAGCCTTCGACGGCCTGGATAAGATAATCGAAAAGCGCACAGACAAGAAGACCATGGGCTTCGGCGCAGAGATAACCAGCCGGGCCGACCGGGACGTGGGGGAGATACTCGCCCAGGTCCAGCAACACGACCTGCTCCAGTTCGGCATCATCCCCGAGCTCATCGGCCGCCTGCCGGTGGTGGCCAGCCTGGAGAGCCTGAACCGGGATGACCTGGTGCGCATACTCACCGAGCCCAAGAACGCCATGACCAAACAGTACCGCTCCCTCATGGCCATGGACAACGTGGAGCTGGAATACCAGGACGAAGCTTTGGAGGCCATTGCCGATAAGGCCATCGCCATGAAGATAGGCGCAAGAGGCCTGAGAAGCGTCATGGAGGGCGTCATGACAGACGTGATGTACTCCGTGCCCTCCGACTCCAGCGCCAGTAAGATAATCATTACCGCCCAGTCCGTAAACGAGGGCGCGGAGCCCATCGTGGAGCACCGCAAGAGCTGAGCGGAGTATCTCCGGAAAGGAGGATAACATGACCGACAACAGTATTCAAATCAAGACCCTGCCCATGCTGGCCCTGAGAGGCCTGCACGTGTTTCCCGAAATGCTGCTGACTTTCGACGTGGAGCGCCAGGCCTCCGTGGGCGCTCTGGCCCTGGCGGCAAAATACGGGCAGCTCATCTTCCTCTCTACCCAGAAAAACCTCACCGCGGATATGCCTCAGGAGGAGGATATCTACCAGGTGGGCACCGTCTGCCGCATCCGCCAGCAGCTGCGCCAGCCCAGGGGCAGCGTCTGCCGGGTGATGGTGGAGGGCCTGTACAGGGCAAAGTTTCTCAGCGTCAACTGCGACCCCAAGGGCTACACCGCAGAGATAATACCTCTGCCGGACAAGGAGGAGCGAGTGAGCGCCGCCAGAAAAGAGGCGCTGCTGAGAAACTGCATCTCCCTCTTTGAGGAGTACATCCACTTCAACCAGGACATGATAAGCGAGCAGCTGCTGAACCTGCTGGCAAATCCCAAGCCCGGCTATGTGTCCAACTATGTGGCCCAGAACGTCCACTTTGCCATGGAGGATAAGCAGCGGGTCCTGGAGGAGGTATATCCCAGCCGCAGGCTTGCCCTGCTCTGCCGCCTGCTCAATGCGGAGCTGGAAGTGCTGAACATAGAAAAAGAGCTGAACGAGGCCACTCAGGAGGCCATGAACCACAACCAGCGGGAGTACTACCTCCGGGAGGAGATGAAGGTCATCCAGGCCGAGCTGGGCGAGGACGACGACATCGAGACCTACCGCAGCAAAATTGAGGCCCTGCCCGTCAGCGAGGAGATAAGGGCCCGGCTGAACAAGGAGCTGGGCAGGCTCTCCAAGCAGCCCTTCGGCTCCTCCGAAGCGGCGGTCATCCGCAGCTATCTGGACACCTGCCTGGAGATACCCTGGGGCAAGAAGACCCAGGAGACCATAAACATCGCCAAGGCCAGAAAGATCCTGGACGAGGACCACTACGGCCTGGAAAAGGTGAAGGAGCGTATATGCGAGTATCTGGCGGTAAAGCAGCTGAGCCCGGATATAAAGGGCGGGCTCATCTGCCTGGTGGGCCCTCCGGGCACCGGCAAGACCAGCATCGCCCAGAGCATAGCCCGGGCCACCAATCGCAAGCTGGTGCGCATATCCCTGGGCGGTGTCCATGACGAGGCTGAGATACGGGGACACCGGCGCACTTACATAGGCTCCATGCCCGGGCGCATCATCAGCGGCGTCATCCAGGCGGGAAGCTGCAACCCCCTGATGGTCCTGGACGAGATAGACAAACTGGCTTCCGACTACCGGGGCGACCCCGCCGCCGCCCTGCTGGAGGCCTTCGACGGAGAGCAGAACTACGCCTTCAGGGACAATTTCCTGGAGATACCCTTCGACCTGTCCGAGGTGTTCTTCATCACCACCGCCAACACTCTGGACACCATACCCAGAGCCCTGCTGGACAGGATGGAAGTGATAGAGCTCAGCAGCTACACTGACGAGGAAAAGCTGCAGATAGCCAAGGAACACCTGATACCCAAGCAGAGGAAAAAGCACGGGCTGAGAGCAAACCAGCTGCGCATTGAGGACGCCGCAGTGCGGGAGATGATACGCTCCTACACCCGGGAGTCCGGCGTGAGGCTTCTGGAACGTGAGATAGCCGCCGCCTGCCGTAAGGCCGCCAGCGGCATCGCCGAGGAGAAGTTCAAGAGCCTGAGCCTGAAGGCCGGGCAGCTGGAGAGCGTCCTGGGCCCGGCCAAGTACAAGGCCGACGAGCTGCGCCTGCGGGACGAGGTGGGCCTGGTGAGAGGCCTGGCCTACACCTCCGTGGGAGGCGAAGTCCTGGATGTGGAAGTGGCCGTCATGGAGGGCTCCGGACATCTGGAGCTCACCGGCAACCTGGGGGACGTGATGAAAGAGTCCGCCAGGGCCGCCCTCAGCTACATACGCAGCCGGGCAAACATGCTGGGCATAGACCCGGACTTCTACAAGAACAAGGACATACACATCCACTTCCCCGAGGGCGCCATACCCAAGGACGGCCCCTCCGCCGGCATCACCATGACCATTGCCATGATATCCGCTCTCACCGGCATACCTGTGCGCCATGACATTGCCATGACCGGGGAGATCACCTTGAGAGGCCGGGTGATGGCCATAGGCGGGCTGAGGGAGAAGACCATGGCCGCCCTGAGGGCCGGGGTCAAGACCGTCATCATCCCTGCGGAGAACGAGCCGGACCTGGAGAAGATAGATCCCCTGGTGAGAAAGCAGCTGAACTTCGTGCCCACGGAGCATGTGGACAATGTGCTGAACCTGGCGCTGGTGCGCAGCGGGGAAGAGGAACTGGCTATGTGCGCAGCTCCCGGCATCCTGGGCGGCGAGCGCTGCGCCGTGAGACAGTAGGTGGGCCATGGCGGGACTGAACGTGAACAAGGCGGAGTTTATAAAATCCGCCGCATCCCCGGCCCAGTTCATCCGCAGCTCAATGCCCAGCGTGGTCTTCGCCGGCAAGTCCAATGTGGGCAAATCCTCAGTGATAAACCGGCTGCTGAACCGAAAGAACTTTGCCCGGGTGGGCGCTTCCCCCGGCAAGACCGTACACGTAAACTACTTCTGCATTGACGGCAAGCTCTACTTTGTGGACCTGCCGGGCTACGGCTACGCCAAGGTCTCCCAGAGCGAGAGGGAGCGCTGGGGCAAGCTGATGGAGGATTTCTTCGCCCAGCCGGGGCTTATAGACCTGGGTGTGATGATAGTTGACGCAAGGCATAAGCCCACGGCGGACGACGTCACCATGGCCCAATGGTTCAAAGCCTCCGGCTGCGCCCTGGTGGTTGTGGCCAACAAGCTGGATAAGCTGAAGAAGAGCGAGATCGAGCCAAATATGGAGCTGATACGCCGGACCCTGGAGCTGCCGGAGGAAGTTTTGCTCATTCCTTTCTCCGCAGAAAAGGGCCAGGGCAGGGAAAATCTCCTGGCCCAGATAGTCAATCTTATATAGTTTGTATAAGAGCGAGGCAAAAGTTTTGCTTCGCTCTTGTAATTTCTATTCAATTTTGTTAGAATATTTTCAAATTGGAGGTGGCTCCTATAGACGGCGTGCAATCCTTTTGGGACGGCTTTGATTTCACATACATCCTGAGTATCCTTCTTGCGGTGATACCCTCCCTGCTGTGCATCACTCTCCACGAGATAAGCCACGGCCTGGTGGCCTATAAGCTGGGGGACGATACCGCCAAGAGCCGGGGACGGCTCAGCCTCAACCCTCTGAAGCATCTGGACCCGGTGGGCCTGCTGATGATGCTGGTTTTTCACGTGGGCTGGGCAAAGCCCGTGCCGGTGAATATGTATAAATTCAAAAACCCCAAGCAGGGCATGGCGGTGACGGCCCTGGCCGGGCCGGTGAGCAACCTGCTTATTGCCGTGGTGTTCATGTTCATATACGGCGCAGCTTACGTGCCTCTGGGCATGAGCAGCGTGGGCAGGTATTTTCTGCAGATGATACAGCTCACCGCGGTTTTGAGCATAGGCCTGGGCATTTTCAACCTTATACCCATACCTCCCCTGGACGGCTCAAAGGTGCTCTTCTCCCTGCTCAGGGATGAGGACTACTACAAACTCATGCGCTATGAGCGCTACGGCGGGATAATCATGCTCGTGCTGGTGGCCACGGGAGTGCTGGGCAAGCCCCTGGACTATGCGATAGATGCGGTCTACTCCTGGCTTGTGCCCCTGGCCCAGCTGGCCTGCGACGGGGTAGTATATCTGTTTTATATGTGAGAAGTAATGGAAAATCCGAATTTCTTTCTGGAAGGCATAGTCAAGGAAAAAAACGAGCTCCAGGATTTTGAAGGCCCGCTGAGCCTCATCCTGATGCTCCTTTCAAAAAACAAAATAGAGATACGGGATATCAAAATTGCGGATATCCTGGACCAGTATCTGGAATACCTGGACAAGATGCAGAGCATGGACCTGGAGGTGGCCAGCGAATTCGTGCAGATGGCCTCCCACCTGCTCTATATCAAGACCCGGATGCTCCTGGCCGGGGACAAGGAGGTCACCGAGCTGGAGGCGCTGATGGAGTCCCTGGAGCAGCTGAAATGCCGGGATATCTTTGCGGCGGTGCAGCAGGTGGTGCCGGAGCTGAAAAAGGCCTCGGAGCAGGGATTGCTGTATTATGCAAAGCTGCCGGAGCCCCTGCCCAAAAGCGCCAGGGAATACGAGTACCGCCATGAGCCGGTGGACCTGCTGAAGGCCCTTTACAGCATATATTCCAGAGGCGGCAAGGCCCCGGAGCCGGACATCAGCCAGGCGGTGCCCAAGCGGATAATATACAGCGTCAGAGATAAGAGCCGCCAGATACTCATGAAACTGAAAACCGGCAGCTCCACCCTCCACGAGCTCTACCGCTCCTGCCGCTCCCGTTCGGAGATCGTGGCCACCTTCATGTCAATACTGGAGCTTTGCAGCATGGGCAGCGTACACATCGACCGCCAGGGCGAGGACTACAGCCTGGTGTTCACCGGCGGAGATGTGGACGAGATAATGGAAAAGATACTGGAGTAAACGATGATAGATATTGTATCCGTAATAGAAGCCATACTTTTTGCCGCAGGGGACAGCGTGCCAATTGCCCGGCTCTCCCTCATCCTGGGCGTCAGCGAGGAGGAGGTCATCTCCGTCGCCGCCGAGCTCCGGGAGCAGTACAGCTCAGGCCAGCGGGGCATGAGGATACTGCGCCTGGAGGACAAGCTGCAGATGTGTTCCGCCCCGGAATACGCCCCCTATATATCCAAGGTGCTGGAGCAGAGGAAGGCCCCGGCCCTGTCCCAGCCCGCCCTGGAGACCCTGGCGGTGGTGGCCTATTTCCAGCCGGTGACCCGGGCCTATGTGGAACAGGTCAGGGGAGTGGACAGCTCCTACACCGTGGGCATGCTCTGCGAGAGAGGGCTCATCGAGGAGTGCGGGCGTCTGGATGTGCCGGGCCGGCCCGTCCTCTTCAGGACTACGGACGTCTTCCTGCGCACCATGGGCATAAGCGAACTTTCACAGCTGCCGCCCCTGCCGGATATGAGCAACGGGGAGGGCATAGAGAAATTGCAGTCCGCCATAGACAAGCTGCAGGGCGGCAATAACAGCGAGCAGATATCCTTGAGCGAAATAACGGGAGAGACCGCGGAGGAGTGATGTAATTGGTCTGGTTGATAGTGCTGGGCATCATCGTCGCCATTATAGTGCTGATAATGCTCATCCCTGTGGGAGCAGACCTGAGCTATGTTGACGGGCAGCTGAGCGTATCCGCCAAGGTCTGCGGAGTGCTGATAAAGCTGCTGCCCAAAAAGCCCAGGGACGAATCAAAACCCCCAAAGGAAAAGAAAGCCAAGAAAGAGAAAAAACCCAAGGAGCCCAAAGCCGAAAAGCCAAAGAAGCCCAGAAAGAAGCTGGAGCTGAACATGGACGAAAAGCTCTCCCTGCTGAAGGCGGCTTTGAAGGGCCTGGGCAAGTTCGGCAAGCTCACCGTGGACAGGTTCATGCTCCACTACGTGGCCGGGGGAAACGACCCCTACAACACGGCCATGGCTTACAACTACGTCAATGCAGCCCTGTCTGCCCTGGCCCCCATCTGTGAGCACAGCTTTATTGTGAAAAGCAGCGACGTGCGCACCGACGTGGACTTTACCCTGGACAGGTCTAAGATAGACGCCGGGGTCTGCCTGGTCATACACATAGGCCAGATATTCCGCATGGGCTTTGCCCTGGCCTTCGGAGTGCTGGGCATACTTATCAAAAACAAGCTGCGCCTCTTCAAAGAGAAGATAAGAAGAAAACGCTGCGGGGAAGAGCCCCCGGCTGCGCCAAGTGATAAAGAGATAAATACAGAACAAAATATACAGCAAGAGGAAAGGATGGACTCTAATGGACAATAACCCTATCGGAACTTTGATGCAGAACACTATGGAGAGCGTCAAGAATATCCTCAAGGTGGACACTGTGGTGGGCGACCCCATCTACACCCCCGACGGGATAACTCTGGTCCCCATCTCCAGGATAAGCGTGGGCTTCGGCGGAGGCGGAGTGGAGTTCAGCGGCAAGAAACCCGGGGATGAGCGCCCCTATGGCGGCGGCAACGCCACCGGCGTGAAGATAGACCCCATCGGCTTTCTTGTGATAAAGGAGGGCGTTGTCAGGATGATCAACGTCACGCCTCCCGCCAGCAATACCGTGGACCGTATCATCGACCTGGTGCCCCAGGTCATCGACCGGGTGGACGCTTTCATCGCCAAGCAGAAAAACGACAAGGCCTGAAATACTCATATTATCTGAATATGTGTAAATAATAAGCACTGCCTGAAGAAAGGCGGTGCTTATTATTAGGAAAATTATCTCTGCGCTGGCCGCCCTCTGCCTGCTGCTGCCCGCTGGGCCCGCAGCTTCTGCCGAGACGCCCTGCCCCAGCGCCAGGTCGGCCATCGTGATGACATCAAAAGGCCGCGTCATGTACGAAAAAGATGCCGACGCCCGGGCCCTCATCGCCAGCACCACTAAGCTGATGACGGCCATTGTGACCCTGGAAAACGCCAAGCTCAATGAGCTGGTTGACATAACTGAGGACTGCTGCAATATCGAGGGCTCCTCCATGTACCTGAAGCCCGGGGAGCGCTACACGGTGAAGGAGCTGCTGCTGGGATTGCTGCTGGTGTCGGGAAACGATGCGGCCCAGGCCCTGGCCCTCCATGTGGCCGGGAGCGTGGAAAATTTTACCGGGCTGATGAACGACAAGGCCCGGGAGCTGGGCATGGAGGACAGCAGCTTTGAAAATCCCCACGGCCTGGACTCCCCCGGGCATTACTCCACCGCCCGGGATATGGCTAAGCTGATGTGCTGCTGCATGGAAAACGAGAGCTTCCGGCAGCTGTGCTCCGCCAGGAGCTGCCTTATCAAAGGGCAGACCCTGGTAAACCACAACAAGCTGCCGGACATGTACCCCTACTGCATAGCCGGGAAGACCGGCTACACCCAGGCGGCGGGCCGCTGTCTGGTGAGCTGCTGCGAGAGAGACGGGCTGAGGCTCATATGCGTCACCCTCTCCGACCCCGACGACTGGAACGACCATATCCGGCTCTACGAATGGGCCTTCTCCCAGTTTGAGCTGAGAGATGCGGTGGAGGGACAGAGCTTTCAGGTGCCGGTGATATCCGGCCGGGAGGAGAGCGCCAGACTCGTGCCGGAGAGCAGCATCGAGCTGCTGCTGGATCCGGGACAGGAGCTGGTCTTGAAAGTGGAATACCCAAGATTTGTCTTCGCCCCGGTAAATAAGGGGGAGACAGGCGGCACGATATGGGTTATAATAGACGGAGAAACCCTGGGCAGCTGTCCGCTGATTTACGAAAACGACGTGCCCCTATATCTGCCCCAGGAAGAAACAGACAGCGGGTGAAAGTAATAATGGCTGAAAGACTGCAGAAAATAATAGCAGCCGCCGGGCTGATGTCCCGAAGAACGGCTGAAGAATATATCAGCGCCGGCAGAGTCACCCTCAACGGCAGGACCGCCGTATTGGGCGACAAGGCCGAGACTGAAAAAGACCGGATTCTGGTGGACGGAAAAGAGCTTCCGTCCACCGGGGAGAAGGTTTACATAATGCTGAACAAGCCCAAGGGCTACGTGACCACCCTGAAGGATGAGAAGGGGAGGAAGAACGTGAGCCAACTGGTGGAGGAGCTGGGCGTCAGGGTATACCCGGTGGGCAGGCTGGACCTGAATTCCGAGGGCTTGCTGCTGATGACCAACGACGGGGACTTTGCCAACAGACTGATGCACCCCTCCCATGAGGTGACAAAGACCTATCGCACCTGGGTCCTGGGGAAGGACATAGACCGGGCGGTGGAGCTGCTGCGCCGGCCCATGGAGCTGGAGGGCTACACCACCCGTCCGGCCCAGGCCGAGGTCCTGAGGCCGCTCCCCGGCGGGGCGCTGCTGTCTGTCAGTATACACGAGGGAAAAAACCGCCAGGTGAGAAATATGTGCCGGGCTGCGGGCTTGAAGGTCACAAGGCTCAAGCGGGTGTCCGAGGGCGGTGTTGAGCTTGGCGAGCTGGCGCCGGGGCAGTGGAGGCATCTCAGCCCCGACGAGCTGGAAAGACTGAGGTGAAGGATATGGGAGAGGACCTGCTGAAGCGTCTGGCCGGAGAGAGCCAGAACTACTCCAAAAGACAAAAGGCCATCGCCAGATACATATGCGAAAACATGGAGACCGTACCTTTTATGACCTCACGTATGCTGTCCAAGGCGGCCCAGGTCAGCGAGTCCTCGGTGGTACGTTTTGCCCGCCAGCTGGGCTACAACGGCTACTCGGAGATGCGCCGGTCCCTGCAGCAGCTTGTGCGGGACAGGATAAGCGCCGTTGAAAAGGCGGAGGAGGCCGAGCTCGAGTCGGAGGAGCTGAAGCAGACGGTGGACACCGGCAGCTTAAGCCTCCGCTCCATCATGACCTCAAGGAACCAGCGCTCTCTGGAAGCGGCGGTGGAGCTGCTGGAAAGGGCGGAGAAAATCGTGGTGCAGTCCGGCCTTGGCATGGACGGTATAAACATCTACTTTGCCAACAGTCTCAGAGCCCTGGGCTTCAACGCCTGCTCCGCCCCGGGGGGACTTTCCCGGGAGATCTTTGAACTGGACAGCCGCTCAGCCCTGCTGATAATCAGCGGCAGCTACTTCTCCCAGCTCTTCGGCTCCGCCCGCTATGCCAGGGAAAAGGGTGCCGCGGTGCTGGTGGTGGCCGACGATGAGGCGGCGCCTATGGACCACTATGCCAACGTCATGCTGCCGGGCAAGGGGATAATCGCCGTGGCGGCCCTCATCGAGGCCCTGCTCACTGCCCTGGAAAACAGCTGCGGCAGGAGCCTGGGCATGAATCTTGCGGAGCTGGACGCTCTGCACAGGGAGTACGATACATATGAACCGGGAGAAAACTGAGCTCGTGGCCATCGGCGGCGGGGCCGCCGGGCTGATGTGCGCCTGCACCGCCGCCGAAAGAGGCGTGGACACGCTGCTGCTGGAGCCCAACAAAATGCTGGGCAGAAAGCTGCGCATCACCGGCAAGGGCCGCTGCAACCTGACCAACAGCTGCGATATAAAGACCTTCATGGCAAACATACCCGGGGACGGCCGCTTCCTCTACAGCGCTTTGAACCGGCTGTCTCCGGCGGATACCATGGCCTTCTTTGAAGACAACGGCCTGCCTTTGAAGGTGGAGAGGGGCAACAGGGTGTTCCCGGTCTCCGACAACGCAAACGACGTGGCGGGGCTGCTGACAAGGCTCTGTGAGCGCCGGGGTGTCCGGGTGCTGCACGGAAAGGCCCGGGAGATATGCACCAAGGAGGGAGCAATATCCGGCGTGCTGACGGACCAGGGGCTCATAGAGTGCCGGGCCGCAGTGCTGTGTACCGGGGGGCTGTCCTATCCCCTCACCGGCTCCGACGGCACGGGCTTTGCCCTGGCCGAAAAGCTGGGCCACAGCATCAGCAGGCTCAGGCCCTCCCTGGTGCCCCTGGAGAGCGGGGACCAATACTGCGCCGAGATGCAGGGCTTTGCTTTGAAGAATGTCACTCTCTCCGCCTATGAGGACGACAAGCTGATATACAAGGAGCTGGGGGAGCTGCTCTTTACCCACTTCGGGGTATCCGGCCCCCTGGTGCTCTCCGCCAGCGCCCATATGCGGAACATGGGCAGGGCCCGGTACAGGCTGGAGATAGATCTGAAGCCGGGGCTGGACGAAAAGAAGCTGGATGCAAGACTGCTGAGGGATTTTGAGAAATACTCCAACAGGGAATTTAAAAACGCCCTGGGGGACCTGGCGGGGCGGGCCATGATACCGGTGCTCATCCGGCTCTCCGGCATACCGGAGGACACCAAGGTAAACAGCATAACCCGGGAGCAGCGCATGAGGCTGCTGCAGCTGTTCAAGGCCTTTCCGGTGTCCATAAGCGGCACCAGGCCTATAGACGAGGCCATAGTCACCGCAGGCGGCGTCAGCACCAAAGAGGTGAACCCCCGCACCATGGAGTCCAAGCTGGTGAGGGGACTGTACTTTGCCGGAGAGATACTGGACCTGGACGGCTACACCGGGGGGTTTAATCTGCAGATCGCCTGGTCCACGGGATATGTGGCCGGGATGTCAGTTTTGGGGGATGAATATTTATGAAGGAATTTTTTTCCATAGCCATTGACGGGCCCTCCGGGGCGGGGAAGAGCAGCCTGGCCAGGAAGCTGGCGGAGGCCTTCCGCTTCATCTATGTGGACACAGGGGCCATTTACCGCACCCTGGGCCTTGCCGCCTACCGCCGGGGCATTGACCGGAAGGACGAAGCGGCGGTGATGGAGCTGCTGCCCAAAATAAAAATCGAGATGGGCTACAATGAGGCGGGGGAGCAGCGGATGTATCTGGACGGGGAGGATGTTTCGGAAGAGATTCGCCTGCCAGAGATCTCCATCTGTGCCTCCGATGTCTCTGCCCACCAGGCGGTGCGGAGCTATTTGCTGGAGATGCAGAGGGAGCTGGCCAGGAAAAACAACGTGATAATGGACGGCCGGGACATAGGCACCGTGGTGCTGCCGGATGCGGAGCTGAAAATATTCCTCACCGCCAGCAGCGAGGCCAGGGCCAGACGCCGTATGCTGGAGCAGAAAAACAAGGGCATAGAAGAGAAGTTTGAAGACGTGCTCCGGGAGATTGAGTACCGGGACAAGCAGGACAGCAGCAGGGCTGCGGCCCCCCTGAAGGCGGCGGAGGACGCCCTGGTTGTGGACACCAGCGACATAGATTTTGAGGAGAGCTTCCGGCTGCTGGCGGAGCTGGTGGTCACAAGGCTGGCCCCGGAAAGTGAGGCGCAGGAATGAGAGAGCTGAGAGTGGCCCAGAGCGCAGGCTTCTGCTTTGGGGTCAGCCGCTCGGTGGATATGGCGGAGAAGCTGCTGGAAGAATACGGCAGCTGCGCAAGCTACGGCGAACTCATCCACAACGAGGACGTGGTGCGCCGACTGGAGGCCGGAGGGCTGCGGGTCATACAGCGGCCGGAGGAGCTGGCGGCGGGGGAGCGGGTGCTCATACGGGCCCACGGCGTCTCCCGGGAGATATACGGACAGCTGGAAAAGGCCGGAGGCATCGTCACCGACGCCACCTGTCCCAAAGTGAAGGCCATACATACCATAGTCAGCCGGGCGGCGGCGGAAGGCCGCTTCGTCATTATCATCGGCATGCCGAATCACCCGGAGGTGGAGGGCATCTGCGGCTGGTGCGGAGAGCACGCAGTATTTGAAAATTCTCAGGATCTGGAAATTTGGCTGGATAAAAATACAGAATATTGGGGAAAACCAATAACAGTCGTGGTACAAACCACGCAGACTCGCAATAATTTTACTGAATGTTGTAATGTAATAAAAAAAAGATGTACAAATTCGAAAATATCTGATACAATATGTCTTGCTACGTTCACGCGGCAGGAGGAAGCGGCAAGGCTTGCCTCGGAATGTGATGCCATGGTGGTCATCGGCGGAAAGCACAGTGCCAACAGCGTTCATCTGGCACAGATATGCTGCGAGCACTGCTCCAATGTCCAGTTCATAGAAAAAGCCTCGGAGCTGGATATGGACAAGCTTGAAAACGCCGGTGTTGTCGGACTCACAGCCGGAGCATCCACACCTGCGTGGATAATTAAGGAGGTAAGAAACAAAATGAGTGACGAAATCAAAATCGAAGAAACCCCAGTTGAGAAGGAAATGTCCTTCGACGAAATGTTGGAGGAGACTCTCAAAACTATATATAATGGAGATAAGGTAACCGGCATTGTTGTCGCAATCACCGGCACTGAGATCAGCGTGGATCTCGGCGCCAAGTATTCCGGCTTCATCCCTACTTCCGAGTTCACCGACGACGGCGTCAAGGTGGAGGACGTTGTCAAGGTGGGCGACACCATCGAGGCCGTGGTTGTGCGTGTCAACGACGTGGAGGGAACCGCCATGCTGTCCAAGAAGCGCCTGGACGCCGCCAAGATGTGGACCGAGGTGGAAGAGGCTGTGGACAACGGCACCGTCCTTGAAGGCGTTGTCACCGAGGAGAACAAGGGCGGCGTTGTGGTCAACGTGAAGGGCGTGCGCGTGTTCGTCCCCGCCTCCCAGACCGACCTGCCCCGGGATGCCGAGATGAGCCAGCTGCTGAAGAAGACCGTGCGTCTGAAGATAACCGAGGTCAACAAGGCCCGCAAGCGTGTCGTCGGCTCCATCCGCCGGGTGGCCCAGGCCGAGCGCCGGGAGCGCACCGAGGCCATCTGGAACGAGATAGAGATTGGCAAGCGCTATCACGGCGTGGTCAAGTCCATGACCAGCTACGGCGCTTTCGTGGATATCGGCGGCATCGACGGCATGGTGCATGTGTCCGAGCTGAGCTGGGGCCGCATCCACCAGCCCTCCGAGGTCCTCTCCGTGGGGGACGAGGTGGAGGTCTATGTCATCAACTTTGACAAGGAGAAGCGCAAGATCTCCCTGGGTTACAAGGACCCCAACGCCAACCCCTGGACCGCTTTCACCAACAAGTACCAGGTGGGCAGTGTTGCCACCGTCACCATCGTCAAGCTCATGCCCTTCGGCGCCTTTGCCGAGGTCCTGCCCGGCGTTGACGGCCTTATCCATATCTCCCAAATCGCCAACCGCCGCATAGGCAAGCCCGAGGATGTGCTGGCCGTGGGCGATGTGGTGGACGCCAAGATCACCGCCATCGACGAAGAGAAGCACAAGATCTCCCTGTCCATCCGTGCTCTGTCCGAGCCCGCTCCCGCTCCCGCCGCCCAGGTGGAGGAAGTGGAAGAGGACAACGGTGAGGACGCCCTGGTCTATGAAGTCTCCGCCACCGGCGAGGCCACCGGCATCGCCCCCGAGATGGGCGACGAAGAGTAAGCTCCAAACTCCAAAGCATAACGATAAAGCCAAAAGGCGCTGCACCGGGCAGCGCCTTTTGGCTTTTGTTTCCTATCTTTTTATCGCTTTTCTATTTTGGGGACTTTGTCCTCCAGCCAGGCCAGGATGTCCTTGTACACCTCGTGCTTGTTCTCCTCGTTGAGCATCTCGTGGCGGCCGCCGGGATAGAGGCGCATGAGCACGTCGTGGAGCCCGGCCTTGCAGAAGGCCTTGTAAGCCCGCTCCACGCCCTTGCCGTAATCTCCCACCGGGTCCCGGGCTCCGGACATAAAGTACACCGGCTGGGTCTGGCTCATGGTGCTGATGTTCTTCCCGTTGGTGATGAACTTGATGCCGCCCATCATATCCCGGAACAATCCCGCCGTGGCCACGAAGCCGCAGAGGGGATCGGCTATGTACTTGTCCACCTCGCTGTCCACCCGGGTGAGCCAGTCAAAGGGGGTGCGGGGATTTTCTATGCCCTTGGTATAGGCCCCGAAGGCCAGGTTGTTGAGAGCGTCCCCCTCTTTCCTGGGACCGTAGAGCTTGACATAGGCGGAAGCGGCGGCGTATCCCCCCAGGACCAGGGCCTTGGACTGGTGGCCGGTGCCGCTGAGGATGGCGGCGTCATACTTGTCCGGGTGTTTGATGATATAGGTGCGGGTGAGGAAGCTGCCCATGCTGTGGCCGAACATCACATAGGGAAGGCTGGGGTACTGGATGCTTATGCGGTCGTGGAGCTTCTCCATGTCTGCAACCACATAGTCCCAGCCGTTCTCGTCGGCAAAGAAGCCCTTCAGCTCCCCGGAGCGGATGGACTTGCCGTGGCCCAGGTGGTCGTTGGCCACGGCCAGGTAGCCGTTTGAGGCCAGGTACTCCATAAACTCCGTATAGCGGTCCACGTGCTCGGCTATGCCGTGGGCTATCTGCACTATGGCCTTGGGCTCGGCGTCGGGGCTGCACTGCTTTACCCGTATCTGATTTTTGCCGGTGGACGAGGTGAAATAAAATTCCTTGAAACTGGGCATGGAATTATCCTCCTTTGTGTGTTATTATCTCTCTTGATAGTTCAATTTTACACGGCAGACAAAACCAAGTCAATATACAGAAGGAGCCCATATGGAAAAGGTATTGGTAGTCAAAACGGAAAAACTGGCAAAATACATCTCCGGCAGGACCGGCCTGCTCACCGAGGACAGGGAGGAGATGCTGGATATCATTGTAAATCACCACGAGTTCATAGACCGTCCGGCGGCGGAGGAGGACCCCTCCTACAAGCAGATAATCCCCTATGTGGTGCTGACCCAAAAGGGCAGAGTGTTCAGCACCCGCCGCCTGAATAAGGGCGGGGAGAGCCGGCTCCACGGCAAGCTGTCCATAGGCATAGGGGGGCACATCAACCCCGTGGACGAGACCGACCGGCGCAGCGTGCTCATGAAGGGCCTGGAGCGTGAGCTGGACGAAGAAGTGTACATCCAGCACCGGGGGGAGCTGGTGCCCAGGGGCTTTATAAACGACGACGGCAACGGCGTGGGAGCCGTCCACCTGGGCCTGTGCTTCTCCATGGAGGTGGAGGGCGAGGTCTCGGTGAAGGAGACGGAAAAGCTCAGCGGCGCCTGGATGAGCCTTCAGGAGCTGAGGGCGGAATACGACAACATGGAGACCTGGAGCCAGATAGCCCTGGCCGTTGCGGAATAAGGGCGGGCTCAGGCCGGAAATCGAATATAAATCTCAGTGGTCGGGCAAATGCCCGGCCGCTTTTTTCTTAAGAATTCTTAATTTTCTTAAAAGATTGCAACAAACGCAGGGATTTCCCGTTATTAAAAATACAGAACAAAAATGGGAGGCCGGAACAATGAAAAAATCAAGGGTACTTGCGGCGCTGCTGTGCCTGGTCTTTCTGCTCGGCGCCTGCAGGAAGGACGGGAATCCTGCCGAAGACAGCCAGCCGAGCTACTCCGGCGGCCTGGACGAGGCCACAATGGAGTGGACGGGCCAGGGCGGGGCCTACAAAATGGAGAACATTGAGCTGCCGGAGCTATGCCAGGACGTGGATGTATACGGCGGGGAGCTGTACTATCTGGTTCAAAGCGAGCTTGACATCAATCCATACCATATCCTCAGAGACGACAGGGAACTGGGCACGGTTGAGCGGGACTACAACATGGAGTTCTGCGTCAAGGAAGACGGCATATACATGCTGGATATGAACTTTGAGGAAGAGGGACGGGGGATAAGTCTGAGCAAATACAGCCTGGAGCTGGAGCCGGTGTTTACCTCAGAGCTCAACGGGATGTATGAGAGCGAGAGATACGGATATGGCGACGTGCAGTCTGTAAAATTTTCCGGGGAGAAAATATACCTGCAGGTAAATCAGACCCAGCTGCTTATCCTGGACGGCGGCGGACAGCTCACAGGAAGAGGAGTGCTGCCCGGCGAAGGGCTGAGCCTTGTCCTCAGCGAGGACGGGACTTTGTACGCCGCCGGGGAGGAGGCTGAGGGGCTGACGCTATACAGGCTTGACGGAGAGACAGGAGAATTCACTCAGGCCTTCACCTGCCCGGCAGGGAGCCTTTTTGACGGCGGGGACGGCAGCTATCTGCTGCTGCTCACCGACGATGGGATGTATTCCCTGGACGCACAAGGGACGGCTTCTCCCAAAGTAATCTGGTCCGAATGCTATCTGAACCCGGGGAGCATATATAAAGTGAAGGCCGAGGGCGGGAAATTCCTCTGCCTGGGCAGCGACAGCTGCTACCTGCTGACTCCTGCGGAACCTGCGGAGCTTCAGCCCAAGACGGAGCTGCTTATCGGCTGCATGGACCCCAACGGCATGGACATCCTGGCGGCACGCTTCAACGCCCACAGCGACGAATACTATGTGAGGGTGGTGGACTACTCAGGGGGCATTTATGCTTCCGCCGAAGAGGTACAGCTGAGGCTGAACACGGAGCTTATCTCCGGCAGGACCCCGGACATGTTCTGCTTTTTCAGCGGCTGGATATCTCCCAACATCTATGCCGGAAAGGGACTGCTCACCGACATGAGACCCCTGATAGAGGCGGACGAGGAGCTGAGCCCGGAAGACATCGTGCTGTACAAGGCCCTGGACTACAACGGCGGCATATATGTGATGGGTGAAAGCTTCTATCTGGATACGATGGCGGCCAGAGAGTCGGACTTCGGGCAGCGTTATGGCTGGACTCTGGAGGAGTACCGGCAGATAGACTCCCAACTCAGTGAAGGCCAGATGTGTATGTATAACCTCACTCGGGAGAGCTTTATAAATAATGCCATAGGCCGCTATGTGCGCTATGCTCTTGACTGGACCAGTGGGGATTGCAGCTTCGACAGCCCCGAATTTATTGATTTGCTCAGGACTGCCCTGGAGCTTAGGGAGACACCGGAGGATATAAACGATATGGTTTTCGGGCCCGGTGAACCCAGAGTGGCCGCCGGGGAGCAGACGACGGTTGCAGTATTTGCCATGTTTGTCAGCTCCCTTGCCGAGTCCGAGCAGATGGCAGGCTGCCCCCTCAGCTTCATAGGCTGGCCCACCCCCGACGGCAGCTGCGGCACTGACGCCAGTCTGAACACCCAGCTCGCCATATGCAGCCTGAGCGAGCACCAGGAGGGCTGCTGGGAGTTTATAAAGTACATGCTGATGAACGCAAATACAGACAGAGGCGTAATGCCCGGCTATCCTCTGCTGATGTACCGTCCGGCTCTGGAGGAGTCCATAGCCAAGGCCATGGCCGACGAGGATGCCCAGGTGAAAATGACCCGGGCCGACGCCGACAAGCTGCTGGACTTCCTGGACGCAATTGAGAACCTGTCAGATTACGACAGAGCAATAATGGACATCATCAACAGCGAGTGTCAGGCCATGTTCGCCGGCGACAAGACACCGGAGGAGACGGCTAAGCTCATCCAGTCCCGAGCCAGTCTTTATGTGGCGGAGCAGAGCTGAGGCGGGACAGAGGGCGCACAGCTCAGCCCGTACTTGAAATCGTAACAAATTGATGGTATAATGCCTCTCCAAGCAGAAATGCTAATTTGTTATGAAAGGAAGCAGCGGGGTATGAAAAGAAAAGTGGCGTGGCTGCTGAGTATGGCCGCTCTTTGCCTCGTGCTTTATACCATAGTGGTCTCCCGTATGGAGAGCAGCACCGACGTTATCTTCGGCGGTGCCGAGGGCGCTTACGTGAAATCCGACAGCGTCACCTTCATAGACATGAACGCAACTCCCACTCCCGAGCCCACAGTGGATATATGGCCGCAGCTCACCCAGTCCGATTTTGAAGAAAACAGATACCTGGACATAGTCAACAACGACAACCTCCTGTCCTCCGCCTATGAGCCGGACTCCGTCTCCAGGATAACTTCCACAAAGTACATGCTCTTCAGCACCGAATACCTGCCCTATCTGGACGCCTTCATCGAGGCCATAAACGAGGCGGGCTTTGAAGTCTATGTGGCGGGGGCCTACCGCTCCTATTCCTACCAGAACGAGCTCTTCAACTCCAAGGCCAGCCAGATAGCCTACGAGATGGCCGGCGGCGTGGATGTGGACTACACCGACCCCATATACCAGGAGGCGGTGGAAGAGGCAAAGAAGATAACCGCCTATCCAGGCAGCAGCGAGCATCAGCTGGGCTTGGCCGTGGACCTGCTGGACAAGAACTACTCCCGCATGGTCTACAGCGAGATGAACCAGGATTTCTTTGCCTGGCTGGACGAGCACTGCGCCGAGTACGGCTTCATCAAGCGCTATCCCACCAAGAAGCTGCTGCTCACCGGTTGGGACGAGCCCTGGCATTACCGCTATGTGGGCAAGGAAGTGGCCACCTTCATCATGGAACAGGGCATCTGCTACGAGGAGTTCTATGCCCACTATTTCCCGGACTTTGAATATTGAGACCGGCGCTGGCGGGATGATATATCCCGCCGGCACAAAATATAAAGAAGATATTGAAAAAATGCTTGCAATTAATACCATATGGTGTTATTATCTCTATGGTAAGCATTATGGTTTTCTTTGAGTGGGTTTCGACCCACTCTTTTTTGTGAAGCTTTTTGGAAACTCAGGAACATATGAAAGTGAGAAGCAAATGAGCAAAATTACCGACAAAGTCTATGAGCTGGCAAAGCCGGTGGTGGAAGAGGCCGGCTGCTCCCTCTGGGACGTGGAGTACGTCCGGGAAGCGGGGAGCTGGTACCTGAGGGTGTTCATCGACAAGGAGGGTGGCGTCAGCATCAACGACTGCGAGAACATCAGCCGCACCCTGGACCCCATCCTGGACGAGGCCGACCCCATTCCCGGCAGCTATATTTTCGAGGTGGGCTCCGCCGGGGCCGAGCGGGAGCTGAAGCGCCCGGGAGACTTTCGGCAGTTCATGGGCAGCGAGGTCGAGGTGCGGCTCTATCAGCCGGTCAATGGCAGCAAGGTCTTCGTGGGAAAACTTGCCGCCTATGAGGAGGGAGACCTCACCGTCACGGTGGGAAATGAGGACATGCGCTTCGGCAAGGCCCAGATCGCCCTGGTCAAGCTGCATGTATCAATATAAGACGTATATAAAAGAACGGAGTAGTTGAAATGAACGCAGAATTTTTTGAAGCCGTAGAGGATATCGAAAAGGAAAAGGGCATCCCCAGGGCCTACATGTATGACAAGATAAAGCAGGCCATGCTGGCCGCTTTCCGCCGTGACAATCCCGAGTGCGAGGACAACGTGGAGATAATCCTGGACGAGGATAAAAAGCGCATAGAGATGAACGTGAACAAGCTCATCGTGGATCAGGTGGAGGACCCCAGCCATGAGATCATCCTGGAGGCCGCCAAGAAGATAAGCCGCCGGGCCAAGGTGGGGGACACCATAGGCGTGCCCGTGGAGACCAAGAAGTTCGGGCGTATCGCCGCCCAGGCCGCAAAGCAGGTCATCATCCAGGGCATCCGGGAGGCCGAGCGGGGCATCATCTACGAGGAGTTCACCTCCAAGGAGCATGAGATACTCACCGGCGTGGTCTCCCACATAGAGCCCAGAAACGGCAGCGTCTCCATCCGCATCTCCTCCAACAGCGAGTTCACCGAGGCCATGCTGGCCCCCAACGAGCGCATCAAGACCGAGGTGCTCACCGAGGGCGACCACATAAAGGTCTATGTGGTGGAAGTGAGAAATTCCACCAGGGGTCCCCAGGTGCTCATATCCCGCACCCACCCGGGCCTGGTAAAGCGCCTCTTCGAGCTGGAGGTGCCCGAAATTTACGACGGCACCGTGGAGATAAAGTCCATCGCCCGGGAGGCGGGCAGCCGCACCAAGATGGCCGTCTGGTCTGCCGACCCGGACGTGGACCCCATCGGCTCCTGCGTGGGCCCCAAGGGCGGCAGAGTTGCCAGCATCGTAAACGAGCTGGGCGGCGAGAAGATAGACATCATCAAGTACAGCGAGGTCCCGGAGGAGTACATCGCCGCCGCCCTCTCTCCCTCTGAGGTGATAAGCGTCACCATGCTGGAGGATGGCAAGAGCTGCCGGGTCATCGTGCCGGACTCCCAGCTGTCCCTGGCTATAGGCAAGGAGGGCCAGAACGCCCGCCTGGCTGCCAAGCTCACCGGCTACAAGATAGACATCAAGCCCGAATCCGAGGCATAAGTAAAGGAGGCGGCAGTTTATGGAAAAGAAAATACCCCTGCGGCAATGCCTGGGCTGCCGCGAAATGAAGCCAAAAAAGGAACTTGTCCGGGTGGTCCGCTCTCCGGAGGGGGAGATAAGCCTGGACTTCAAGGGCAAGGCCTCCGGCCGGGGCGCTTACATCTGTCCCGACGGCGCCTGCCTTAAAAAGGCCATAAAGGCCCGAGCTCTGGAGAAAGCCTTCTCCATGAGTATTCCTCCGGAGATATATGAAAAGCTCCGGGAGCAGATGGAGGGCGGCGGAGATGGATAAGATACTCAATATGCTTGGCCTGATGCGCCGGGCAAACGCCATCCAGATAGGCGAGACCAACACCGGCTCCGCCCTGAGAGCCGGAAAGGGAAAGCTGCTGCTCCTGGCCGCCGACGCATCCGACAACGCCAAAAGCCGGGCCCAGGGCTTTGCCCGGGGCAGAAATGTGAGCACCGTGCCCCTGCCCTACACGAAAGAGGAGATATCCGCCGCAGTGGGCGTGAGCGGCTGCTCCATGGCTGCAGTGACGGATATCGGCTTTGCCAACGCCCTGATGAAGGCCCTCTCCCAGGCCGTCCCGGATGTATATTCCCAGGCCGCCGGAGAGGTGGAAGAGCGTTTTAGGAAGGCGCAGCGGCGCAAGAGCGAGGCCGACGCCCACCGGAGGAACAAGAGATTTGGAAAGAGGAGGACTAACGTATGAGCATGATTAAGTACAGAATACACGAGGTGGCAAAGGATTTCAACGTATCCTCAAAGGTCATCAGCCAGATACTCACAGACTACGTGGCCGCCCCCAAGAACCACATGCAGGTCCTGGAAAATCATGAGCTGGACGTTATCTTCGAATACATGACCCAGCACAACCAGGTGGCCAGCCTGGAGGATATATTCAAGGTGGAGCCCAAGGCCGAGAGCCCCAAGCCCGCCGCTGCCGCCAAGGCAGAGACCGGCAAGAAGCAGGAGGCCAAGGCCGCAAAGCCCGCCGAGAAGAGCGCCGCCGCTGCCCCTGCCGCTCCTGCCGCCCCGGAGCAGGCTCCGGCGGCGGAGAAGAAAAACAAGCCCCATGTGCCCCGTCAGGTGGCGGAGAAGCGGGTGGTGGACACCCGGGGCGGCGCCGCCGTCAACATCGAAAAGTACAACGAGCGCTATGACGATATGGCCGGGAACAAGGCCAACACCAGCAATATGCGCCGGGGCAACAAGGAGAAGATACAGAGCAAGTCCAAGCAGCGCCCCAACCAGCAGGCGGCTTCCGCCAAGCGCCGCCAGGAGGAGCGGGACAAGATGAACCGGCTCCAGCTGGAGATAGCCAAGAAGCAGCAGCTGAAGGTGGAGATACCCGACGAGATAAGCGTGGGAGAGCTGGCTTCCCGCATGAAGAAGACCGCCGCCGAGGTGATAAAGCAGCTCTTCAAGCTGGGTGTCTTCGCCTCCATATCCGACGTTATCGACTACGACACCGCCGCCCTGGTGGCCATGGAAATGGGCTGCAAGGTGGAGAAGGAAGTCATAGTCACCGTGGAGGAAAAGCTCATAGACGACCACGAGGACAAGGCGGAGGACCTGGTGAGCCGGGCTCCCGTGGTGGTGGTCATGGGCCACGTGGACCACGGCAAGACCTCCCTGCTGGACTATATCCGCCATGCAAATGTGGCCTCCGGCGAGGCCGGCGGCATCACCCAGCACATCGGCGCCTACACCGTGGAGGTCAACGGCAGCCCCATCACCTTCCTGGATACCCCGGGCCATGAGGCCTTTACCTCCATGCGCGCCCGTGGCGCCATGGTCACCGACATCGCCATCCTGGTGGTGGCCGCCGACGACGGCATCATGCCCCAGACCATTGAGAGCATCAACCACGCCAAGGCCGCCGGTATCCCGGTGGTGGTGGCCATCAATAAGATGGACACCGTGGGCGCAAACCCCGAGCGCATCAAGCAGCAGCTCACCGAGTACGACCTGGTCAGCGAGGAGTGGGGCGGCGACACCATCATCTGTCCCATATCCGCCAAGACCGGCATGGGCATAGACAATCTGCTGGAGAACCTGGTGGTCCTGGCCGAGGTGCAGGAACTGAAGGCCAACCCCAACCGCGCCGCCAAGGGCGCCGTCATCGAAGCCCGCCTGGACAAGGGCCGTGGCCCCATCATGACCGTGCTGGTGCAAAACGGCACTTTGAAGCTGGGGGACATCATCATTGCCGGCACCGCCGTGGGCCGTGTGCGCACCATGATAAACGACAAGGGCCAGAGAGTCACCGAAGCCGGGCCCTCCACCCCCGTGGAGATATCCGGCCTGTCCGAGGTGCCCAGCGCCGGCGACACCTTCAACGCCGTGGCCGACGAGCGCATGGCCAGGGAGCTGGCCGAGGAGCGCCGGGTGAAGATGATGAACAACAACCTGGCCGGCACCAAGAAGGTGAGCCTGGAGGATCTGTTCAGCCAGATACAGGCCGGCGAGATGAAGACTCTGAACATCATCGTAAAAGCCGACGTCCAGGGCTCCGCCGAGGCGGTAAAGGCATCTCTGGAGAAGATATCCAACGACGAGGTGAGAGTCAAGGTCATCCACAGCGCCGTGGGCGCAATCAACGAGTCCGACGTGATGCTGGCCGCCACCTCCGGGGCCATCATCGTGGGCTTCAACGTCCGGCCCGACAGCGCCGCCAGAGACAATGCCGCCCGGAACAAGGTGGATATGCGCATGTACCGGGTCATCTACGACTGCATCAACGAGATCGAGGCCGCCATGAAGGGCATGCTCTCTCCCAAGTTCAGGGAAGTCATCATCGGCCACGCGGAAGTCAGAGAGACCTACAAGGTCTCCAAGGTGGGCACCGTCTGCGGCTGCTACTGCACCGACGGCAAGATACAGCGGGGCTGCCAGGTCCGCGTCCTGAGAGACAACATCGTCATCCACGAGGGCGAGCTGGCCTCCCTGCGCCGCTTCAAGGACGACGTGAAGGAAGTGGCCAGCGGCTACGAGTGCGGCATGCAGATAGAGAAGTTCAACGACGTGAAAGTGGAAGACGTTATAGAGTGCTTCGTTATGGAGCAGATAAACAGATAAAGGCTAGAGTTCATAGGCGCTTTTTAAAAGCGCCTATGCCGGTATACAGGAGATCGAATATGGCGTCAAACAGACTTGCAAGAACCAACGACGATATACAGCGCGTCATCTCATCCCTGCTGCGGAACGTGAAGGACCCCAGAGTCCAGCAGGGTATGATAAGCGTGACCAGGGTGGAGACCACCGGAGACCTGCGCTACTCGAAGATCTGGCTGTCCGTGATGGGAATGAAGGATGAGAAGGAGTTCAGAAAAGGACTGAAGTCCGCCTCCGGCTGGCTGCGCCGGGAGCTGGGCAGCGCAATGGACCTGCGCTATACTCCGGAGCTGGTCTTTGAGATAGACCACAGCATCGAGTACGGCGCTCACATCAGCCAGGTGATAAACTCCCTGGATATAAAGCGGGACGAGGGGGAGAGCGATGAACTATAAGCAGTGCGCCAAGACCCTGCTGGGCCATGAAAACATCCTCATCCTCACCCACAAGAACCCGGACGGAGACACTATGGCCTCTGCCGCCGCCCTGTGCAGCGCTCTGAGAAGAGGGGGCAGGACCGCCTGCCTCTACGCCAATCCCCAGGTGAACGACAAGCTGCGCCCCTTTGTGGAGGAGTTCTATGCTACGGCGGGATATAAGTACAAATATGTGGTGGCGGTGGACATTGCCACCGAAGGGCTCCTGCCCCAGGGCTACGAGGGCCCGGTGAACTTCTGCATCGACCACCACCCCACCAACAGCCACTATGCCGGGGCCGAGCTGGTGCGGCCGGAGAAGTCCTCCTGCGCCGAGGTGGTAATGGAGCTTATACTGAACATCAACACGGAGATAACAAAGGAAGAGGCCACCTTGCTGTACATCGGGCTTAGCACCGACACCGGCTGCTTCCAGTACTCCAACACCAACTCCGCCTCCCTGCGCGCCGCCTCGGAGCTGCTGCGCCTGGGAGCGGACAACGCCATGGTGAACCTGCACTTCTTCCGCAAAGTGTCCAGAGCCAGGCTCATGCTGGAGAGCATGATCTACGCCGGCATGGACTACTACAGGGACGGGAAGATCAGCGTGGCCACCGTCACTCTGGATATGATGGAGAAGGCCGGGGCCACCGAGGACGACTGCGACGATCTGGCGGGCCTTGCCGGCCGGGCGGAGGACGCGGTGGTGAGCATAACCATAAAAGAGCAGGAGGGCGGCAGCTGCAAGATATCCGTGCGCTCCAATCCTGAGGTGAGCAGCAGCGATATCTGCGCCGTGTTCGGCGGAGGCGGCCACGCCATGGCCGCCGGCTGCACCATAATGGGCACGCCCCGGATGGCCAGGGAGCTGCTTATCCAGGTCATCGACGAGGTCTGGAAATGAACGGCATCCTGCTTATCGACAAGGAGCAGGATTGGACCAGCAACGACGTGGTGGCCAAGCTGAAGGGCATGCTGCACCAGCGCCGGGTGGGCCACTCCGGCACCCTGGACCCCATGGCCACCGGGCTGCTGGTGGTTTTCGTAGGCAGGGCCACCCGGGCGGTGGAGTTTGCCGAGGGCCATGACAAGCGCTATCTGGCCTCCCTGCGCCTGGGCCTTGTCACCGATACCCAGGATATCAGCGGCTCCGTTTTGGAGCGCCGCCCGGTGACGGTGGGCAGGGAGGAGCTGGAGGCCGCCATGAAGGCCTTCATCGGGGAGCAGGAGCAGATACCCCCCATGTATTCCGCCATAAAGCACAAGGGCCGCCCTCTGTACGAGATAGCCCGCAAGGGCGGCCAGGTGGAGCGCAAGCCCAGGAAGATAACCGTGTATGATATGCGCCTTATAGGGGAGGACCGGGGGGACTATATCCTGGACATCCGCTGCTCCAAGGGTACCTATGTGCGCACCCTTTGCCACGATTTGGGGATGGCCCTGGGCTGCGGCGGCTGCATGAGCAGCCTGCGCCGCCTGGAGGCGGGGCAGTTCAGCGTGGAAGAAGCCCACAGCCTGAGCCGGGTCCAGGAATATGCAGACCAAGGCAGGGCGGAGAAGCTGCTGCTGCCGGTGGACAGCCTGTTTTCCGGGCTGGAGAGCTGCACCGCCCAGGCCTGGCAGGAGAGAAAACTGCGCTGCGGCAATGAATACGCCGCAGAACTGCCGGACGGGGACTACCGGGTCTACTCTGCCTCAGGGGAATTCCTGATGCTGGGCAGGGTGGAGGACAACACCATGAAGACCCTCAAAAGTTTTTTTGAAGTGTAAGAGGTCAGATATGTCAGAGAAAAAGAGAGCCATTGCCCTGGGCTTTTTCGACGGGGTCCATGTGGGACACGCAGCTCTGCTGGAGAAAGCCAAGGAGAGAGCCGCAGAAAACGATATGAGCCCGGCGGTGCTCAGCTTCGACGTGCACCCGGACAACCTGGTTTTCGGCCGGGAGACTCCCCTCATAAACAGCGCCCAGGACAGGACGGACATCATCCAGCGCATACACGGCATCCAGGATGTGGTCTTCCTCCATTTCAACCGGGAGCTCATGCAGATGCCCTGGCGGGAATTTATTGAGAGTTTCGTTTCCCAGCTGAACATAGGCTGGATAGTCGTGGGCCACGACTTCTGCTTCGGCTACAAAGGGGAAGGGACTGCCCGGCGGCTGAAGGACTACTGCCTGGCCCATGACATAGGCTGCGACATCATCCCCGCCGTCATGCTGGATGGGAGAGTGGTGAGCTCCACCTATATCCGCAGCCTCATTGCCCAGGGGGATATGAAGCAGGCGGGAAGATACCTGGGTCACCCCTATTTCCTCACCAACAGGATATGCTCCGGCTACCACCTGGGCACAAAGATGGGGACGCCCACCACCAACATATATTTTCCCGAAGGAGTCCTGGTGCCCCGCCACGGTGTATATGTCACCAAGATAGTCCTGGAGGACGGCAGCTGCTACACCGCCGCCACCAATGTGGGGGTGAGGCCCACCGTGTCCGACAGCAGCAGGGCCAATGTGGAAAGCCACATCCTGGACTTCTCCGGCAATCTCTACGGCCACAAGGCCAGAGTGGAGTTTTATGACTTTATCCGCCCGGAAATGAAGTTCGACGACGTGGAAGTCCTGGCCCGGCATATCAGACAGGACTCCCAAACGGCAAAAAATTACTTTAAGTAATCAGATAAACTTAATCAGCCGTTCATACCTTGTCGGTATTTTTGTGATAGATTCATCTTTAGAATCAAACGGGAGGTATTTGTATGCCTGAAAACGAAAATAATCCCAGCCCCAAAAAGAAAAAAAGAGGCTTCCTTTGGACCGTCATTATCATCCTCATCATAATTCTTGCGGCGGTCGCAGGCGGCTATGCCCTGTTCTATTATAATGCCCTGCCCGCCTGGATAACGGACATGCTCCCCAGCCCCGGCCTCAGCACTGCCCAGCCGGCGTCTACCCAGCCGGCGGCCATCACCCAGGCTGCCGAAGAGGAGCCGGAGCCCAGCCCCAGCGCCAGCCCTGCGCCCAGCGAAGCTCCCGCCGATACCGACGAAGGCAAGGACCAGGAGACCGAGGCCGCTTCCGCCGACGCCGCCGAGACCGCCGGGGATGAGGCCACAGCCGCCCCCGCAGTCACCTCCGTGCCCTACATCGGCGCGGACGCCGCCGCCCAGGCCGCTCTGGAGCACAGCAAGGTCTCCGAAAAGGATGCGGACTTCAGCTCCGTCATGCTCGAGGAGCAAAACGGCCTTATGCTCTACGAGGTGGTCTTTACCGCCGGGGACTACCGCTATGAGTACTACATAGACAGTCTCAGTGGACGGGTGGAGAGCTGGAAGAAGACGGACCTGAGCCAGCCCGCAGAGGACGCCCTGGCCGCCGCCGCTATTGACGGACCCGGGGCCGCTGCCAATGCAGACAAGGACAGCGCCGCCGACACGGCCCAGAGCTCCGGCGCCACCGTCCTCCTGGGAGAGGACGAGGCCAAGGAGCTGGCCATGGCCCACGCCAACATCACCGAGAAGGATGTCAAAAGCATCAGCTGCAAGATAGAGCTCCAGGGTCTGAATCTCATATATGAGGTGGACATGAAGACCACGCTGATGAAGTACGAATACGAGATAGATGCCATAACCGGTGACATTATAGGCTTTGAAGTGGAGGCCATAAAGAGCGCCGCGTGATTCCGGCTGCTTCCCGCAAAAAATGCAGGCAGTTCAAAACGAACTGCCTGCACTTCTGCTTGTCAAAGAAGGCTATGCCTTCTTTGACAAAAAAAGCTTGCACTTCGCTTCATGCCTCGGTTGTACGCCTACGGCGTACAATTCGACACTCAGCTCCGTGAGAAGTGTTTTCCGCGACGCACATGTCGCCGCGGAAAACGATTAAAATTATTTTTTCGCTGCGGCGAAAAAACTCTGCGAGGCTTTTTTGACAGACTCAGAAAGCTCAGGATATGCTCCTGAGTTTTTCTTTTTGACCATATAAATTATGTAAACAAAATTATGGCAACTTATCTACCAGAGCCCGGGCCTCGTCCAGGGATATGCCCGCCTTCAGGGCCAAGCCCTTCAGCTGCTCATATTCCGGCTTGGCTTTCTCCGCTCCGTAGCCTGTGGAGCGCTTTACCGAAATTGGGCCGTAGGGGCTCTCCACATAGGACTTTTCCCGGCGGAGTATATAGCGGCGGCAGAGGGTCTCCCGCACGCCGATGGTGCTGGTGTGGCGGAAGATAAGGGAGAGCATTTTCTCCCGGTCCTCCGGGGCGCAGAGCACGGTAAGGCGCAGGCCGGGCCGACTCTTTTTCATGCCCAGGCTCTCCCAGCAGGCGTCCAGGGCCCCGGCCTCCAGGAGCCGCTCCAGGGCAAAGCCCACGGCCTCGCCGCTCATGTCGTCCACATTGCAGCAGAGCTCCACCGCCTCCTGGCCGCTCTCCCCCAGGAAGGAGCGCAGGCAGTTGGCCTGGGGGAAGTCTTTAAAGCCCAGGCCGCAGCCCGTGCGCTCCGTGCTCAGCAGGGGCATGGGACCGAAGTCCCTGACAAAGTGCTTCAGCAGGGCCGCCCCGGTGGGGGTGCACAGCTCCCCCTTTATCTCCCCGGAATAGCAGGGGATGCCCTTCAGCAGCTCCGACGTGGCGGGGGCGGGCACCGGCAGCAGGCCGTGGGCACAGCGCACGGTGCCGCTGCCCACATGGACCGGGGAGGCGCAGATGCGCTCCGGGCCTATCTCGTGGATGAGCAGGCAGACGGTGAGTATGTCCGCCACGGCGTCCAGGCTGCCCACCTCGTGGAAGTGTATCTGCTCCACCGGCTCTCCGTGGACTAGGCTCTCCGCCCGGGCCAGCAGCCGGTATACCTCCAGGGCGTCCCGGAGCACAGGCTCCGGCAGGGGGCAGGAGGATATAAGGTCCTGTATGTCCCCCAGGCTGCTGTGGTGATGGTGGTGCTCGTGCCCCTGTTCCTCTTCTTCCTTGCCGTGGATGAGCACCTGATAGCGCAGGCCGCAGATGCCGCATTTCTCGCCGGGGATGAGCCGGGCCTCCAGGCCCGGCAGAGGCAGGGCGTTTATGCGCCGGAGGATGTCCTCCCTTTTGTCCGTCAGCTGAAAGAGGGAGGCGGCCAGCATATCCCCGGCGGCCCCCATGGACAAATCAAAATACAGAGTTTTCATATCAGTCTCCTTTACGGCCCTCCGGATCTATGCGTATCTGGGTGAAATCCCCGGAGAGCAGCCTGGAAATTTTGTCATAGTCCATTTCCGCCCGGGCCAGCTGGCTGCCCTCAAACTGCAGCAGGGCGCCCCAGGGCCTCAGACGCAGGCGGAAGTTCCGGTAGCCCAGGGCGGCCAGGGCCGCCTCCCCCCGTTCCACCTTTTCCAGGTCCTCCAAACGGATGTAGGTCCCGGTGGGTATCCTGGTGGCCAGGCAGGCGTAGGAGGGCTTGTTCCAGGTGAAGAGCCCCGCCCGGGCGGAGAGCTCCCGGACCCGGGCCTTGGTGATGCCCGCCTCCCGCAGGGGGGAGCGGACCCCCAGCTCACGGATGGCCCTCATGCCGGGCCGATCGCCGTCGCTGTCCGAGGCGTTGGTGCCGTCGATTATCAGGGAGTATCCCTCTGCCCCGGCGGCGGAGATGAGGGCGGCGAACATGCGCTTCTTGCAGTGGTAGCAGCGCTCCGGGGGGTTGGAAGCTATCTCCCCACAGCCAAGCTGGTCCAGCTCCAGGACCCGCAGTTCCCTCCCCAGTTGACGGCAGAGCCGCCGGGCGTCCTCCAGCTCGAAGGCGGGCTGAAACTGGGACTTCACGAAATAGGGCCGGACATCCGCCCCGGCCTCATGGGCGGCCCAGAGCAGGCAGGCGGAGTCGCTGCCCCCGGAAAAGGCCAGGGCGGCCCGGGGATTCTCCAGGAAGAATTCTTTCAAAGTCATGGCTTTTTACTCAGGTGGTTGATGATGTTGGCCAGGTAGCCGGCGCCGAAGCCGTTGTCGATGTTTACCACCGACACGCCGCTGGCGCAGGTGTTGAGCATGCTCAGCAGAGCGGCTATGCCCCCCAGGGAAGCCCCGTAGCCCACGCTGGTGGGCACGGCTATCACCGGGGCGTCGGCCAGGCCCCCGATGACCGAGGGCAGGGCCCCCTCCATACCCGCCACGGCGATGATGCAGCGGGCGCTCATTATGGGCTCCAGATTGTGCAGCAGCCGGTGCACTCCGGAGACCCCCACGTCGTAGAGCTTTGTGACCTTGTTGCCCAGGGCCATGGCGGTCACCGCCGCCTCCTCGGCCACTGGGATGTCGCTGGTACCGCCGGTGGCGATGACTATGCTGCCGTCCCCGTCCGGCTCCGGCAGGGGGCCGATGACCCCTATGTGCCCCGCCGGGTTGTAGTCCAGGGGGTGGACCCGGGCTATCTCTTCGGCGGCGGCATTGTCGATACGGGTGACCAGGATGGTCTTCTGGCCCCGCTGCAGCATGGCCGAGGCTATGGCGCAGATCTGCTCCGTGGTCTTGCCGGCGCCGTAGATGACCTCGGCCACGCCCTGGCGCAGCTCCCGGTGGTGGTCCACCTTGGCAAAGCCCAGGTCCTGGAAAGGCTCCATCTTCAGCTTCGTCATGGCCTGGGCGGGCTCCAGCTCCCCGCTTTTCACCTGCTCGAGTATATGCAGTATATCCAGCTGACTCATAATTTACCTCACTGAAAACAAATTGACTTGTACAAGTTCATATTTTATTATGCGCCCCGCAGCCTGTCAAGCTCCGGGAGAGGGGAGGGGCGGGCTTTTCTGCCGGGGGACGCCGAGGGAGCTCCCGGAGCGTTGACAAAAAAAGAACTTTGTCGTATTGACAAAAAAATTGTTTCTGTTAATCTGGTATGGAAAGCGACAGAAAGACTGCAAAGGAGAAAGACGATGACTGCGGATGTGATAAAGGGACTGCTCATCCCTCTGGCGGGCACGGCGGCCGGTTCGGCCTGCGTGTTCTTTATGAAGGGCTCGCTGAGCCTTTCCCTCCAGAGAGCCCTGGCGGGCTTTGCCGCCGGGGTCATGGTGGCCGCCTCCGTGTGGAGCCTGCTGATACCGGCTATGGAGCAGGCCGCATCCCTGGGCCAGTGGGCCTTCCTGCCCGCCGTTGCAGGCTTTTGGCTGGGGGTGATTTTCCTGCTCTGTCTCGACCGGCTGGTTCCGCACCTTCATGGGGACTGCGGAGAGGCAGAGGGGCTGAAGTGTAGCCTGGGGAGGAGCACCATGCTCGCTTTGGCCGTGGCTCTGCACAACCTGCCCGAGGGCATGGCTGTGGGAGTGGTCTACGCCGGCTGGCTGTCCGGGAACGGGGAGATATCCCTGGCCGGGGCCCTGGCATTGTCCATAGGTATCGCCATCCAGAACTTCCCCGAGGGGGCCATCATCTCCATGCCCTTGCGGGCGGAGGGCCTGTCCAGGAAAAAAGCCTTCGGCTACGGCCTGGCCTCGGGAGTGGTGGAGCCTCTGGGCGCCGCCTTGACCATACTGCTGGCGGGAATAATGGTGCCTGTCCTCCCCTACGCACTGAGTTTTGCGGCAGGGGCAATGATATATGTGGTGGTGGAAGAACTGATTCCGGATATGGCCCGGGGTGACCATTCAAATCTGGGCACGCTGTTCTTTGCCGCCGGCTTTACCGTCATGATGGCGCTGGATGTGGCTTTGGGCTGAGTCCTCCGGCCTTTGTGGCAGCCTCCTGTCCCGACTCATATAATGGCATATATTGCCGTCATATAAGTAAAACATAAAATACAGAACCGTATTTTGCCCGAAGCAGAAAAGTGCGGGCTTGGAGGATAATCTATATATGGACGAAACAATAAAACGTAAGTTTGAGGGCGTGGCCGCCCTGGTGGGCAATACCCCTCTGCTGGAGATATACTACAGTTACAAGGGCAGGCAGCGCCGGCTTTTTGCCAAGGCGGAATACTTCAACGTCACCGGCAGCATCAAGGACCGGGTGGCCTATTACATTTTAAAGCGGGCCTACGAGAGCGGGGAGATACATCCCGGTGAGCTTATCGCCGAGGCCACCAGCGGGAACACGGGCATATCCTTTTCCTCCATCGGCAGCTACCTGGGGCACCCAGTGAGAATCTACATGCCGGACTGGATGAGCAAGGAGCGCATCAAACTCATGCAGAGCTACGGCGCCCAGGTGCGGCTGGTCTCCAAGGAGGAGGGGGGCTTTCTGGGCTCCATCGCCATGACGGAGGAGCTCTGCAAGGGCGGGGGAGTGTTCCTGCCCCGGCAGTTCTCCAACGAGGGCAATGCCGAGGCCCACTACTTCATGACCGGGGAGGAGATAGTCCGGCAGCTGGCGGGCATAGGCTTGAAGGCCGACGGCGTGGTGGCCGGCGTGGGCACCGGCGGCACCATAATGGGCATAGGCCGCAGGCTGAAAAAGGAGAACCCCGCCTGCCGCATCTACCCTCTGGAGCCTATCAATTCCCCCACACTCTCCACCGGCTACAAGGTGGGGAAGCACCGCATCCAGGGCATATCCGATGAGTTCATCCCAAGCATACTGAAGCTGGATGAGCTGGACGATATAGTCTCCGTGGACGATATAGACTCCATCATTATGGCCCGGATGCTGGCGGAGAAGCTGGGCATAGGCGTGGGCATATCTTCCGGGGCAAACTTCATCGGCTGCGTCATGGCCCAGGAGAAGCTGGGGGAGGAGGCGGTGATCACCACCGTCTTTGCCGACGACAACAAGAAATACCTCTCCACCGATTACGCCATGGACTACGAGATGAAGGACAGCTATATCTCCAAGGACATAGAACTGCTGGACGTGAAGGCCTGGCGCTGAACCTGCAAATTGAAAAGCACAACGGTGAGCGCCCGGAGCGGGAAAGTTTTCCCGCTTCCGGGCGCTTTGCCTTATGCCGGTGCGGCGGGCCGGATATTGCCCCGGTATAAATTGCAGCAGGCCCGGGCCCGGGGCAGAGAAAGCCGCCCTATGCTGCTGCAGGAAGAGCCTCCCAGGCCTTCCAACCCGAGCGGCTTGGATGAGGTCTTGGATGAACCTGTGGGCCGAGGCAATAAAAACAGCAGAATATTCCGGATAATTGAGGGTGGTGCTGTTAGAAATTAATAAATAGTTGTCCATATCTCAACGAATAATTGATATAAAATAAACAAAGAAATAGTCGGCAGTATACTCTGCCGGCAGCGGACGTAGTTTTGATGAACGTGAAAGAAAGGATGAACAAAAATGCTGAAAGGTAAAGTTGCAATAGTTACAGCCTCCACGAGAGGTATAGGTTACTCCTGCGTGGAGACCTTGGCCAAGGCGGGAGCAAGGGTGTATATGGCTTGCCGCAATCTGGAGAGGGGCGCAGAAAAGGCCGCTGCCCTCAATGCTCAGGGCTGCGATGTTAAAACCGTGTATTTCGAGGCTTACGATAAAGAGAGCGTCCTGAAGATGATAGACACGGTGGTGGAAAACGAGGGGCGCATTGATATCCTGGTGAACAATTTCGGCGGCACCAGCCCCATGAACGACAAGACGATCTTCGACACCGACTATGAGACCTTTGCAAAATACATAGACGTGCATCTGTCTACGGTATTCCTGGCCTGCCAGGCGGCCATCAACAAGGCCATGGCGGCCCAGAAGTCCGGCGCAATAATCAACATCGGCTCTGTTGCCGGCATCACTCCGGATATGAGCCAGACGGCCTACGGCACCTCCAAGGCCGCTATAATCCACCTGAGCAAGATGATATCCGTTCACGCCGCCGCGCTGAACATCACCTGCAACGTGGTGTGCCCCGGCATGACCGCTACGGAGGCGGTGAAGAACAACCTGACTCCCGCCTTCCAGGAGTTCTTCCTGAAGCACACCCCCATACGCCGCATGGGCCAGCCCCAGGAAATTGCCGACGCGGTGCTGTATTTTGCCACCG
This sequence comes from Candidatus Limivicinus sp., assembly GCA_048417135.1. GTDB lineage: Bacteria > Bacillota > Clostridia > Oscillospirales > Oscillospiraceae > Limivicinus. The sequence goes on along the minus strand of DBFSDV010000021.1, from coordinate 11,415 downwards.
CTCCCTTTACCACCGGCCAGGTGCTGGCTGTACACGGCGGCTTCGGCATACCCACCCCGGTCTACGGCGACATGCTGCACATGAAGAATAAACGCTGAAAACAGCGCCAGGACTTAAATAAAAGAATGGCCCGTTGCAAAATGGGCCCATAAAAATGAGCGAGGTTTGGAGATCGAAAGGGTCTCCAAATCTCGCTCGCTGCTTTGTATACAGGCAAGGGCACGCCGCAAATTTTTTCAAGTCTGCGACGGGCTCCAATAGAAACAACAAGCGGGACCGAAGCGCTGAGCTCCGGAGGAAGAAAGCTTTCCGGCTTTTCCTCCGCCAGGCTCAGCTTCATGTCAGGGCCTTCTGCCAAAAAGATATGGCTGCCCGGAGCCGGGAGAAGGCAGCCCCTCAGCTGCCCCTCTCCGCCCGGTAGAGATTGAGCTTGCTCTGGGCCGCCGCCAGGGCCTGGTCCAAATCATGATCCCCGTAAAGCCAGGGCCTGAGGCTGTCCATGAAGATGCTCTTCATCTGATAGGCGTCATAGTCGGAGACGGCGGCATCCACAAGGCTCAGCAGCTCCTGAGCGCCTTCCGGGCTCAGGAAGTCCCCCAGCAGCCGGTCCAGGGCCTCGGTGTTGGTAGGGTAGCCGCTGCAGCCGTTGGAGCACTGCTCCAGCTGATATTCCGGGGACAGCAGCTCCCGGAGAAAGGCCCAGGCCTTCTCCTTATCTTCGCAGCCCTGGGGTATCATATAGCTGCTCCTGTAATAGGCGGACACCGTGGAGAGGCTGTTTTCAGGGCCACCCAGAAAGCTGTAGGCGGTGTCCTGGGACTCCAGATAGTTCAGATATTCCGGGCTTATGTCCCGGCGGCTGAGGACCTGGGAGCTCACCATATCCTCCATGTTGTCCATATCAAATTCCGCAGGCAGGGAGGCGCAGAGCTCCAGAGTCTCCCGGAGGCTTTCGCTGTCCAGCTCATAGGCTCCGGTTTCCCCGTCCCGGGCTGCGGCGATGAGGTTGACGGCGAGGCTGCCCAGAAGCTGCTCCCCCGTCATGTAGGAGTCGAAGAGAGGCTCGGTATAGCCCTGCTGCGCAAGATAGTCGCCGCACTCCGCCAGGCCGATGCCCTCCGGGGCCTGGGCCAGCGGGCCGAAGGCCAGGAAGGATGTGAGCCCAAAGCAGCCCCATATCTGCCGCAGCTCCCCGTCCTGCTCCAGACTGCGGAGCATGAGGGGCAGAAAGCTCTCCCGGCTCAGCTCCCCGTCGGCGTCAATGAAGGGGTAGAGGTCGGTCCCCAGAGAGGGGTCAAGGAGATAGGCCTCGCTGATGATGAGCTCCGGGCCCTCTCCGCTCTCCAAATCGGCCATGAGCCGGACAAGTCCCTCTTGGCCGGCGTCATAGCAGCTGAGCTCTATCCGGTAATCCGGGGAGACCTGCTCCAGGCTACGCTTTAGCTGGTCCGACGTGAGGGTGTTCTGGCTGTATAGGGCCACCCTCAGCTCCGTGCGGCTGTCCGGCACCTGCTCAATGTGCAGCCGGCTCAGCCGGCCGCTCCCGCTTTCCAGCAGCAGGTAATTGTTCTCGTCCAGGGGCAGCACCCGGCTGTAGTTATATCCGTAGTCCCCGGTGAGCTCGTACCAGCCGAATATGCGTCTGAGCGTGCCGTCGGGGCTCAGGCTGACCAGAGCTTCGCCGGTGTTAAGACAGGCCGGGCCATCAAAGCTCCCGGCACAGGAGACCAGCGGCCCCAGCTGGGCGCCAAGCTCCAGGGGAAAAAAACTTTCCAACTCTTCCTCCGCCAGACTCAGCATTGGTATTCCGCTGTCGCCTTCTATGTACTGCACCGCCAGACGCCCGCCCAGCAGGAAAGCCAGGTTGGGCTCACCGGACAGGACCTGGACACGGTGGGGCGTCCCGTCCGCCTCGAAGGTCCTGAGAGAGTCGGCACACACGATGCAGAAGCGCCCGTCGGGGAGGACCAGAAGGTCCCGGGCATAGGCGTCCGGCCCCAGGTCCAGCTCCATGCTCTCCACAAGGCTGCCGTCGCCGGAGAATATAAGCAGCCGATAAAAGGCATATGGGCTGCCGTATCCCTCCGGGGGACTCAGCAGCAGGTACAGCTTGCCCTCAAGGCAGCTCAGGCCCGAGACCAGGAACTGATCCGTGTCCTCCGGCAGGGCCAGGGCACAGGGTTCTCCAAAGCTGACATCCCCATCTTCCGCCTGATACTCAACATAAGCCAGGGCGAGACTGTCCTCCTTCTCCCCGGCGGCATAGAGCCTGCCGCCGTCCACGGCCAGAGCATCCACCTGCCCGCCGTAGCCGAAGGGGCGCAGCTCGATAGTGCTGCTGTCCCAACGCATGGCCGTTTCGGCCTCCTGGACGGCGGACTGAGAGCTGTCTGCCCCGTCCTCCGCCTCCTCTGCGGCGCAGGCCGTCATCAGCAGGAGCAGGGCCAGGCCCAGCACCAGAGACAGTATCCTTTTCATATGCAAGGCCTCCCTATTAAAATTTGTCCGCATGGGTCTTTATACTGTTTTTCCCATTTATTTTTTCGACGCTTTAAGCTTGGATTAAGTTCCCCAAAACGCCGGGAATCCGGAAAAAAACAGGTTGAACCGGCGCTCTGCCTTTTCAGGGGCGGAGCGCCGGCTTTAATATTTATATGAAGAGGCCCTTAGCCCTGCTCGGCCATGTACAGGCTGACCCGGGACTGTATCTGCTCCGCCGTGTCCTCCAGGCTTTTGTCCCCTGCAAAGTAGGCCAGGGACTGGGAGTGGACTATCTGCCATATCTCCGGGTCGTGGCGCATGACGTTAGTGCAGTTCATGGCCACGTCCCTGAGTTTTTCCATGGCCTCCAGACCATGGGGGTTGTACTGCTGTATCTCCGGCCCGAAGCCGGCCCAGGTCTCCTCTACCCTTTGGGCCAGGGCATCCTTTCGGGGGGAGAGGTAGAAGCCGGATCCGTATTCCCTGGTGAGGAACTGCCGAAGGAACTGCCAGCACTGTTCCTTGTTCTGAGAATAGGCGGATATGCCGTAGCAGCAGTTGGGATATATGGCGCTGCCCAGCTCCGGCAGGCCGGGGAAGCAGTAGTCCTCCCCATAGGCCAGGGGCGCAGTGGAGGCCATCCACAGGTCATTGGCTATGACGTAGTATAAAAGCCCGGTGCTCATGCTCACGCTCTTGTATAATGTGGAGGAAGGCATTTCCTCCCCCTCCTCAGGAATGGCCCTCATGGTCTCCAGGAGACTGCGGAAATAGTCGGAGTCAAAATAACATTCCCCCTTGGTCCAGTCCACCAGCTTGCTGCCGGAGGCGTCCAGAATGTTCCCCAGCAGCCACATCCGGCCCCGGTACTTGTCAAACACCGAGTCAAAATACTCGCTGTTGGCGGCCATGAAGTTCAGGTCATCATATGTGAGCGGAGCACCGTCTCCCAGCACCCGGGAGGAGGCAAAGGTGGTCACCAGGGAGAAGGAGGGCACCAGCTCGTAAAGGCCCCCGTCTATCTCCATGGCTGACATCACGCCGGGGATGAAGTCCTCTCTGGAGAGCTCCGGGTCGCTGTCAATATATGGGTACAGGTCCTCCAGCAGCCCCCGCCGGGCAAACTGGGCGGAGGAGGGTATGGTATCTATGGAGGAGAGGGAAAAGTCATAGATGTCCGGGATGTCCCCGGCCACCATGTCCGCCAGGAGCTTGGCCGCCGACAGGCTGCTGTCCTGGCTGCCGTATACCGAATAGTCCACCACCTCTATGGGGCAGCCGGGGTTCTGAATGTTCCACTCCCGTATGGCCTCCCGCACAAGGGAGTCCAGCCCGTTGGGGTCGGTGGTGGCAAAGCGTATCACCGAGCGGGCGGCCCCGGCCTCCCCGGGCACCAAAAGTAGGGGGACACCGGGGCTGTTTGGGGAGAGGGTCCCGGTGCACACCAGGCCCGCTCCCGTCTCCGCCACGCCGCCCCGGAGTATGCCCAGGCTGCTCCAGGAAAAAAGCTTGGTCAGCTCCCCGGTGTCAAAGCTGTAGCAGTACAGGGCGCTGCCGCTGTCCAGAAAAATTTTTTCATCCAGCCCGCCGCAAAGGGCAATGAAGGGCATGTTGAAATCGGCGGAGGCTATGAGCTCCGGCTTCTCCGGGGAATAGAGCTCCAGAGTGTAGACATCCCCCTTGGCATAGGCCAGCAGCAGCTCCCCGCCGCTGCTGCGGGAGATAAGAGCTCCCGGCCCCGGCTCCAGGGAGGGGCCGGACTTGAGACCGTCCCCCACCTCCAGGGAGACGAGCTGCTCCTGGCCCAGAACGAACAGCCGGCCTCCGGCGTATTCCAGCTCCCGGGGAGCCGGAGCCTCCGCCTCGCCTAAAGTGTCTGAGGCATAGGTCCCAATTAGCCTGCCTGCCTTATCCAGACGGAGTATGGAGTATCCACCGTCCTGGGTGGCCGGAGCCGCCAGGACAAACAGCTCCCCCTCCGGGGAGAGGCTCAGGTCAAAAAAGATGTGCTCTGCCGAAGAATATATCTCCTGGCTGCCCCCTGTCTCCGGCTCATAGCGGCACACATGGTAGCCCCGGCTGTCGGAGCCTATGTAAAAGACCTCGTCGCCCCAGGCCGTCAGGTTGTGGCTCAGCCAGAGTCCGCCCTCCGCCGGCACCTCCCTCAGCCGGTAGACCGGCGGCACGATTTTTTCCGACAGCTCCGCCGCATCCGTCACCTTGGATTCGGAACCCAGGCCGGAACCCTCCTTGGAGCAGGCGGCCAGGGCCAGGCTCAGGACCAGCAGCAGGATGCACAGCAATTTCTTTTTCATGGGTATTCCCCCTTTTGACTGTAGTATCTCCTGAACATATATTCCTTCAGACAGCGCAAAAGGGGACATATTTACAAAATTTATTTATGTGTTATCATCCTTGTATAAGAAGGAGGTGGGAGCGTGGATGAGGACTTCCTGAGAGAACTGTACATAGAGATGTACCCTAAATTGTATCAATATGCCTTTGTAAAGCTGGGGGACAAGCAGCTGGCCCAGGAGATAGCCCAGGACGTGTTCGTCCTGGCCCTGGAAAAAATCGACAGCCTGAGGCAGAGCCCCAACCCCAGAGGCTGGCTCATAAAGGCGGCGGGCTACGCCGTCCTCCACGCCCAGCGGGCCAGGAGCCTGGCCCAGGCCCGGCTGCGGCCGTTGGAGGAGGACTTGGCAGCTCCCGGCGGGGAAGAGGAAGAGCAGTACGGCCTGCGGGAGCTGATGAGCCGGGAGGACTGGCTGCTGCTGAGCAGCGTTTACCTGGAGGGCCGCTCCATAAAAGAGGCGGCGGAACTCTTCGGCCTGAGCCTGGAGGCCTGCAGGAAAAGGCTTTTCAGAATAAAGCGGCGGCTGAGGAAAAAGCTGGGAGAGGACCAAAAGACCTGGAAAGGAGGGGAAGGCCATGACAGATAAATATTCTGTGGAACAGCTGCGAAGCATGACAGACGAAGAGCTGGAAGAGCTGATCCGAGGCCTGTCCCCGGAGACGGAGCCGGAATACTGGCTGGCGGTAATGGAGGAATATTCCACTCGTGAGAGCGCCCCTGTCCCGGACGCCGAGACGGCCTACAGGGATTTCCGGGCGGAATATGCCGGGCGGCAGCCCCTGTTCTGCGACGATGAAGACTTGGACATGCCCCGGCCCACAGAGCGCCGCCGGCTGTCAAAAACGCTGCGTATCGTTTTGATAGCGGCAATACTCTCCGCCCTGTTTGCGGCCACCGCCTATGCCGCCGGCTGGTTCGGCCTGAGGGAGCGCAGCCTATCCACCGGCATCCAGGTGGACAGGTTTTCCATAACGGAAGAAGGGGAATGGGAAGAGCAGGAGACGGAAGCCGTGCTCTTCATCCCGGTGGGCTATAAGGACAGCGACGAATACAAGGCCTCGGAGGAGTGGTTCCTCTTTGACCTGGCCTACAGGGAGGAGATGGCGGAGCGCTGCGCTGCCGCCGGCCTGGGGGCCTTGGACTGGAGGGACGATGAGGGGGCCGCAGAGCTGCTGGGAAACAGCATGAGGATATACACGGCCGGCGACGTGCCCATGGCGGAGAAGCTGCTGGAGATATGCGAAAAGTACTCCCTGAAGTTGCACATCTACAGATTGTTTGCTGCGGATATGGAGGATTTCTGCAGGCTCAGCGGCGCCGAGCCCTTCGGCGCCGACATAGGCGAGGCCTATGTCTTTGAGGACGGCTCCTACCTGTTTCAGGGCAGCTTCCTCTACCAGGGTGAATACCTGGACTTTTCCCTGGAGAGGCATATTGAAGGCACTCTGCCGCCCTTTACCCGGCGGCTTGGCGAGCCGGAGGATTATGAGGAGTGGGGCTATACCACCAGCCGGGGCTGCACCGTGTGTATAGACTGGAGCAAGGAGGCGGACTGGCTGTACTATACCTATGAGCAGGGAGAAGCCGTGCTGAATTACGGCCACACGGTGTTCGTCAGCTATGCAAAGGACGGGGCCTTCCTGACCCTCTGGGGCTATGTGCCCGGCGGCAAGGAGGCCGCCCAGGACTTTGCCGAGCTCTTCGACCTGGAGGCCGCCTGCTCCGGCAGACCCTAACGGGGCCCGGCTGGAAAGTACAGGCGAAGGACCTGAAATATAAGTTGACATAACACAGATAACGGGGCGGAGAAAAATTCTCCGCCCCGTTAGTTAGTTGGAAAGCCGCAGAGTGAAGCGAATAGAAACAATAAGCGGGACTGAAGCGCTCTGCCAAAACCACCGGTTAAATACCCCGGTGACCGGGCCTGTGAGATGCGCCTCAATATGCAATATTGCCAATACAAGCCACAGCTTTTTGTTGCTTTTGATTATAAGCTATTTGAAAGTGCGCAGTAAGCCCATAATTTTGCGGCCCTAATTCTGACATTTGATTCTTGAACGAGACAAGCAGGCCGAAATGTGCTATAATATGATTACAATTTGGAACATTTTACAGATTTATTCATCTATATAGGCAGATAAAAACAATCTTGAAGGGGGTAATTCGTGTGAGAAAAATGATAGCATTGTTTATATCGTTGACATTCGTGTTGGCATTGGTTGGATGCAATAAAGGCACAGATACTATGTATCAACTTGGCATTGTTGTAGATGGGGTGTTTTATGAGAAATCTAATCAACCAATGCCGGCAGAAGTTGACGAAAGTGCAATTATTGGATATGTCAGTTCATACACCGATACATTCCCAGAAAAAGAAGGGCAGACAAATATTAGTAAAGATTTGATAAATACACCATATGCAAAAGTAGAAGACGGTATTGCAATACTCATTGAAAACGAGTGGTATTTGTGTTTGCCAAGAGAGTAAAACAAATTAGGGTATTTTATGGTAAAAACGCCGCCCAACGGGACTATGGGCGGCGTTAATGCAATCGAGATGCCGGCGGTTTCATAAAGGCCGGAAAAAGCCGATATAAACAAAAAAACCTGCTTCACAATTGAAGCAAGCTATATTAAAAGAATACTCAGCACACCGTCTGTGGTGGAGATAAGCGGGATCGAACCGCTGACCTCTTGAATGCCATTCAAGCGCTCTCCCAGCTGAGCTATACCCCCATAGAAATCTATGTTAAAGAGGTGCGCTGAGTATTTCTTATACAATTTTGAAAGCCGGAGAACCGGCTGCTTTCCTGGGAGATTTTGTCTTCCCCCCGCAAGCAAGGTGTATGATACCAGAAAGCCTTCCCAATGTCAAGTTCTTTTTTCAATTTTCCAAAAAAATTTTTGAAGGCCGGAGGAATCCGCGGCGGGAATAATGTGGTAATTGAAATTATCGGGACAATATGGTAATATCCTGTCATATACACAGATACGGAGACGGATATGAGGACCAAACAGAAAAACAAAACTCTTTTGCTGATAGCGGTGTTCCTGCTGGCCGTGGCCATACTGGCCCTGGTGATAGGCCTGTTGAAGAAGGAGCAGCCGGAACCGGACCCCCATGAGGGCCAGGTATATATAAACGACGGATTCGGCATGGTGTGGATGACGCCTCTGGAGGGCGTGGACGCAAATCCCATACAGCGCGGGGAGATACGGGTGGTAAACGGCAGGCCGGAATACACCGGCAGCGCCTTTGAGACCCTCTATGGTGTGGACGTGTCCGAGCACCAGTGGGACATAGACTGGGCCCAGGTGGCGGACTCCGGGGTGGACTTTGCCATGATACGCCTGGGCTACAGGGGCTATACCGAGGGCGGGCTCTTTGAAGATCCCTATTACAAGACCAATATGGACAATGCCGCCGCCAACGGCCTGGAGCTGGGGGTGTACATGTTCTCCCAGGCCATATCCGTGGAGGAGGCCGTGGAAGAGGCGGAGTTCGTGATAGAGCGCCTGGAGGGCTATGATGTCACCATGCCGGTGGTCTTCGACTGGGAGAGGATGGAGGAGGTGGCCGCCAGGACGGAAGGCATGCACGAGGACACCCAGCTGCTCACCGACTGCGCCGTGGCCTTCTGCCAGAGGATACAGGAGGCGGGCTATGATGCCTGCGTGTACTTCAACCGCCACCTGGGCTATTACGGCTTTGACCTGAGCCGCCTCACCGACTACAAGTTCTGGATAGCCCTGCCGGGCACCTTCCCGGATTTCTACTATGCCAGCGAGCTGTGGCAGTACAGCTTCGAGTCGGAGGTGCCGGGGATAGAGGGGCCAACGGATATGAACATGATGTTTGTTCCCGTGGCCACGCCCAGCCCCTCGCCAAGTCCGGAGGGATGAGATACGGACTGCCTAAAATCCTCCCAAAGCGCAGCTGCGCTCTGGGAGGATTTTAGGACTTGAAATCGGCGGGGAAATGATATATAATTCTCCCATCATGCCGGTGTGATGGAATGGTAGACGTAGCGGATTCAAAATCCGCCGATGGCGACATCGTGTGGGTTCAAGTCCCACCACCGGCACCATGGCGAGTGTTCTTATAGCATTTGACAAGCTGTAAGAACACTCGTCTTTTTTTATTGTTTTCATCCGGCAATCTCTGCTGGGGCATAATTGACGAACACGCCCTTCCGGGTATTGACGGTCACATCAGGGATGGGCAGGGGCAGCATTTTAGGGATTGTAATTTCTCCCACGCAGTTATAATGGATGCGAAGCCGCTGCTCCCACACACCATCAATTTTCTCCGCATGGTAAACCTCGATCTTCTCAACCAATTCGTTGAGCATCCGGGGCGTGAGTTTTCGTGCGCGGGTGTACTTTCGTACCAAAGAGATAAACATATCCGTGGTCATGGCCTGACTGCTCTGCTTCTCAATTTCGGAGCGGAGCTTTTTGATTTTCTCCGCCAGTTCCTTTTGCTCGTCCTCATACCGCCTGGACATTTTCGCAAAGCGGTCATCGGAGAGTTTGCCGGAAACATTGTCCTCATAGATGCGTTCAAACAGCCCGTCCAGTTCCTCGTCACGGGCAAGCAGGGCTTTCAATTCCTTCTCCTTCAGCTTGCGGTCGGTCTCCGCCGCTTGCTGGGAGTGCCCGATCACCGCTTTCAGAAATTCGTCCTCATAGAGGCTGGCGAACTTCGTCAAGCGCCGGATCTCACCAAGCACCACCTGTTCCAGAAAATCCACTCGGACATAATGGGTGGAAGTACAGCTCCCACGGTTGCCCTTATAGTTGGAGCAGTTGAAATACTTGATCTCCGGGTTTCCCTGATTGAAGTGGAAGTGAAGATTGCTGCCGCAGTCAGCACAGACCAGCAGGCCGGAGAACATATTGTGCTCGCCTTCGTTGGTGCGGCGCTTGCGGATTTTTCCCCGCTTCTGCTGCACCTGCTCAAATATGGACCGTTCGACGATCGGCTCGTGGACGTCCTTGAAGATGACCCAATTTTCACGGTCATTCTCCAACCTCTTTTTGTTCTTATAGGATTTAGAATAGGTCTTGAAGTTGAGAATGTCGCCGCAATACTCCTGCAAAGACAGGATTTTGGTCACGGTGGAACTGTTCCACTTGGTAGCGGGCTGCTGCTTGCCCTTTCCGGGCCGCTTGATGCCCTTCTTTAGCCAATAAGCACGCGGGGTAAGGATTTCGTCCTTTTCAAGCTGGGCTGCTATCTGTTCCGTCCCGTAGCCCTCCAGGGTCATGCTGTAAATCCGTTGAACCACCTGGGCGGCTTCATCATCCACAATCCATCGTTTCGGATTGTCGGGGTCTTTGATGTAACCGTAGGGAGGCTGGCCCATCGGTTCACCCGCATTTCCCTTGATCTTGTTGCTGATGCGCCGTTTCTTGCTGATGTCGCGGGCGTACCACTCATTGAACAGGTTGCGGATCGGCGCCAACTCGTTCTCGCCCTCGGCGGTGTCGATGTTATCGGATACCGCCACCAGGCGAATGTCGTGCTCCGGGAAAAATTCCTCGGTCAGCCTGCCGACCTCGATGTAGTTACGGCCCAGGCGAGAAAGGTCTTCTTGTGTCAAGTAGGAACTAAAAAATTTTTGAGATTTTACAAGCCGTTCATAGGTGGAAAACCACCCGTGAACGGCTTGTAACATTCAGCCTGTTAGATTTCTGCATCCTCAAAGATGTCTTTGAACTTCCAGACGATTTCGATGCGGTCATGCCCATGAACATAGATGGCGGAAATCAGGGCATGAGCAAGCTCGTATGTAAGCCCTTCGCCCTTCTGGTATTCGCCAAGCACCGCATCAAGCCTCTCATCGGAACAAGGATGCTCAGAGTCAAGCTCCTGCATCCGCTGATGGCCTTGCTGGATTGCTTCTTCATTCTCAGACATCTTCGCATCCGTCTCTGCTTTCCGCTTGAGATATTCGGCCTTTGTGATGCTGCCGGAAGTATATTTCTCATACAGCCGGAGCTTCACTGCCTTGAGCTGTTCGGACTGTTTCTGCAAATCGCGGATTGTGTCCGCGCATTCTGTGATGGCAGATTTCCTACGCTTGCTGATCTCGTGTTCTTTGACGGCTTTCTTTTCGACCAGTGTGAACATTTGCCCAATCGCTTTGTAAGCAGTGTCCTCAATCCATGCCTCGCTGTATCTTTCACCAACCGGGCAATCCGTATCGCGGTCATGCGTTGAGTGAGTACACTGATAGAAATATCCACCCTCATTTCGGAGCTTTCGCCGGGTAAGGGCGCGTTTACAGTTGCCGCAGCACACAAGACCCTTGAGGGGATAATAGCGCAGATTCCGTTTAGGATTCTTCTCGCCGCCCCGGATGACTGCCTGAGCCAGCTCAAACTCTTCCTTGCTGACAATGGCTTCGTGCATCCCTTCGACGATGATCCATTCCTCTTTCTTTTGAGAAATAGTTTTCCGAGAACCTACGCCGCCGGATTTTCGCTTGTGGCCGACCGTTGCCCCTGTGTAAACATAGCTCGTTAGGATCTTGTAGACCATAGAGGCCGTCCAGCTTATCTTTTCGCTCATG
>DBFSDV010000020.1:0-53880 GCA_048417135.1 Candidatus Limivicinus sp. | reverse complement strand
GGGGCGGGCGCGGGGAGGCCGAATCTCCGCTGTATTTTCCACCCCCCTGTCCGGGGCCCGGGACACCGCCCTGGCCCTGTCCCCCGATGTCCGCGTCCTCCCCGGCCTTGCCGAGCAGGACGCCGGGGAATGGGACGGCCTGAGCTTTCGGATTATCCGCCGCCGCTGGCCGGAGCTCTATGAGGCCCGGGGCGAGAACGCGGAGCTGCCAATGCCGGGGGCCGAGGATGCCGGGGCCGCCCTGGAGCGATTCAGGGCCGCGGTGGACACGGCCCTGGACGGCAGCGCCGGGGACCTAGCCATAGTGGCCCACCGCTCGGTGAACCGGCTGTTTTTGAGCAGCATCGCCCCGGAGGTACCAGCCGCTTCTCTATACCAGAGCTACGGCGCATGGAGCGAGCTATACTATGACGGGACTTTTCGCCTGGGCAGGCTGAACCTGCTGCCAGGACCCGCCCTCGGCCGGCAGGCCTGCCTGGCCCTGCTGGAGGCGGCGGGACTGCCGGAGAATGTGCTGGAGCACTGCAAGGCCGTGGCGGAGCTGGCCCTGGAAATAGCCTGGGAGCTGGAGGCTGCCGGGGCGGAGTGTGACCGGCAGCTCACAGAGAGCGCCGCCCTGCTCCATGACATCGCCCGGCTCAGCCCGGACCACGCCGCTCTGGGGGCCCGGTGGCTGGAGGCGCTGGGTTACCCCGCCCAGGCCGGGATCATCCGGCAGCACCATGAGTCCCCGCCGGAGCCTTTGGAGGCGGCGGCAGTCTCCCTGGCCGACAAGTGCGTCTCCGGTTCCCGCCGGGTGAATCTGGAGGAGCGCTTCCGGCTGAGCCTTTCAAAATGCGCAGACGAGCAGGCCCGGCAGGCCCACGCCCGGCGCAGGGCCGCCGCCGAGGCCCTAAGAGACAGAATAAATTCTTTATGCGGAAAGGAAGTAGTCCCATGAGAGAAATGTTCAAAACCATAGCCGAGCGGCTCCGGTCCGGGGAGGACCTGGTGCTGGTCACCGTCATCGCCTCCTCCGGGGCGGCCCCCAGAGGGGCCGGGGCCCGGATGCTGGTGGGGGCCCAGGGCCGCATCTGCGGCACCATTGGCGGCGGGGCCGTGGAGTACCGCTCGGAGCAGATAGCCGCCCGGGTGCTGGAGGACAAGAGCTGCTTCCAGAAGGACTTCTCCCTCAACAGGAACGACGTGGAGGACCTGGGCATGATCTGCGGCGGGGCCGTGGAGGTCTTCTTCAGCTATATCCCCGCCCATGACCCGGAGACCCTGGCCCTGGCCCACAGGGCTCAGGAGCTCTTTGCCCTGGGCCGGGACCTGTGGCTGGTGTCCCACATCTCCGGGGACGGCCGCCTGGGGCTCTATACCCGTCAGGATGGCTTCATAGGCATTGAGGCCCCGGACTGGCTGGAGAGCTGCTTTGGCCGTCGGCCCGGCCGGGTGAGCCGGGAGGGGGAGGACTTCTATCTGGAGCAGATAAATTCCTCCGGCCGGGTCTTTGTCTTCGGCTGCGGCCATGTGGCCCAGGAGCTGGTTCCGGTGCTCAGCCATGTGGGCTTTCGCTGCGTGGCCATGGACGACAGGCCGGACTTTGCCGACAAAGCCCTCTTCCCCTCCGCCGAGGAAGTGAAGCTCATAGACTTTGAACACATATACGACTATATAGAGATAGGCCCTGAGGACTATGTCTGCGTCATGACCCGGGGCCACGCCTTCGACGCCGTCATCCAGGCCCAGGTGCTGAGAAGCCCCGCCTGCTACATCGGAGTCATAGGCAGCCGCCACAAGAAGGCCGGGGTGTACAAAAAGCTGAAGGAGGAATACGGCTTTGAGGATTCCGACTTCCTGCGCATCACTTCCCCCATCGGCCTGGATATTAAGGCCGAGACCCCGGCGGAGATAGCCATATCCATTGCCGGGCAGCTCATAGAGCTGAGAGCCCGGCGCAGCATGGAATAAGGCCCCGGGGCGTATTCCGGAAAAATTTACAGTTTATACAAAAACATCTTGCCAATTTCTCCCTTTACTGTTATAATGCCGATTAGTAAATGATTACTAATCGGCATTATATTGCCGGTAAAAGCCCGCTCTCAGGGGCTTATTGATTTGTATTCCATTATAAGTCGTTTCCCCGGCCCTGTACCTGAAAGGCAGTATCTGCCTTCGGATATACAGTAAAATTCAAGGAGGAACCAATATGAAAAAAGCGCTTGCCCTGCTGCTCTGCCTGAGCCTTGCCCTCTGCCTGTTCGGCTGCGGCCAGTCAGAGACCCCCGCCGCCACCGAAGCCCCCGCCGAAAATTCCGCCCAGGCCCCCGCCGAGGAGAGCGCCCAGGAGGAGAGCGTGGAGCTCATCGTCTTTGCCGCCGCCTCCATGACCGAGACCCTGAACGAGATAGCCGATATGTATAAAGAGCTGGCCCCCAATGTGGAGCTGGTCTTCAACTTCGACTCCTCCGGCACTCTCCAGACCCAGATAGAGGAGGGGGCGGACTGCGACGTCTTCATCTCCGCAGCTCCCAAGCAGATGAACGCCCTGGACGGCTCCCTGGATGCCGAGGGCGGCAATGCCGACGGCCAGGACTATGTGCTCCAGGGCACCCGCATAGACCTGCTGGAGAACAAGGTGGCTCTGGCCGTACCCGAGGGGAACCCCGCCGGTATAGAGTCCTATGACGACATGGTGGCCGGACTTCAGGAGGGGAGCATCATGCTGGCCATGGGCAATTCCGACGTGCCCGTGGGCCAGTACACCCAGAAGATCTTTGCCTATTACGGGCTGAGCGAGGAGGAGCTGGCGGCAGCGGGAGTTATAACCTACGGCTCCAACGTGAAGGAGGTCACCACCCAGGTCTCCGAGGCCACCGTTGACTGCGGCATAATCTACGGCACCGACGCCTATTCCGCCGGCCTCACCGTGGTGGACACCGCCACCGCCGAGATGTGCGGCCAGGTCATCTACCCCGCTGCAGTTTTGAACATCACCCGGCACGAGGCCGAGGCCAGGGCCTTCCTGGACTACCTGACGGGCCCGGAGGCCTCCGCCGTCTTTGAGTCGGTGGGCTTCAGCCCCCTGAGCTGAAACTATAAACACTCCCTGAGCGGGCAGCCTATCCTGCCCGCTCTTTTTTGAAGAGGCGATCATATGGACCTATTTCCCCTGTGGAACTCCCTGCGCATCGCCGGGATAAGTACGGTGATAATCTTTTTTGCGGGCATCTTCTCCGCCTACTATATAGCCAAGGCCCCACGGGCTTTAAAGGGTGTGCTGGACGTGGTGCTCACCCTGCCCCTGGTGCTGCCGCCCACGGTGGTGGGCTATCTGCTGCTGCGCCTGCTGGGGCCCAAGCGGCCTATAGGGGCCTGGTTCCTCTCGGCTTTCTCTCTCAAGCTCACCATGACCTGGTGGTCGGCCATCTTCGCCACCACCGTGGTCATCTTCCCCCTGATGTACCGCACGGCCCGGGGCGCCTTCGAGGCCTTTGACGAGACCCTGGCCTACTCGGCCCAGTCCGTGGGCCTCTCCAACAGCTACATATTCTGGCGCATCCGCATGCCCTACTGCAGGCAGGGCATCCTGGCGGGCACCGTGCTGTCCTTTGCCCGGGCCCTGGGGGAATACGGCGCCACCAGCATGATAGCCGGCTACACTCCCGGCCGCACCGCCACCATCTCCACCACCGTCTATCAGCTCTGGCGCACCAATGACGACGCCGGGGCCTTCCGCTGGGTGCTGGTGAACCTGGCCATCTCCTTTGTGGTGCTGCTGGCGGTGAACATGCTGGAGAAGAAGCAGCGGTTGTCCGGCCCGCCGAGAAAGGCCGGTGCCTGAGATGAGCATATATGCGGACATAGAAAAGAGCCTGGGGGATTTTCACCTGAAAGTAAAGCTGGAGGCCGAAAATGAGGTACTGGCTCTGCTGGGGGCCTCCGGCTGCGGCAAAAGCATGACTTTAAAATGTATCGCCGGAATAGTCAGGCCGGACCGGGGCCACATAGAGGTGGATGGCCGGGTGCTCTTCGATTCGGAAAAGCGCATAGATTTGAGCCCCCAGCAGCGGCGCACCGGCCTCATGTTTCAAAATTACGCCCTCTTCCCCAACATGACCGTGCTGCAGAACATCCGGGCCGGGGCCCGACGGGAGAAGGACTCCGCCGCCCGGGAGAAAAAGATAGGGGATATAATGGACGGCTTCGGCCTCAGCGAGCTGGCCGCCCACTACCCCTGGCAGCTCTCGGGAGGGCAGCAGCAGCGCACCGCCCTGGCCAGGCTCCTGGTCTCCGGGCCGTACATCCTGCTGCTGGACGAGCCCTTCTCCGCCCTGGACAGCCACCTGCGCTTTCGCCTGGAGCGGGAGCTGGGGGAGGTCATCCGCAGCTTCGGCAAAACCGTCATCCTGGTCTCCCATGACCGGGACGAGGTCTTCCGCCTCTCGGACAAGATAGCCGTCATGAATGAGGGCGGCATCGAGACCTTTGGGGAGAAGAAGGCGGTCTTTGCCCGGCCCGCCACCCGCTCCGCCGCCATACTCACCGGCTGCAAGAACATCTCGCCCATAGAGAAGCTGGGGCAGCGCCGCCTCCTGGCTCTGGACTGGGGCATGGAGCTGGAGACCGCCGAGGACATAGGGGACGCCCGCTACCTGGGCATCCGCATGCACGACCTGTGCTTCGGCCCCGGGGAGAACGCCTTTCTCTGCCGCCTGGTGTCCGAGACGGAAAACCCCTTTTCCTACACCCTGATGTTTGCCCGGGGCAATGCCGGCCCCGTGGGATTGGAGACGGACAAGAGCAGCTGGGAGAAGCTGCGCCGGGAGGAGACTTACATCCGGCTGCCGCCGGAAAAATGCGTGCTGCTTAAATAGCGATTTCAAGCAGGAGAGGATTTGACAGGAATGAAAAAAATAAACGTGGAAAATGCGGTAGGCCTGGAGCTCTGCCACGACATCACCGCCATGCGGGACGGCTTCAAGGGGGCCGCCTTCAAGCGGGGCCATGTAATAACAGAGGAGGATATCCCCCAGCTGCTGGACCTGGGCAAGCGCACGGTCTTTGTCTGGGAGGAAAACGCCGGGGAGATACACGAGGAGGACTGCGCCTTGCGCATGGCCGCCATGGCCCCGGTGGAGGGAGCCCACTACACCGGCCCCTCCGAGGGCAAGATGCTGCTCTTTGCCGACCGGCGGGGCATGTTCCGGGTGAACACCCGGCTGCTGGAGGAGATAAACTCCATAGGCGACATCACCATCTCCACCCTCCCCGACCACTTCCCCGTGGAGGAGGGGGCCCGCCTGGCCTCCATGCGCATAGTTCCCCTGGTCACCCGGGAGGAGCAGATAATAAAGGCGGAGGCGCTCTGCGCCGGGGAAAAGCTCCTGGACCTGCGGCCCTACAAGCCCCGGAAGCTGGGAGTCGTCATCACCGGCTCCGAGATATACAGCGGCCGCATCAAGGACAAGTTCGAGCCGGTGGTGCGCGCCAAGATGGCCAAATACCCCTGCGATATTCTGGGCGTCAGCATCTGCGACGACGAGCTGGAGATGATAGAGGCCGCCGCTCGGAAATATCTGGATATGGGGGCGGATTTCCTCATCTTCACCGGCGGCATGTCCGTGGACCCGGACGACCTCACCCCCACAGCCATACGCAGCCTGGGTGCGGAGATAATAAGCCACGGCCTGCCAGCCCAGCCCGGCAACATGACCCTGGTGGCCTATCTGGGAAACACCGCCATCCTGGGCGTGCCCGGGGCCGCCATCAGCCTGCCCACCACCATGTTCGACGTGCTGCTGCCCCAGATATTTGCCGGGGACAGATTCACAAAGCAGGACCTGATACGCCTGGGCGACGGCGGCCTGTGCCAGATGTGCAAAAGCTGCCATTTCCCCAACTGCAGCTTCGGCCGCTACTGAGACCCAAAGCAAAGCAAATACGCCGACATCCCCCCTGAGCGGAGCCTCTGCCCTCCGCCCAGGGGGGATTTTTTTCGCTCTGTCATGGCAAAACAACGCAATTCAAGGAGCTTACGGCATAATCCACAAAAGTATTGATAGTTTTTTGTCAACACTCACACTTGAAAAGGCGGCCGCAATATGTTACTTTTTGAACAGAGGGATATAAGGTATTACCTATTACCTTATGCGTCATAACAAGACCTTTTACGACGGGCTTCTGCCTGGCCGCAGCAAAGGGAGTGATAGTATCAGCAAAGCCATGATAAGCCATGTTGACCTAAAAACTCAGGCTAAAGCTAAGATTCGGGACTATATCATGTCCCTGGACCTCAGCGAAAGCAACAAGCTGCCCAGGGAGGAGCTTTTTTGCCGCATGATAGGGGTCAGCCGGGTCACTCTCCGCAGCGCCCTCAGCGAGCTGGAGATTGAAGGTCTGGTCCACCGCATCCACGGCAAGGGTACCTTCGTGAACACCACCCGGGTGAACATGCGCCTGAGCTTCAGCCCGGTGGGCCGCTTCTCGGATCTGATAGCGGAGGCGGGCTTTAAGCCCCGGGTGCAGGTGCTGGATGTGGAGGTCATTGAGGCGGACGCCCAGACCGCCCAGGCTCTGGGCATAGAGGAGGGCCAAGAGGTGGTCAGGGACAAGAAGCTGTTTTACGCCGACGACGAGATCTGCGCCTACTGTGAGGACTGCTTCCTGCGCAGTCTCATAGGGGACAGGGACCCCCAGGAGCTGAGAGAGGGCTACGCCTCGGTGTTCCACTATATCCACGAGCTCACCGGCCGTAAAGTCAGCTGGGACAAGGTGGAGCTGCGCTGCGTCTTCCCCTCCGCCAAGAAGGAGCTGAAGGTCTTCGGCCACCGGCCCCTGCTCCAGCTCCACGGCATAAACTATGACGGGCAGGACAGGCCCCTCATCCTCATCGACGAATACGTGGATTCCCAGATACTCAACTTCTGCCAGATACGCCAGCGGATAATCAACTACTGAGCAGGCAGAGCGGCAAGTCAGGCAATTACCTTTATATAAAAAGTACGAACGGCACCTTAAGGAGGATGTTTCATGAAAAAGATCCAGTGGGCAAAAAACAAGATGCCCAAAACCGAAGACAAGCAGCTGGCCGTCATGAGCCTGGAGAACGTGGGCAAGGCCAGGAAGTTCCATGAGAGTTTCCCCCAGTACAGCGTGACCCCTCTGGCCCAGCTCAAGGGCATGGCGGAGTACCTGGGCCTGGGCAGCCTCTTCGTCAAGGACGAGAGCTACCGCTTCGGCCTCAACGCCTTTAAGGTCCTGGGCGGCTCCTTTGCCATGGCCCGCTACATTGCCGGGCAGCTGGGCAAGGACGTGTCCGAAGTGGATTACAACTACCTCACCGGCGACAAGCTGAAGGAGGAGTTCGGCCAGGCCACCTTCTTCACCGCCACCGACGGCAACCACGGCCGGGGCGTGGCCTGGGCCGCAAACCGCCTGGGGCAGAAGGCGGTGGTGCTGATGCCCAAGGGCTCCGTCCAGTCCCGCTTCAACAACATTGCCAAAGAGGGCGCCAAGGTCAGCATAGAAGAGGTCAACTACGACGAGTGCGTCCGCCGGGCCAACGCCATGGCGGAAAAGACCGAGCACGGCGTCATGGTCCAGGACACCGCCTGGGAGGGCTACGAGGACATCCCCGCCTGGATAATGCAGGGCTACGGCACCATGGCCAGCGAGGCCGCCCAGCAGCTGAAGGAGGCCGGGGTAGAAAGGCCCACCCACATCTTCATCCAGGCCGGCGTGGGCAGCCTGGCCGGAGCCGTCCAGGGCTACTTTGCAAACCTCTTCCGCGACTGCGAGCCCACCGTGGTGGTCATGGAGGCCCAGGCTGCGGACTGCCTGTATCAGGGGGCCAAGGCCGGCGACGGAGATATAAGGATAGTGGATGGAGATCTGAGCACCATCATGGCGGGCCTGGCCTGCGGCGAGCCCAACATCATCTCCTGGGACATTCTGAAAAACCACTCCGCCTTCTTTGTCTCCTGCCCCGACTGGGTCTCCGCCAAGGGCATGCGCATGCTGGGCGCCCCGGTAAAGGGCGACCCCCAGGTCATCTCCGGCGAGTCCGGGGCCGTGGGCATGGGCCTTATAGCCACGCTGATGACCGAGCCGGAATATGCCGAGCTTAAAGATGCCATAGGGCTGGACGAAAACAGCCGTGTACTCATGTTCTCCACTGAGGGTGACACCGACCCCGAGAACTATCGGAAGATAGTCTGGGGCGGGGCCTATCAGGAAATATAAATTTTCTATTGGGGGTAATCAAAATGAATTACGAAGCAATCAAAAAGGCAGCAGAAGGCTACAGAGCCGACATGACCCGTTTCCTCCGCGCCATGATCTCCCACCCCAGCGAGAGCTGTGAAGAAAAGGAAGTTGTGGCCTGCATCAAGGCCGAGATGGAAAAGCTGGGCTACGACAAGGTGGAAGTGGACGGCCTGGGCAACGTCATCGGCTGGATGGGCCAGGGCGACAAGATAATCGCCATCGACTCCCATATCGACACCGTGGGCATAGGCAACATCAACAACTGGACCCATGACCCCTACCAGGGCTATGAGGACGAGCAGGTCATCTACGGCCGGGGCGGCTCCGACCAGGAGGGCGGCATGGCCTCCGCAGTCTACGGCGCCAAGATCATGAAAGACCTGGGCCTCATCCCTCAGGGCTATAAGATCATGGTGGTGGGCTCCGTCCAGGAGGAGGACTGCGACGGCATGTGCTGGCAGTACATAGTCAACAAGTACTTCCCCAGCAAGGAAGAGGCCCAGAAGCAGATAGAGTTCGTCATCTCCACCGAGCCCACCGACGGCGGCATCTACAGAGGCCACCGGGGCCGCATGGAGATCCGTGTGGACGTGAAGGGCGTGTCCTGCCACGGCTCCGCTCCCGAGCGGGGCGACAACGCCATTTACAAGATGGCCGACATCCTCCAGGACGTGCGTGCCCTCAACGAGAATCCCGCCGACGACAGCGTGGAGATAAAGGGCCTGGTAAAGATGCTGGACCCCAAGTACAATCCCGAGCACTACGAGGACGCCCGCTTCCTGGGCCGGGGCACCTGCACCACCTCCCAGATCTTCTACACCTCCCCCAGCCGCTGCGCCGTGGCCGACTCCTGCTCCATCTCCATCGACCGTCGCATGACCGCCGGCGAGACCTGGGACTCCTGCCTCCAGGAGATCCGGGATCTGCCCAATGTGAAGAAGTACGGCGAGGACGTCACCGTCTCCATGTACATGTACGACCGTCCCTCCTGGACCGGCGAGGTCTATGAGACCGAGTGCTACTTCCCCACCTGGATAAACAAGGAGAGCGCCGCCCATGTCCAGGCTCTGGTGGACGCCCACCACGCCCTCTTCGGCGAAGAGCGCATCGGGCCCGAGGGAGCCATGCACCTGCGCCACCGCCCCCTCACCGACAAGTGGACCTTCTCCACCAACGGCGTGGCCATCCAGGGCCGCTACGGCATCCCCTGCGTGGGCTTCGGCCCCGGCGCCGAGAGCCAGGCCCATGCCCCCAACGAGATCACCTGGAAGGACGACCTGGTCACCTGCGCTGCCCTCTACGCCGCAGTGCCCGGCCTCTACAAAGAGGAGAACAAGGGCGGAGACGTGGCCCAGTTCCGGGCCGGCCTCACCGACAATGACATCAAGTAAGCAGTAAATTTCAGGAAATATTAAAACTCATTATTTAAAAGGAGAGAACAAAATTATGGACGCCAAACTGCAGGCCTACATCGACAAGCTCAATTCCCTCAACTTCAAGGAAATGTACGAAGGCGACTTCTTCCTCACCTGGGAAAAGACCGACGACGAGATCGAGGCCGTATTCACCATCGCCGACGCCCTGCGCTACATGCGGGAGAACAACATCTCCACCCGCATCTTCGAGTCCGGTCTGGGCATCAGCCTCTTCCGTGACAATTCCACCCGCACCCGCTTCTCCTTTGCCTCCGCCTGCAACCTGCTGGGCCTGGAGGTCCAGGATCTGGACGAGGGCAAGAGCCAGATAGCCCACGGCGAGACCGTGCGTGAGACCGCCAACATGATCTCCTTCATGGCCGACGTCATCGGCATCCGGGACGACATGTACATCGGCAAGGGCAACGCCTACATGCACGAAGTGGTCAACGCCGTCACCGAGGGCTACAAGGACGGCGTCCTGGAGCAGAAGCCCACCCTGGTGAACCTCCAGTGCGACATCGACCACCCCACCCAGTGCATGGCCGACATGCTCCATATCATCCACCACTTCGGCGGCGTTGAGAACCTGAAGGGCAAGAAAGTGGCCATGACCTGGGCCTACTCCCCCTCCTACGGCAAGCCCCTGTCCGTGCCCCAGGGCGTCATAGGCCTGTTCACCCGCTTCGGCATGGACGTGGTCCTGGCCCACCCCGAAGGCTACGAAGTCATGCCCGAGGTGGAGGAAGTGGCCAAGAAGAACGCCGCTGCCACCGGCGGCTCCTTCAAGAAGGTCAATTCCATGGCCGAGGCCTTCCAGGATGCGGACATCGTCTACCCCAAGAGCTGGGCTCCCTTTGCCGCCATGGAGAAGCGCACCGACCTGTACGCCCAGGGCGACAGCGCCGGCATCAAGGCCCTGGAGCAGGAGCTGCTCAAGCAGAACGCCGAGCATAAAGACTGGTGCTGCACCGAGGAGATGATGGCCAAGACCCACGACGGCAAGGCCCTCTACCTCCACTGCCTGCCCGCCGACATCAACGGCGTCTCCTGCACCGACGGTGAGGTGGAAGCCAGCGTCTTCGACCGCTACCGGGTGCCCCTGTACAAGGAGGCCTCCTTCAAGCCCTACATCATCGCCGCCATGATCTTCCTGGCCAAGTGCAAGGATCCCCAGGGCATGCTCAAGAAGCTGGAAGAGCGCGCCGTCGAGCGCCGTATGAAGGCTGAGTGATATGGGCAAGAGAATAGTTATAGCCCTGGGCGGCAATGCCCTGGGAAATACTCTGGCCGAGCAGATGACTGCCGTCAAGTACACCTCCAAGGCCATTGCCGACCTGATTGAAGAGGGGCACAACGTAATCATCTCCCACGGCAACGGCCCTCAGGTGGGTATGATAAACCACGCCATGAACGAGCTGAGCCGTGAGGTGGAGTCGGACTTCCCCATCATCCCCCTGTCCGTGTGTGTGGCCATGAGCCAGAGCTACATCGGCTACGACCTGCAGAACGCCCTCAGGGAGGAGCTTTTGAACCGGGGCATACCCAAGCCCTGCACCTCCATCATCACCCAGGTCATCGTGGACCCGGCAGACCCGGCCTTCCAGCACCCCTCCAAGCCCATCGGCCGCTTCATGAGCCGTGAGGAGGCGGAGAGCCTTCAGAAGGAAAAGGGCTACGTCATGATGGAGGACGCCGGCCGGGGCTGGCGGCGCATCGTGGCCAGCCCCAAGCCCCGGGACATAGTGGAGATAGAGACCATCCGGGCCCTGTTCAACGCCGGGCAGGTGGTCATTGCCGGAGGCGGCGGCGGTATCCCCGTCATCCGTGAGGGCAACCACCTCAGGGGCATGGGCGCCGTCATAGACAAGGACTTCTGCTCCTGCCTCATGGCCCAGCAGGTGGACGCCGACGTGCTGATAATCCTCACCGCAGTGGAAAAGTGCGCCATAAACTTCGGCAAGAGCAACCAGCAGTGGCTGGACCACATGAGCACCGAGGAGGCCCGCCGCTACTGCGCCGAGGGCCAGTTCGCCCCGGGCTCCATGCTGCCCAAGGTGGAGGCCGCCATAAAGTTTGCGGAATCCGCCCCGGGACGGCGCTCCCTTATCACGCTTCTTGAAAAGGCTAAAGACGGTATAGAGGGTAAGACCGGCA
Organism: Candidatus Limivicinus sp.; assembly: GCA_048417135.1. Taxonomy (GTDB): domain Bacteria; phylum Bacillota; class Clostridia; order Oscillospirales; family Oscillospiraceae; genus Limivicinus. Next base: position 42,058 of record DBFSDV010000020.1, on the reverse strand, counting down.
CAGTTATCGAATAAACGGCACGCCGAGCTGCTCTGCATCAGATCAGCTCGGCGTCTTTTAAATCAATCCTAAAACGAGAGAGGGGAGGTTTGACCTTTGAGACATATCCTGTACAACGGTACAGTGTTCACCCGGGACGCAGCCCTGCCCATGATAGAGGACGGAGCCGTGGTCTGGGAGGGGGACAAGATACTGGAGCTGGGCCCCCGGCAGGAGCTGCTGGAGAAATACCCCCAGGCCGAGAGGCTGGACGCCAAAGGGGGCGTCATTATGCCCGCCTTTATAAACGCCCACCACCATATCTACTCCGCCTTTGCCCGGGGCCTGTCCATCCCCGGCAACAACCCCACGAATTTTCTGGAGGTGCTGGAGGGCACCTGGTGGAGGATAGACCGGAACCTGGATCTGGCCATGACCCGCTGCAGCGGCTACATGACCATGATAGAGTGTATCCGCTCCGGCGTCACCACCATCTTCGACCACCACGCCTCCTTCTGTGAGATACCTGGCAGCCTCACTCAGCTGGCAGAGGCCGCAAAAGACACGGGGGTGCGCTCCTGCCTGTGCTATGAGATATCCGACCGGGACGGGGAGGAGAAATCCCGCCAGTCGGTGCAGGAGAACCTGGACTTCGGCCGCCAGTGTAAAGAGGACAAGAGCGGCTTGCTCTCCGCCATGTGCGGCATGCACGCCTCCTTCACCATATCCGAGGCCACCATGGCCTATGCCCGGGAGCACTGGGACGGGGGCTTCCACATCCACGTGTGCGAGGGCAGCTACGACCGGGACCACTGCCGGGAGCACTACAACGAGACGGTGCCCGAGCGGCTCTACCGCCACGGCATCCTGGGTCCCCAGACCATCTGCGGCCACTGCGTATACCTCAGCGACTCCGACAGGCAGCTGCTGAGCAGCACCGGCACCGCCGTGGTGCACAATCCCCAGTCCAATATGGGCAACGCCGTGGGCGTCACCGACGTGATGAAGCTATTTGAGGCGGGAGTCACCGTGGGCCTGGGCACCGACGGCTTCACCAGCGACATGCTGGAGTCCATGAAGCACGCAAACGTTCTGATAAAGCACTTCAACCGCCACCCCTCCCTGGGCTGGAACGAGACCTTTGCCATGGCCCTGGATAACAATGCCCTGCTGGCCCAGCGCCACTTCGGCGGCCGCTTCGGCGTGCTCGCCCCCGGGGCCAGGGCGGACATCATAGTATCCGACTACAAGCCCTTCACCCCCATGGACGGCGGCAATCTCAACGGCCACCTGCTCTTCGGCATGAACGGCCGGAACATCACCACCACCGTGGGCAGCGGCAGAGTCCTGATGCACGACCGGGAGATAGTCTCCGTGGACGAGGAAAAGATAATGTACGAATGCCGCAGGCAGGCTGGCCGCCTTTGGGAAAAACTTTGCGGAGGTAACTGACATGAGCGACGAAATGAGAGGCGTTCCCTTTAAGACCCTGCTGGAGACGGTGGTCTCCGAGTACAAGGGGCACAAGAGCCTGTTCTATGTGCCCGTGCACGCAGAGCTGGTTGCCGGCGCCGTGCCGGTGGCGGGCAAGAAGGTGTCGGTCCCCGTGGGCCCCGCCGCCGGCCCCCACACCCAGCTGGCCCAGAACATACTCTCCGCCTTTGCCGCCGGGGCCCGCATCTTCGAGCTGAAGACGGTGCAGATACTGGTAGGCAAGGAGCTGGGCATAGTTAAACCCTGCATCTACGTGAAGGATGAGGCCTACAACACCGAGTGGTCCACCGAGCTCACCGTCCGGGAGGCCATGGAGGAGTACATAAAAGCCTACATCGCCATCAAGCTCTTTGCCAGGGAATTCGGCTGGGACGACAGCTTCCAGTTCCACCTCAGTGTGGGCTACAACCTGGCGGGCATACAGAGCGGCGTCATCGACGATTTCCTCAACACCATGCAGGACGCGGGCAAGAGCCCCTTCTGGCAGCAGTGCCTGGACACGGCGGTGAGCTGCCTGCCCCTGTTCAAGAATGTGGACGAGGCCTTCATCCGGGGCCTTGACCCCCACATCTGCCAGCTGGTGACCCTGTCCACCATGCACGGCTGCCCCGCCGACGAGATAGAGCGCATCGCCGCCTACCTCATTGAGGAAAAGGGCTTCAACACCTATATCAAATGCAACCCCACCCTGCTGGGCTACGAGCGGGTACGGGCCATGCTGGACAAGATGGGCTACGGCTATGTGAGCTTTGACACCACGCACTTTGACCACGACATGAAGCTGCCCGACGCTGTGGCAATGGTCCGCCGCCTGATGGCCCTGGCGGAGAGCAAGGGCCTGGTCTTCGGCGTGAAGCTCACCAACACCTTCCCGGTGCAGATAGTCCGGGGCGAGCTCCAGGGGGAGGCCATGTACATGTCCGGCAAGCCCCTGTTCCCCATCGCCCTGCATGTGGCCTATGAGCTGAGCCTGGCCACCGAGGGGCGGCTGCCTATATCCTTCTCCGGCGGCATTGACAACCACAACATAACCGACGTGCTCTCCTGCGGCATAAAGCCGGTGACCCTGGCCACCTACCTGCTGAAAAGCGGCGGCTACAAGAACCTCACCAAGCTGGCCGCCCTCATCCCCATGAGCATCCCTGAGCAGGTGGACTGCGCCAAGCTGGCCGAGCTCTGCGGCAAGGTGCTCTCCGACCCCCACTACATGAAAGAGCCGGAGCGGCCCCGGCCGGTGAAGAACACCGTGCCCCCCACGGCCTGCTTCAAGTGCAAAAACTGTATGGACGTCTGCCCCAACCGGGCAAACTTCCCCCTGCCCGCCCTGAAGGCCGCCATACATATCGACTCCTACTGCAACGAGTGCGGCAACTGCGCCTGCCTCTGCCCCTTCGGCTACATCCCCTACAAGGATAAATTCACCTATTTCGAGACGGAAGCGGACTTTGATTCTTCAAGCAACAACGGCTTTTTGGGCCGCAGCAAGTTCCGTCTCGACGGCAAGGTGTTCACCGACCCCGCCCTGCTCCCGGAGGAGCTGCGCCAGGTCATAGACGCCTTCCTGGGCTGATATGAGCACCGTGATAAAAGGCGGCACCCTCGTCTCCTCCGGAGGGCTGCAAGTAGCCGACATACTCATCGAGGGGGAGAAGATAAGCGCCATCGGCCCGGAGCTCCGGGGCGAGCGGGTGATGGACGCCTCCGGCTGCCTGGTCTTTCCCGGCTTCATAGACGCCCACACCCATATGGAAATGCCCGTATCCGGCACCGTCACCGCCGACAGCTTCCAAACCGGCACGGCGGCGGCCATAGCCGGGGGCACCACCACCCTTCTGGACTTTGCCACCCAGGACAAGGGGGGCAGCCTGCAGCAGGCCCTGGATGTGTGGCACGGCCGGGCGGACGGGCACTGCTCCTGTGACTACGGCTTCCACATGGCCATATGCGACTGGAACGAGGACACCCGCGCCCAGCTGCGGCAGATGGCCGGGGCCGGGGTCACTTCCTTCAAGTGCTATCTGGCCTATGACAATCTCATGGTCAGCGACGCCCAGCTCTATGACATCCTCACGGAGATGAAGGAGATAGGCGGCGTGCTGGGGGTCCACTGCGAAAACGGCCCGGTGCTGGACCTGCTCAGAGAGCGGGCCGTCCGCTCCGGCAAGGTCTCCCCCGCCTGGCACCCCCGCACCCGTCCGGCCCTTCTGGAGGGGGAGGCGGTGAGCCGCTTCCTGCGCCTGGCAGGCCTTGCGGGAGTCCCGGCCTGGGTGGTGCATCTGTCCACCGCCGACGGCCTGGAGGAGATACGCCTGGCCCGCCGCCGGGGGCAGCAGGTCTATGTGGAGAGCTGTCCCCAGTACTTCACCCTGGACGAGAGGCTCTACGAGTCCCCGGGCTTTGAGGGGGCCAAGTATGTCTGCTCCCCGCCCCTGCGCTCCCGGGAGGACCAGGCCGCCCTGTGGGAGGCCCTGGCCGGAGGCGAGATAGACCTTATCTCCACCGACCACTGCTCCTTCAATTTCAAGGGGCAGAAGGAGCTGGGGCGGAGCGACTTCACCCTCATCCCCAACGGCATGCCGGGCATAGAGCACCGGGCCGCCGTGATGTACACCGCCGGCGTGGCTTCGGGGCGCATCAGCGTGCAGGAGCTCTGCCGGGTGCTCAGCGAGACCCCCGCCAAGCTCTTCGGCCTCTACCCCAAAAAGGGCCTGCTGGCCCCGGGCAGCGACGCCGACATCGCCGTCTACGACCCACGCAGGGACAGCGTCATCACCGCCGCCCGTCAATATCAAAACTGCGACTACAGCCCCTATGAGGGCTTTAAGACCTCCGGCTCCCTGCGGGACGTGTTCCTGCGCGGCGCCCAGGTATTCAAGGACGGGGAGCTGACCCTGCCCGGCATGGGCCGCTATCTCCGCCGGGGACGGGCCTTCCACTCCCCGGAATAGCAGAGCTCCCAACTCAATTCTCGGAAGAAGGTTGAACTTGATGAAGGCAAATACAAATACCTCCGGCAGCCTCTTTGAACTCAGGGGGCGTCCCCCCATATCCAGCGCCCTGCCCCTGGCCCTGCAGCACGTGGTGGCCATGATAGTGGGCTGCGTGACCCCGGCCATCATCGTGGCCTCCGCCGTCAGCGGCGGCGGCATGGCGGATGCGGACAAGATAATCCTCATCCAGTCCTCCCTGGTCATCTCCGCCCTGTCCACCCTTCTGCAGTTGTTCCCCATAGGGAAGAAGGGCTCCCTGGGCCTGGGCTCCGGCCTGCCTATGATACTGGGCGTGAGCTTTGCCTATGTGCCCACCATGCAGGCCGTGGCCGCAGGCTTCGGCGTGGCCACCATCCTGGGCTCCCAGGTGGTGGGCGGCCTTATAGCAATAGTCATCGGCTTTCTCATTAAGAACATACGCAAATACTTCCCGCCCCTGGTGACCGGCACCGTGGTCTTCACCATAGGCCTGTCCCTCTACCCCACCGCCATAAACTACATGGCCGGCGGCACCTCCAGCGCCAACTACGGCTCCTGGGAAAACTGGGCCATAGCCCTCTTCACCCTGGCGGTGGTGGTGGTGCTCAACCACTACGGCAAGGGCATACTGAAGCTGGCCTCCATCCTCATCGGCATCATCGTGGGCTATGCGGTCTCCGCCTGCTTCGGCATGGTGAGCTTTGCCAGCGTATCCACCGCCGCCTATTTCCAGCTGCCCCGGCTCATGTACTTCGGCATCGACTTTGAGGTGTCCTCCTGCGTGGCCATGGGCGTGCTCTTTGCCATAAACTCCATCCAGGCCATAGGCGACTACACCGCCACCACCACCGGGGCCATGGACAGGGAGCCCACCGACAGGGAGCTGCAAAACGGCATAGTGGCCTACGGCATCACCAACGCCCTTGGCGCCCTCTTCGGCGGCCTGCCCACCGCCACCTACAGCCAGAACGTGGGCATAGTGGTCACCACCAAGGTCATTAACCGCTTCGTGCTGGGCATGGCCGCAGTCATCCTGGGCGTGGCGGGCCTGATACCCAAGTTCTCCGCCCTGCTCACCACCATCCCCTACTGCGTTCTGGGCGGCGCCACGGTGAACGTCTTTGCCTCCATAGCCATGACGGGCATGAAGCTCATCTCCTCCGCCCACCTCAACTTCAGGAACTCCGCCATCGTGGGTCTGGCCGTGGCCCTGGGCATGGGCATCACCATGGCCCCCGCCACTCTCTCCGCCTTCCCCGACTGGGTGACCATGATCTTCGGCAAGTCCCCGGTGGTGCTGGCAACCATAGTGGCAGTGGTGCTGAACCTGATAATCAAGGACGATGAAAAGGCCGCCGGCAAGGCGGGCGCTAAAACAAAATAAACTGAAAGGAAGCTCTCTATGTACAAAGTAATGGTAAACGGCAGAGAATACGAGTCTGCCGAAGATAAAAAGCTGCTGAGCTTTCTCCGGGACGACCTGCACCTCACCGCCGCCAAGGACGGCTGCAGCGAGGGCGTCTGCGGCACCTGCACCGTGCTGGTGGACGGGGCCAAGGTCAAGGCCTGCGTCATGCCCCTGAGCAAGCTCCAGGGCAAGAGCATAGTCACCGTGGAGGGCATCCCCCCGGAGGAGATGGCCGTATACGAGCACTGCTTCGCCCAGGCCGGAGCCGTGCAGTGCGGCTTCTGCATCCCGGGCATGATAATCTCCGCCAAGAGCCTGCTGGACGTGAATCTGAACCCCACCAGGGAAGACGTGAAGAAGGCCATAAAGGGCAACCTCTGCCGCTGCACCGGCTATAAGAAGATAGAGGAGGCCATACTCATGGCCGCAGAGTTTTTCCGGGAGGGCAAGCCCATCCCCGCCGCCCCGGAGAAGCTGCACATGGACGAGCACGCCCAGCGTCTGGACGCCAAGGAGAAGGTCAACGGCAGCGGCCTCTTTGCCGACGACCTGCAGATAGAGGGCATGGTCTACGCCAAGCCCGTCTACTCCAAGTATCCCCGGGCCCTGATAAACCGGGTGGACGCCTCCAAGGCCCGCTCCCACCCCGACTGTCTGGCGGTGCTGCTGAGGGAGGACGTGCCCTGCAACAAGACCGGCCACATCAAGCAGGACTGGGATGTCATCATGGGCGAGGGGGACATCACCCGCTACGTGGGCAACGTGCTGGCCGTGGTGGTCTCCGCCGACAAGAGCAAGCTGGAAGAGCTCTGCTCCCTGGTGGAGGTGGACTACACCGAGCTCACCCCCATCACCAACCCCTTTGACGCCCTCAAGGGCGACGCCCCCCTCATCCACCCGGACGGCAATATCATGAGCCGGGCAAACTTGGTCCGCGGCAATGCGGACGAGGCCATAAAGAACTCCAAGTACGTGGTCACCCGCAAGTATAAGACCTCCTGGCAGGAGCACGGCTTCATGGAGCCGGAGTGCTGCGTGGCCATGCCCGAGGGTGAGGACGGGCTGCTGATATACACCACCAGCCAGTCCATCTACGACGTGCAGCGGGAGTGCGCCCAGATCCTCCAGATACCCAAGGAGAAGGTCCACTGCCGGGCTCCCCTGGTGGGCGGCGGCTTCGGCGGCAAGGAGGACATGTCCGTGCAGCAGTATGCCGCCCTGGCAGCCTGGAAGCTGAAAAAGCCCGTTAAGGTGAAGTACACCCGCCAGGAGTCCCTGGACTACCACGTGAAGCGCCACCCCATGGAGATGGAGTTCACCACCGCCTGCGACGAAAACGGCAAGCTCACCGGCATGAAGGGCATCATTATCGCCGACACCGGGGCCTACGCCTCTCTGGGCGGGCCGGTGCTCCACCGGGCCTGCACCCACGCCGCCGGACCCTACAACTACCAGAATGTGGACATCTTCGGCATGTCCGTGTACACCAACAACGTGGTCTCCGGCGCCTTCCGGGGCTTCGGCGTGACCCAGAGCTGCTTTGCCACGGAGATGAACATCAACCTTCTGGCGGAGATGGTGGGCATAGACCCCTGGGAGTTCAGGCGTCGTAATGTGATAAAGCCCGGCGATGTGCTTCCCAACGGCCAGACCGCCGACCCCAACACCAATATGGCCGCCTGCCTGGACGCCCTGAAGGACGTGTATTACTCCGGCGGCCCCTATGTGGGCATAGCCTGCGGCTTTAAAAACTCCGGCACCGGCATGGGCAAGCAGGACATAGGCCGGGTGCTGCTGTCCGTGGAGCAGGGCAAGGTGCACATCCGCACCTCCGCCTCCTGTATGGGCCAGGGCATAGGCCAGATGTGCCTGACGGAGATCTGCCATGTCACCGACTTGTCCCCTGCCTGCTTCGTCTTTGAAAATGCCGACACCGTGCGCACCCCCGACTCCGGCACCTCCACCGCCTCCCGCCAGACCGTCATGACCGGCGAGGCCGCCCGCCGGGCCGGCGAGAAGCTGCGCCTGGCCCTGGACGAGGGCAAGAGCCTGGAAGAGCTGGAAGGCCGGGAGTTCTACGGCGAGTTCTCCGCCATCACCGACCCCCTGGGGGCCATAAAGGAGAACCCCATCAGCCACATTTCCTATTCCTACGGCGCCCAGGCCATAGTCCTCAACGAGGAGGGCAAGATAGTCAAGGCCGTCTCCGCCTTTGACGTGGGCACCCCGGTGAACATCCAGTCCGTGGAGGGCCAGATAGAGGGCGGCATGCTCATGGGCATAGGCTACGGCGTCACCGAGAAGTTCGAGTGTGTGGACGGCTACCCCAAGAGCAAGTTCGGCACCATCGGCTTCATGCGCGCCACCGAGGCCCCGGAGCTGGAGGTCATACTCTGCCGTCCCGCCGAGGAGGACAAGCTGCCTTACTCTCTGGGAGCAAAGGGCTGCGGCGAGCTGTGCATGATACCCACGGCCCCCGCCTGCGCCCACGCCTACTACCGCTATGACGGCCAGTTCCGCCAGCAGCTGCCTCTGGAGAACACCCCCTACAGGAAAGCTAAAAAATAAAGGGAGAACAGAAACATGAAATACACCGACACCAAGAACGCCCCCGCCGCCATCGGCCCCTATTCCCAGGCCATATCCGTGGGGAATCTCCTCTTCACCTCCGGCCAGATACCCCTGGACCCCCAGACCGGCGCCGTGGTGGGTGAGGACATCGTCAGCCAGGCCCACCAGGTGATGAAGAACCTGGGCGCCGTGCTGGAGGCCAACGGCATAGGCTACGGCGACGTGGTCAAGACCACCTGCTTCCTCTCCGACATGAAGTACTTCGGGGACTTCAACACGGTCTACGCCCAGTACTTCACCGGCAAGCCCGCCCGCAGCTGCGTGGCCGTGAAGGAGCTGCCCAAGAGCGTCCTCTGTGAGGTGGAACTCATAGCCTGGTTGGGCTGAGCCCCTCTGCGCCCCATACAAAAAGGTCCCGGTTCCCCAAGGAATCCGGGACCTTTTTTGCCCGCAGGTATCTGTCGTATTGCATAAATGGCGAATTATAATTTTGTTGATATCGCCAATCGAAAAAATCCCCCGTATGTGGTATTTATTTTAAAGTAGCTTTCATAAGGTAATACTTCTCATGTCAAGCCGCATTATGAACGCCTGTCCCCGCCCATGTTTCAGTTAGAGAGGTGCATACATGAACGAGCCGATGATAAGGCGCATTGATCTGAAGACCCAGGCAAAACTGAAAATCCAGGAATATATCGCCTCTCTCGACTTGGAAAAGAGCAACAAGCTGCCCCGGGAGGAGGAGCTCTGCCGGATAATCGGCGTCAGCCGCATCACCTTGCGCAGCGCCCTCAACGAGCTGGAAATGGAGGGCCTGGTCCACCGCCGCCAGGGCAAGGGTACCTTTGTGAACATCACCCGCCGGAACATGAAGCTGAGCTTCAGCCCCGTGGGACATTTTTCCGACGTCATCTCCGCCGCCGGCTTCACTCCCCGGCTCCGGCCCCTGCTGACGGAGATCATCCCTGCCGACGAAAAGCTGGCCGCCGCTCTGGGCATAGACCCGGGGGAGGAGGTCGTCCGGGACAAGAAATATTTCTATGCCGATGATGTGCTCTGTGCCTACTGCGAGGACCACTTTCCCCGCAGCCTGATAGGGGACATGGAGCTGAAAGAGTTGAACGCGGCGGGGCTTTCCGTGTTCCACTATCTCTACAATATAACCGGGCGCAAGGTCTGCTGGGACAAGGTGGACATCGCCGCCGTGAATACGGGGCTTAAAAAGGAGCTGGCCCTCTTTGGGGACAAGCCCCTGCTATTTCTCCGGGGCACCAACTATGACGAGCAGGACGAGCCTCTGGTGCTTATAGACGAGTATGTGGACACCAGGATACTCACCTTCAGCCAGATACGCCAGAGGATAATCAATTACTGAGTATAACAGTCTCAAGTGCGGCGCAGTGCGCCGCACTTTTTTACCTTCCCCCCTTTGCTCCGAAAAGTTGATTTATCTCCTGTCTCTGGTATAATGAGAGCCAGGAGCCGGAGTTTTTCCGGTAGGGAAACGAAAGGTAGTGAAAGCATGGGGATATACGTTTGGGGCACCGGCTGCGGCGCATCCCAGCTGATAAGCCAGGGACTTGAAATCCGGCGCATCAGCGCCTTTGTGGACAGCTTTTCCCAATGCGGGGACTTTCTGGGCCGTCCCATACTCAGGCCGGAGGAGCTGCCGGTCGCCGACTGTGAGCTGCTCATAGTCACCACCAGGCACAGCGGCGAGGTCGCCGGGCAGTGCAGCCGCCTGGGCCTTGGCCGGGAACGGATACTGTTTCTGAAAAATCACTGCAGTCTGGAGGATATGAATGCCTCCTGCACCGCAGCGGAGGAGCTGCTGGGCAGGAAGCTGCTGGAGAGGCTGCTGCCCCGGCAGAGGGTGATAAGCACCCCGGCCCTGCTGACCTCCGGCGTTCTTTCGGAGGAGGAGCTTTCGGGGGACTACGTGCGTCTGGCCGCTCTGGAGCTCATCTGCTGCAGGCTGGTGGAAAAAGTGCCGGGAGCGGCGGCGGAGCTGGGTGTGTACCGTGGGGATTTTGCCCGCTGTATAAACAGTCTTTTGCCGGAGCGCAGGCTCTACCTGTTTGACAGCTTCTCCGGCTTTGCCTCCACCGATGGGGCGGAGCCCGCCTTCCAGGCCGCCCATGAAAACACCAGCGCCCGGGCCGTTCTCTCCCGTATGCCCCATCCGGATATGGTCAGGCTGTGCCCCGGCTACTTCCCCGCCTCCCTTAATGGTCTGGAGGAGCGCTTTTGCCTGGTGTCTCTGGACGTGGATTTTGCCCGGCCCACTCTGGATGGCCTGCGCTGGTTCTGGCCCAGGCTGAACGCCGGAGGCTGCCTGCTGCTCCACGACTGGGGCAACCCGGAGCTGCCGGGGGTGGCCCAGGCCCTGGAGCAATATGAGGCGGAGCTGGGCTCCCCCATTCCCTCCCTGCCTCTGCCGGACATGAAGGGCAGCCTGGCCCTGTGCAAATAAGGCAATGACATAGAAAAAACAGTCGGTTTACACCGGCTGTTTTTTCTATCTTTTTATTATGTACCGTTTTCCCGGGTACATTGGTCCGTCCTTCATAGAACTTATTGCGCAGCTCACCTGCACCGGCAGCGTGGGGAAGCAGGCCGAGGCGGCCCTCTCTATCTCCACTTCCAGCCCCGGCTCCAGCACCCGGGCGTCGATCCTCAGCTCACCGTCAAACTCCACCCGACAGTCCACAAGGCCGGGTAACCGGAACAAGGCCTCGTCCAGCTTTTCCATGGAAGGGCCTTCCGTCTTCCGGCTCACCCGGTCTATGCGCCGGGTCACGCCGCCGCAGGGGCAGGGGGGCAGAAAACGGGTATAGTCCCCGGTGCGGTAGCGCAGCAGGGGCATGGCCCGCAGCCCCACAGTGCTTATGACCAGTTCTCCGTATTCCCCCGGGGGCAGGGGCCGCCCCCCTCCGTCCACTATCTCGGCTATGATGTGGTTTTCCCGCAGGTGCATGCCCTCATGGGCCGGGCAGGTCACCGCCCCGCCCAGGCCGCACTCCCGGCTGCCGTAGTGGGGAAAGGGTTCGCTGCAGGTGAGTTTCTCGATTTCATCCATCAGGCCCCGGGGGCAGGCATCGGCGGACACCAGAGAGCGCTCTATGGGAAAACCCGGCCCGTACATCCGGCCCAGGCCCAGCAGGGCAACGGGGAAGCCGATATAGCACCGGGGCCTTGTCTCCCTCACCAGGGCACAGAGCTCCCCCCAGCTCTGGCCGTAGCCCGCCTTTTCCGGCTCCGCCCCCAGCTTTTCCACTGCCCGGGCTATCAAATCCCCCAGGCCGAAGGGCCCGGTAAAGGGGAAGGCTATAAGGCAGCGCTCCCCCGCCGGGAGCATCTCCGAGATGCCGGCGGCGAAAAAGCCTACCGTGTCCTCCATATCCTCCCGGGTGTAAAAGACACGTTTTCCCGCCCCGGTGGTGCCGGAGGTGGCGCCGGATATCACCCGCTCCACCCGGCTCTGGGATGTAAGCAGAAATCCGGAGCTCCGGTGGGACAGCTGCTCCGCCGTGGTAAAGGGCAGGGTCTGGAGCTCCTCAAGGCTCCCCAGCTGCCGGGGGTAGCCGGCATAGACGCCGCCCCTGGCACCGGCTCTCTTCAGAGTCTCGTTCAGCCTTTTCAGCTGCAAGGCCTCCAGGCCCTCCCTGCTGAGCTCAGGGAGGGCCTCGGTATCTTTTATCCACTTGTCCAGCTTTGTTCTTCTCATCTTCTGTACAGGGCCCGTCCCCGGCTGTCGGTGAGGTTATAGGCGCAGAATGGCACCATGCCCAGCTTTGAGTCCACCTCGCAGATATAGCAGCGGCGGAGCCTGTCCAGGTCAAGGTTCCAGGCATCCTGGAACAGCATGCCGGAGACGGTGAAGGTATTTCTCACCGTCTGCTCCAGAAACTCGTCCAGGGAGGCGGTGTCCGGGTCGCAGCAGCTCCCCGCCGCCTTGCCGCTCCACTGCCGGGAGACGAAGTCCCGGGCCTCGCTGCTCTTTACGCAGCAGCACTGGCTGCGCCGCCGGGGCAGGGCTTTCAGGCTGCCGTCGGCCTTGTGCAGGTAGCTGGCGTGGAAGGAGCAGTAGGGGCTCTCCGCCCCGCCGCCCCCGAAGTGGGAGGCCATCATAAGCCCCTCTGTCTGTTCCTCTATCCGTCTGAGCATGGCAGGGATGGTCAGGGGCTTTTCCGGCCGCTCCAGGCCGCAGCGTCCGAAATAGGATATGGGCTGAAAATGTACTCCCCGCACATGGGGCGCCCTCTCCAGGGCAAAGCGGAGTATATCCCCCAGGCTTTGGTCGTTCACCCCCGGGGCCACCGTGGGCACCAGCACCACCGGCAGCTCCGCCCGGCGGCAGTTCTCTATTGCCCGGAGCTTCAGCTCCCTCAGCGGCCTGCCCCGGAGCTTCAGATATATCCCGTCATCCAAACCGTCAAACTGCAGAAACACGGTGCTGAGCCCGGCATCACGGAGCTCCATACAGTAGTCCGGCTCCTGAGCCAGGCGCAGGCCGTTGGTGTTCAGCTGGAAAAAGCTGAAGCCCTTTTTCAGGCCCAGGGAAATTATCTTATCCAGGTCGTCTCTCACTGTGGGCTCTCCCCCGGAGAGCTGGATATTGAAGGGGCCGCCCCGCTCCATGAGCATGTCGTACTGCCGGCCTATCTCCTCCAGACTCAGGTCTCTGGGCTCCTGCTCCCCGGCGGAGGCAAAGCACACGGGACAGTTCAGATTGCAGCGGTTGGTGAGCTCCAGCAGCACGCAGCAGCCCTCCCGCTCATGGTTCTGACACAGCCCGCAGTCATAGGGGCAGCCCCGCTCCGCAGGCTTTGCCCTGGGAGGCTGGGCCTTTCCCCCGGCATCCCCATCTGCCCAGGCCAGATAGGAATCCAGATCCCCCTCCCAGATGAGGGTCTTGAAGCTGCCGTGCTGAAAGCACTTCTTTTCCATGTATATGCCCCCGGCCTCCAGCAGCTTTTTTGCCGGTATCCTGCCAAGGCACACGGGGCAGACACTCAAAGTCCTGCCTATCTCCATCTCACATAAGTCCCCTGTCTTCCAGTATCTCCATACACTTTTCATAGGTGGAGGCGATTATCTCCGGGCAGTATTCCAGGCGCTTTGCCGGGTTCCCCCCGGTGATGTCCCGACATTCCACGGAGGAATGCTCCAGCTCCATCTCCTCGGTGAACCAGCGGGTGAAGTCCCCCAGGGCGGCCTTGTGGTGTGGGCTCTCATACTCCGTGGGGGCGCTCTTGCCGGTGAAATAGGATATGAGGCAGCAGCCGGCGGTCATGCAGCCGCAGACTCCGCCGGAATAGCCCACACCGCCGTTTAGGCCGGCCAGGGCCTGCACCAGCTTGGGATTGTCCTCCCCCAGGGTCTCCATCAGCAGCACACCCAGAATCTGGGAGCAGTAGTATCCGTGCCGGGACAGCTCCATTATCCTGTCCATCAGATCCATCGGCTCACATCCTTTCGCAGGCAAACAGCACATAGCTGCATTTTTTCATCTTTATACTGCAGGGTATATCCTCCCGCCACAGGGCTTCCAGGTAATACTCCCGCCACTGCTCCGTCAAGTCCTCTATGTGGCGCACCGCAAAGCCCGCAAGGCGCGCTTGGTTTAACAGCTCCGTCACGTCCTCCGTCACGTCGGAGAACACCAGCTTGCCGCCCTTTCTCAGCAGCCTTGCCGCCTCCTTCAAGGCGGCAGGCACGTCCCCGCTCAGGAAAAAGCTGCACTGGGATATCACCCCGTCAAAGCTGCCGGAGGGGTAGGGACAGCGGAGAAAGTCCCCTCTCTCCACCCCCGGCCCCCGGGGCTCCAGGTCTATGCCCAGGGCGGTATTGCCCTGCTCCTCCAATATTTTAAGGGCCGAGCCGTCCCCGGCCCCCATGTCCAGCCAGCGGCTGCCCCGGGGCAGGAAGGCCAGTTCTATCAGGCAGCGACTGTGCTCCGCCCCTCCCGGATGTCCGTCCATCATTTGTCCTCCAGGGCCTTCTCCACGGAGAGCACCTTGCCCAGGGCCAGCTCCTCCGGCACATAGACGAAGCCGCACTGGGGGCACACCGGCAGCTCCACGGGAAAGCCGTTGTCCAGGTACATGAATTTTGCCTTGCCCTTTTGCAGCTTGCAGCGGCATTTCATGCACGTCAGCCTGCCCTCCGGGTCTATGGTGTAGTAATTTTTATCTGACATGTTTCTCTCCTCCCCAGGGCTTACAGCCGGTTGACCACTTTCATCCTGTGGCTGTAGGCGCTGTGCACCAGATAGCCCTTCTCCGTCTCGCTGTACTTGACCCAGAAGGTCACGTTGCCCAGGCGCTCCCTGGTGACCAGCAGCCCGCTGTCCTCCTCCAGCACCGCCTCCCCGCTCTCTCTCAGATGCTGCAGCACCCGGATGACGTCGGATTTGAGTATCATCCTGTCGTCCATCCGCTCCTCTGCCTCCGGGGTATATTCCACTTCAAAGCCCAGCTCCTCCATTTTAAGCTCCTCTCCCCACAGTTCTTTCAGCAGCTGCTGTTTAAGGCCCAGGCGGTTGTATCTCTTTGCGCTTATGTCCGGGCAGTCCGCTGCGGCGGCGCCGTAGACCAGCTCCAGCAGGTGCAGCGACTCCCGGCCCTCCCGGGCAAAGCGGTCCCGGCAGGCCATGCAGTAGCTCAGGTAGGGCAGGGGCGAGCGCTCCAGGCAGCTCTCCGCCATCTCCTTTGCCACTTCCCGGTTGGTATACTGGGTCAGGCCCCCGTAGCCGCAGCAGGGTGAGCGGTCCCCGGAATAGGGAGTGTCCCGTATCTCGCAGCCCAGCTTTGCCGCCAGGCGCCGTATGCTCTCCTGGGTCTTGGCGTCCCCCCGGGCTCCGCAGGCGTCGTGTAAGGCCATGGGCCGCTGACGGAGCTCCGCCGTCTCCGGCAGGCCCAGCTCCTCCAGTATCTCCCATATGCCCCGGACGCTTTCCCGGCCCTGGGACAGAAGCTGCTTTTTGCAGCTGGGGCAGCCGGCTATTATCTCCGGTGAGCCCAGCTCCTCCAGCTCTTTTCCGAGAAAGTCCACCGTCTCCCCGTAGAGCTCATAGCGCCCGGCCCAGTCGCCTATGGCGCCGCAGCAGCCCAGCATCAGGGCCACGCCTCCCTCCAGCCTCCGGCATAAATCCGCATAGGCCGCCCGCACCGTGGCGGGGGCTATGGCCGTGGCCTGGCAGCCGGGGAAGAACACATATCTGCATTTTTCAAAGCCCGGCTGCCTGCGGCTGAGGAAGGCCTCGTCGTTGGAAAAGAGCATGTCCATAAGGGCGAACTCATGGGGGGCCAGGGGCATCTTGCCGGTGCTGACCATGTTCTGCCGGGCTATGTGGCAGACCTCGGCCATATCGTAGCCGTTGGGGCAGAGCACGCTGCACTGGCCGCAGAGGGCGCAGGCGTTTATGGGCTTGTTCATCATATGGTCGCCCATGATGATGGAGACGTTGTTGTATATCTCCCGGGTGAGTATCCTGGGAAATTTTTTATAGTGCCGCAGGTAGGCGCAGCCCTTTATGCACTCGTCGCAGTGGCATTGGATACACCTTGCCGCCTCTCTCACTGCGCTTTCCCGGTCGGTGACGGGGATGCGCCGGGAGGGCTCCACTCCCTCCAGGGAGGTGTACAGCCGGGTGGCCACGCTGCCCTCCTCCCCCCGGGTATTTCCCGGGTCAAGGCGCTGGGCCAGGCGGTCGGCGCTGAGGGCGGCCCGCTTTGCCCCGAAGGCGGAGTCCAGCACGCCCCGGGTGCTGCCGGTGATGAGCCGGTGCTCCCGGCACACCATCACGGCCTCATCCGTCTCCAGCCCGGGGTAGAGGCTCCGGGCCGTAGCCCAGGCGGCGGCGATGAGGGCGTATTTCTCCCGCTCCTCCCAATAGGCCGCCTCCGGCTCACAGCCCCATTTGAAATCTATGTCCAGCTCGCTTAAAAGCCTTGCCGTGGCCTCCGCCGCCTCTTCAGGCAGCCCCGGGGCGCAGTCCTTTACCAGGGAGAGGCAGTCCCCCTGAGCGCAGTAAAAGCTCACCGGGTAGCGTTTTTTTACCAGCTCTCCGGTCAAAAAAAGGCTGAAGAGGTCGGCACCGAAGACGGCGGCGTTCTGCTGTTTTTTTCTCAGCAGGCTCCCGCCCCGGGGCTTTGAGCCGTAGGCCAGGGCGGAGCGCTCCAGTTCCCGGATGGCTATGCCCTCCCCCAGTTCCCGGAGCTTGCAGCTGTTTTCGCAGGGGGCTTCGCAGCCCAGGGCCAGGATGTGGGGGAAGGGCGTTATCTTCTCGTAGAGGGCCAGGGCCCTGTCGAAATCCCCGGCGGCCACGGCGTCGGCCATAGCCTTCACATCCAGCTTCAGCGGGCAGGCCGCATTGCAGTAGGGGGGCTGCTCATGGACACAAAGCCCCTCCCGAGCCTCCAGCTCCTCCTTGGTGAACATGCGCTTTTGCCGGTATATATGGGTGGATTGGCGCTCTTCTATTTTCAGGGTGCTCACTTCCTTTCCTCAGTCCGGCCGCTATAAAAGCTCCCGTACTTTAAAGTTTGAGAGGCGGTTTCCCGCCTCTCAAGTATAACAGAACACTGGGCTTTTGAAAACCGGCTTTACAGCTCCTTCAATGCCGCCAGCACCACCTCCGGCAGGGCGGGCACCTTGGTGATGCGGGCGCCGGTGGCATTGTATATGGCGTTGAGGATGGCCGGGTGAGGGGCATCCAGCGGGGCCTCGCCGCAGCCGGCGGCTCCGTAGGGGCCGTTGGGGCGGTAGGTCTCGGTGAAGTGCAGCTCGATGTCGTCGGGCACGTCGTTGGGATAGGGTATGCCGCATTTCAGCAGGCTGGTGTGCTTGCTCAGATCGTCAAAGTCCTCGGTGAGGGCCAGGCCTATGCCCTGGGCCAGGCCGCCGTAGAAGTTGCCCTCCACCAGGAGCCGGTTCATGATGGTGCCCACGTCGGCCACGCAGGTGAATTTCTCCACCTTCACCTTGCCGGTCTGGGTATCCACCCGGACCTCCGGCAGGAACAGGGTGTACATGTAGGTGGCGAAGGGCTCGCCCTGGGAGGTGGCCTGGTCCACCGGGTGCTCGGCGCAGTAGGTGGTGACCCACTGGCCCTGGACCTTGGTCTCTATGCCTTCGGCCACCATCTCGTCGTAGGTGCGGAAGCTGCCGTCCGGCTTCTTCATGGCTGCCACCAGGTTCTCCGCCGCCAGACGGCAGGCGTTGCCGGACATGACCTGGCTGCGGGAGCCGCCGGCGGGGCCGGAGTTGGGAGTGATCTTGGTGTCGTTCATCACCAGTTTGATCTGCTCGGGCTTGATACCCGCCTGGCGCAGGGTCTCGTGGGAGGAGACCAACACGCCCATGTCGGCGCCCTGGCCGTGATCCTCCCAGGAGGCATACATGGTGACCGTGCCGTCCGGGTTCAGCTCGGCATAGGCCTGGGAGGCATCCACCCCGTCAAGGCCGCAGCCGTATACGCCGGAGGCCACGCCGATGCCGTATTTATACCGGCCGTCGGAGGCGGCGTTCTTCTCCGCCACTCTCTTCTTCCCCGCCTCATACAGGGGCCGGGCCACCTTGTACATCTTCTCCAGGCAGTACACATCCGGGGCGTAGCCGGTGGGGATGGTGGACTGCTCCGACTCCTTGTAGCAGTTGAGCTCTCTTATATCGAAGGGGTCCATGCCCATCTTGGCGGCCAGCACGTCTATGGCTATCTCCGAGCCCATGAAGGACTGAGGGGAGCCGTAGGCCCGGAAGGCGGAGCCCCAGGCGTGGTTGGTGAAGACGGTAGTGGACTTGTTGCGGATGGTGGGGATATGGTAGCCGGCGCCTACGAATTGGCTGAGGCGGTGGGTCAGCAGGTCGCCGAACTCGGAGTAGGGGCCGTGGTCGATGTAGTTGTTGCCCCACAGGGCCAGCAGCTTGCCCTTCTCGTCGGCGGCAAGCTTGATGTTCATGAAGCCGGGGCTGCGCTTGCCGGTGTAGGTGATATTCTGGAACTGGTTGAAGACCAGGGACACGGGCCGCTGGAGTATCTTTGCAGCGGCGCCCAGGATGGCCTCGTTGGTGGGGGAGAACTTGTAGCCGAAGGTGCCGCCGGCATGGTTCTGCACCAGGCGCAGCTTCTCCATGGGTACGCCTATGCCGTCGGCTATCATGGGCATGTGCAGATGGATGCCGATGGACTTGGAGTGGACGGTGACCATTCCGTCCTCGTCTATGTAGGCATAGCCGCAGTCCGGCTCCAGATGCAGGTGGGGCTGGCGGGAGCAGTAGGAGTGTATCTCCACCACGTTGGGGGCGGAGTCAAAGTCGAAGTCCGGGCCCTTGATGCAGTTGGTCTCGTAATAGGCGTTGGGGGTGCCGGGGTGGATCTCTATGGCGTCCTCGGCAATGGCGTCCATGGCGTTCATGTAGGCGGGCAGTTCCTCTATGTCCACCACCACCGCATCGGCGGCGGCTCTGGCATGGGCCTCGGTATCGGCGGCCACTATGGCTATGGCGTCGCCGAACTGGAAGATCTTCTCGTCACAGAGCACCGGGCGGTCCCAGCCGTCGCACTTGTTGTTCAGCGGCAGCATGACCAGGCCGTTTATCCTGTTCTTGCCTCCGGCAGCCACGATGTCCTTGGCGGTGATGACCTTGGCCACGCCGGGCATCTTCTCGGCGGCAGAGGTGTCCACGGATTTGATGAGGGCATGGCTCACCTTGGCCTGGACCAGGGCCAGGCGCAGCGTGCCTTCCGGCATCTTCAGGGCATCGTCGGCGCCGAAGTCCCAGGTGCCGGTGACCTTCTGGGCGGCAGAGGGCCTTATGTACTTGGTGCCCACGATGGAGTCGCCGGTGGGCTTGAAGATAAGGTCTTCCTTGCTGATTTCGCCTCTGATGACTCGGGCGGCGTCCATGACCGCGTCCACCAGGGGCTTATAGCCGGTGCAGCGGCAGAGGTTGCGGTTCTTGTTGAACCAGTCCCTTACCTCCTCCCGGGTGGGAGAGGGGTTATTGTCCAGCAGCACCTTGGCGCTGATGATGAAGCCGGGAGAGCAGAAGCCGCACTGGGCGCAGCCGTGGGCCATCCAGGCCACCTGCAGCGGGTGCATGTCGGATATGGTGCCCACGCCCTCTATGGTGGTTATCTGGGCCCCGTCCTTCACCTTGCCCATCTTCACGATGCAGGAGCGGGTCACCTTGCCGTCCATTATCACGTTGCAGGCGCCGCAGTGGCCCTCGCCGCAGCCTATCTTGCAGCCGGTGAGCAGCAGCCGCTCACGGAGCACCGAGGCCAGGGTCTCGCTCTCTTCCACCAGCAGCGTGCGATTGACGCCGTTGATGACCAGGGTTTTCTTGACCATAATGTTTCCTCCTTTTTTGAAAAGATTTTCCGTATATTTTTTATACATTTCGCTTACTTATGGCCGCCGCAGGGGTCCTCGTCCGGGCCGCCCCCGGTCAGATCCTGCAGCCGCTCCAGCCCCCGGCCGGTGTAGAACACCAGCTGGGAAAAGCTCCCGTCCAGGTTCTCCCCCCGAAGTACCAGGGTATTGGCATTTTCATAATAATCTATGGGCAGGCTGCGCCGGTACTTCTTTCCCGTGCGCTCATCGGTGACCTCCACCGTCACTTCCCGGGCGGAGATATCCAACACGGCGTCTTCCATGGCATGACCTCTCATACAAAATATACAATAATTTTATTCACTTCTTCGAGTTCATTGTACTATGTGCCATATTCACATTTCAACTTACAGAAAAATACAATTCGCTGAAAATCCACCGGGGGATTTATTGAAAAGCTACAAAGGTACTACCCTATATTTCGGCACTTTTTCGGGCCCTTACCGGCGCTCCGAGCGGTCCGGAGCCCGGAAAAGGCAGGGCATAGAAAGGGACCGGGGGCCTGAGGTCCCCGGTCCGTCGAATATCATTCCAATCAAATTCCGTTTTTACATGAAGCGCTCCAGGTACTGGGCAAAGTTCTCCTTCAGGCGCTGGCGGGTGCTGTTTACTTCCTCTTTCATCTCTTCCTTCAGCTCCCTGTACTCCCGTCTCAGCTCCAGCATTTTGCTGCGCCGCTTCTCCGCCAGCTCGTCCAGAGACTCCATGCTGTTGGACATGGCCCGGATGAAGTCGTCGCTGAGGCGCTCGTGCTGGGGATACAGACCCCGGCGGTAGTTTTCTATCACCGTCTCATAGCGGCGGCAGGCCCTGCCCACCGCCTCCTCCCAGGAGATATAGAGGCGGCTCTGGGCCTGCTGTCCCACCCGCTTCACGGTGTTTGGGCAGAGGTACAGGGTCTCCAGCTTCTCCGCCATGGAGGCGCTGTTCTCCTCTATGAGAAAACCGGTCTCCCCGTCGTCCACATCCTCGGCGGCGCAGCTGCCCCGGATGAGGACGCTGGCCAGGCCGCAGGCCGCCGCCTCCCTCACCACCAGGCCGTTGGTGTCGAAGCTGGAGGGGAAGAGGAAGAGGTCCGCCCGACAGTACCAGGCTCTCACTATATTCCGGTCGTGGACGGCGGGGCAGAAGAACACCCGGCCGCCCAGGCCCAGCTTTTCACTGTATTCCACTATCTCGTCCCGGTCGGCGCCGCCGCCCACAAAGACCATGCGAAAGTCCCTTCCCCCGTCGGCCAGGGCCTTCAGGGCGTCCAGGATGATGCGTATGCCCTTGTACCACATCATGCGGCCCAAAAACAGAAACACCGGCACCCCCTGGGGCAGGTCGTAGTCCCGGCAGGTTTGGGCTATCAGCTCCTCGTCCACCCGACCCCGGGGCAGGTCCACGCCGTTGGGCATTATCAGGTAGTCCCCCTCATAGCCCAGAGAGCGCAGGTTCTCCCCCGCTCCCCGGCTCACGGTCCACACCTCGTCGCAGGCGGAGATGTTCTCCACCAGCATGCGCTTGGCCTCCTCCTGCAAAAGCTTGCTGCTGACGGCCTTGGCTATGTCTATATCAAACTTGGTATGGTAGGTCATCACCAGGGGGACGTCTATCCTCTCCCGCAGCAGCCGGGCGAGAAGAGTGGAGCTCACGGGGCAGTGGCTGTGGATTATATTGAAGCGCTGCTCGTCCAGCCGCCGCTGTATTTCCGGGGAAAAGGGCAGGCCCGCCCGGTAGCCCACCAGCTTTGTGGTGTCCAGGCTGGGGTAGCGGCAGACGGGGAAGGGAAATTTCCCGTCCTCCGCCTCCGGATTGGAGGGGGTCACCACCGTGGCGGAACTGAAGCTCCCGTTTATTATCCCGGCGTAGTTCACAACGGCATTGGCCACGCCGTCTATCTCCGGGGGAAAGGAATCGTTCACCAGGCAGACATTCAGTTTCTCCACTTCTCATCTCTCCTTCATGGGGATATTCTTGTACAGAGATTATAAAAGATATGCGCCGCAATTTCAAGACGGGAGGACAGATTGACAATCCCGCCGCCGGGTGTTACCATCATATAAACTGATTTATGGGGCGGGCTTGGCTCCGTCCCGGATTCTGTATGCGGGAGGAACTGCAAATGTTCAGATTCAATCACTTCAATTTCAATGTCCTGGACCTGGAGCGCAGCCTGAAATTTTACAATGAGGCCCTGGGCCTCAAGCCGGTACGGGAGAAAAACGCCGCCGACGGCAGCTACAAGCTGGTCTTCCTGGGGGACGGGGAGAGCGACTTCTCCCTGGAGCTCACCTGGCTGAAGGATAGGGACAAGCCCTACGACCTGGGCGAGGGGGAGTTCCATCTGGCCTTCACCGTGGAGGACATGGAGGCCGCCCACGCAAAGCATGAGGCTATGGGCTGCATCTGCTTTGAAAACACCGCCATGGGGGTATACTTCATAGAGGACCCGGACGGCTACTGGATAGAGATAGTACGGAAAAAATAAGCTTGCCTTACCATTATAGACAAAGGAGAGAACAGTCATGCAGGATATACTCGTAGTCGTGGACATGCAGAACGATTTTATCGACGGCGCTCTGGGCACTAAAGAGGCCGTTGCCATAGTTCCGGCTGTAAAAGAGAAGATAGCTTCTTTTGACGGCCCGGTCATCTTCACCCGGGACACCCACCTGGAAAACTACATGGAGACCCAGGAGGGTAAAAACCTCCCCGTGCCCCACTGCATAGAGGGCAGCCAGGGCTGGCAGATACGCCCGGAGCTGGAGGAGCTGCGGAAGACCCCGCCGGTGGACAAGCCGGGCTTCGGCTCCGTGGAGCTGGGACAGAAGCTGCTGGAGATGGACAAAAAGGAGCCCATAGCCTCCGTGACCCTCATAGGCCTTTGCACCGACGTGTGCGTCATATCCAACGCTCTGATAATCAAGGCCTTCCTGCCGGAGGTGCCGGTGAAGGTGGACGCCGCCTGCTGCGCCGGCATCAGCCCCGACAGCCACAACAATGCCCTTGCCGCCATGGCCATGTGCCAGGTGGAGATCCTGAACGGTCAGGGGGAAAACTGAATGGAAGACCTGAAGCTGAGAAAGAGAAACCTGATAATGTTCCCCCTGGGCACCGTGGGCCGGGACATGGTGTACAACCTGTTCACCAGCCAGCTTTTGACCTTCGTGCTCTTCACCCGCTTCCTCACCGCAGCCCAGCTCACCGCCATCACCGCCATCATGGTGGCCGCCCGTGTCTTCGACGCCCTCAACGACCCCATCATGGGCAACATCATCGAGCGCACCCGCACCCGCTACGGCAAGTTCAAGCCCTGGCTGGTCATCGGCATACTCTTCACCTCCCTGGTGGTGTACCTGATGTTCAACACTCAGCTCCAGGGCTGGAGCTTCGTGTGGTTCTTCGGCGTGATGTACTTCATGTACTCCATCGCCTACACCATGCACGACATCTCCTACTGGGGCATGGTGCCCGCCCTCAGCTCCGACGCCAACGCCCGCAACCAGTTCACCGCCCGGGCCACCCTCTTCGCCGGCATAGGCGGCACCTCCGCCTCCATCCTCATTCCCATGCTCACCGCCGGCTCCCTCACCATCGGGGGCAGCGCCTCCGTGGCCTACGGCCGCATAGCCCTGGCGGTGGCCATACTTGCGCCGCTGTTCCTCTGCTTCACCATCTTCGGCGCCCGGGAGCGCCGGGACGACATGCAGGAAAAGGCTCCCCCCGTCAGCCTGAAGAAGATATTCACCACCATTTTCTCCAATGACCAGCTGCTGTGGGTGGCCCTTATCTTCCTCATCCAGCAGCTGGGCAACAACCTGGTGCTGGGGGGCATAGGCTCCACCTACATATACTTTGAGTTCGGCTACACCGGCGGCCTATATTCCCTCTTCACCACCGTGGGCATGTCCGCCACCGCCTTCCTTATGATATTCTATCCCGCCATCTCCCGGCACATCACCAGGAAAAAGCTCATGGGCCTTATGATGCTCATTTCCTCCGTGGGCTATGTGCTCATGTTCCTGCCCGGTCTGCTGCTCCCCGCCGGCAGCACCGTGAAGTTCGTGTTCATAGTCATAGGCTACATGCTCTCCAACTTCGGCCAGTACTGCTACTATCTGATAATGATGATATCCATCATCAACACCGTGGAGTACAACGAGTACAAGACCGGCTCCCGGGACGAGGCCATCATCGCCTCCCTGCGGCCCTTCATCACTAAGCTCAGCTCCGCCCTGGTGGTGGCCGTCACCTCCTTCACCTACATCATCCTGGGAGTCACCGACTTCACCAACCGCATCTCCACCCTGGAGCAGAGCTGCACCCAGGGAGTCATCACCGAGTCCGACAAGCTCAGCCAGATAGCCCAGGTGCTTCAGGGAGTTCAGTCCGTGCAGAGCGCCGGGCTGCTCATCGCCATGACCCTCCTGCCCTGGCTGCTGATGTTCCTGTCCTATATCCTGTACAAGAGGCACTACAAGCTGGACGAGAATGAATATGAGCGCATATGCGGCGAGATAGAGAGCCGGAGAAAGGCCGGGGCCGAGGCATGAGTCTGACCCGTCTGGCCCTGCGCTTTGCCGCACCCATCCCAAAAATTGAGAGCTTCCAGCGCTACCTCTTTATCGGCCCTCACCCCGACGACATCGAGATCGGCGCCGGGGCCACGGCGGCTAAGCTGGCCGCCGCAGGCAAGGATGTCTGTTTTCTCATATGCACCGACGGCCGCTACGGCGACGGCTCAGCCCCCAAGGGACTGAGCCGGGAGGAGCTGATAGAGCTGCGCAAGGAGGAGAGCCGCAATTCCGCCGCCGTACTGGGCGTTCGTGACCTGCGCTTTCTGGGGCTCTCCGACGGCGGCTTCTACCAGGACAGGGAGCTGCTGGAGGGCATAGCCGCCGTAATTGGTAATTTTAAACCCGACTGCATCTTTGCTCCCGACCCCTGGGTGAGCAGCGAGTGCCACCAGGACCATCTCCGCTGCGGCCGGGCCGCCCGGCAGCTGGGCTGCTTTGCCCCCTATGCCGGGATAATGGAGAGGCTGGGCGCCTCCAGCGCCCCGGTGAAGGCCCTGTGCTATTACATGACCGCAAAGCCCACGGCCTATGTGAAGACGGGGGGCTTTCTGGAAAAGCAGCTGAGAGCCGTTTTTGACTGCCATCTGTCCCAGTTCCCCAAGGGCTCCGATGAGGCCAAGTCCATCGCCCTGTACCTGAAGCTGCGCTCGGCGGACATGGGGCTGCGCTGCCTCTCCACCGCCGCAGAGGGCTTCCGCACCCTGGGGCCGATACACATGCATTGTCTCCCCGAGGCGGGGAAATAGATTTAAAAACACAAGGGCCTGTTGCAAAATAGAATTTTGAAAAAATAGGCCAAAGAAAAAGTTATCGAGAACCTGTCAAGGCGGCGGTTCTCGATAACTTTTTTAATGCACAAATTTTCTGTTTAGGCCTGAAAACTGCATTTTGCAACAGGCACTTGTTCTGTCAATACAAAATAAGCTTTTTATCAGAAGGTCATTGCGCCGCAGTCGATCACGACTTCGGAACCCGTCATGGTCCTGGAGGAGGTGTCGCACAGGAACAGGATAACTGCTGCTACCTCCTCGGGCTCGGAACAATAGGGCGGTATTGGGTTGGTCGTCGCTGCAGCAGCTTCCAGTTCTGGGTGGGCAGCAATGACATCCTTACGCATCTGGGTATTGATACCGGAGGGATGCACGGAGTTGACCCTTATTGCCTCAGGTGCAAAGACATAGGCTGCATGCTTTGTAAGGTTTCGAACTCCGGCTTTAGTGGCGTTATAGCCGGCGTCGTTACCGGTGGAGGGGCCTGCTTTAAGTCCGCCCACAGAGGAGACGTTAACGATAGCACTGTAGACGCCTTTCTTGAGCACTTCATGGCAGTACTTCATGCCAAGGAATACGCTGTCAAGGTTGCAGTGCTCAACCTCTTTGAACTCATCAAAAGTCATGGTCAGGATGTCTTTCTGCATGATGATGGCTGCGTTGTTGACCAGATAGTCAAGCTCGCCATAGTTGGTTTTGATGAAATCCACAAGACGGCCCCAGTCGGCCTCCACACCGCAGTCCATGGTGAAGGGGACGGCGCTGCCGCCGATCTTCGCTGCAGCACTTTCAACTTTCCATGCCGTGCGGCCGGCAAGGATAACCTTTGCGCCCTCCTCTGCAAAAAGCCTGGCGGTGACTTCGCCCAGTCCCTGACCGGCACCGGTGACAACAACGACTTTGTCTTTAAATCTTTCCATAGCTTCCTCCTAAATCATTCCATGCCCTTGGCAAACTCGTCCATGATCTCCTGGACGCTCAGGATGCTCTTTATCTGGCCGATGGCTGCGCTCACATCCAGCAGGCCGTTTTCAAAGTCGCCCAGAAGCATGCCGGTGCGGTAGCCGCCGCCATAGGTGTTTGTGATCTCCAGGGCATTTTTGCCGTGGCTCTCCTCCATGAGCTCATGGGCCTTCCGGATGGACGGAGTGGGCAAGCTCATGATAGGCCCAAAGATGCCCTCCACCTGCATAAGGTCGTCCGTGGTCAGCTCCACCATCTTGTCCTTTGTGACCTGCGCCACAGGGCTCTCTTTGCTGGCTACAAAGCGGGTGCCCACATAGATGCCCTCGGCACCAAGCATACCGGCTATCTGCACGGTCAGGCCGTCGATGATGCCGCCGGAGGCTATCAGGGGAAGGTCGGTGGCCTCCCGGGCCATCCTTATGGCGGTTATGGTGCCGATGGCCTTGGTGTTGCTGTGTCCGCCGCAGTCAACGCCGGCCACAACCACGGCGTCATAGCCCATCTCCTCAGCCTTTTTGAAGGAGGCCACTGTGGCAAATATGTCCTTATGTATGCACTTCTTGCCGGCGGCATGGAGCTTATCCACATACTCCTGGGGCACATCGTTCAGGCAAAGGACCGCCTGTATGTCCTCTTCCAGGTAGACATTGAGCAGGGGCTCATCGAACGGGCCGGGCGCTCCGAAAATCATCAGCTCGGCGCCGAAGGGCTTGTCGGTGAGGCTGCGGGTCTTGCGGATCTCGGCACGCATGCGCTCGGCAGTTTCAATGGGGTCGGAGGTGAGCTCGGTCTGCCCGGCGTTGGGGCCGAGTATGCCAAGGCCGCCAGCATTGGAAACCGCAGCGGCAAGCTCTGCGCTGGTCACCCAGCTCATGCCGGCAGAGAGCACGGGATACTCAATGCCCAGGACCTGCGCTACCCGTGAGTTTTTCTTCATCATAATATTATCCTCCTTATTTGATTACATGATTACATTTTTGCAGACCGGCCGCCGTCGACCGGCAGCAGCTGACCGGCCTATTCCGCCGGCTCTGCCCGTGATTATTCCCCTCTGTTGTCCAATAATTCGACGTTCAGGTGCCACAGCATTTCCGGAGTTTTACTCCTTGCATTAATAATATTTTATCAATCCCCCGGGGCCTGTACTACAAAGCAACTGCTTCAAAATAGCAAATATGTGCCCTTGAACTAAAAAGGGCCTGTTGCAAAATGCAGTTTTCAGGCCTAAACAGAAAATTTGTGCATTAAAAAAGTTATCGAGAACCGCCGCCTTGACAGGTTCTCGATAACTTTTTCTTTGGCCTATTTTTTCAAAATTCTATTTTGCAACAGACCCTTTATCATCGGCTGTTTCTGAATTTGTGGGGCGTCATGCCGGTAGTCCTTTTGAACACGGCAGTGAGATGGCTCTGTGACGAAAAGCCTAGCTCCTCTGCAATGTCTGATATCGGTATATGCGAGCGCAAAAGCAGCTTTGCCTCTTCGACTTTTTCCCGGTGGATGAACTCCAGTATAGTTATACCCGTCTCCTCTCTGAAACGATGGGACAGGTAGCTCTTGCCGAAGTGTAAGGCCTCAGACAAACCGTCCACCGTCAGCCGCTCATAAATATGCTCCCTTATGTAAGCACAGCAGGCGGCCACGGGCTGGCTGTAGCTCTTTTCCCGGCGGACTTTCGACACCGCCTCGCACAGTTCCGCCGCATGCCGCTTGCACAAATCCAGTATTTCCCCGGTGCTTTCCGCATTCTCAAGCCTGCCGTAGTATTCTTTGTGTATGTCGTGGGCGGTATACTCGCTGAGCCCCGCCCGAGTCGCCGCCAGATTGAACTGCGCCCAGACAAAGTACATTGCATCCCGGGCACAGTGCAGGTCATCACGGACCAGGTCCTTGAGATGCTCCAAATAGAGCCCGGATATCTTATCCACACTCTCCATGTCTCCGGCAGATATGCACTCTATCAGCTCCGTCTTCTGCTCATAGCCGCCGGACTCCGTATAGGCATCGGCATTGGAGCCGAACAGATTTTCAATGGTGCTCATGGGCTCTACCTCCACAAAGGCGCAAATACGGGGCTCTGACGCTTTTATTTTCCATTGTTCTCAAATTAAAGTCAATATCAAATTTATGCCCTTATTTATCAAATATGTAAGCGGGAAACTCTGAGCGCCGCCCCATCCCCGAGGCGGGGGAATAGGGCTTTTTTGACAGTCTCGGCGGCAGCTAAAAAGCTGCCGCTGATTTTTTTGTCCGTTTTCGGCCATAATTTCACTGACGCAACCGGACGCAACCTGAGGTTGCGAAACTTCAAGCCGGTAATGCTTGCCCGGCACAGGCTCTTCCGTTATAATGAAGCCAGACTGAAAACAAGGAGAACTGCACATGAAACTATCGGAAAAAATCTATAACTGCCGCAGGAAGGCGGGCTGGTCCCAGGAGGAGCTGGCCTCCAGGCTGGGGGTGTCCCGCCAGGCCGTGAGCAAGTGGGAGACCGGGGACGCAGAGCCGGAGGTGGCAAAGCTGAGGCTGCTCTCCCAGGTCTTTGAGGTGAGCATAGACTGGCTGCTGTCTGAGGATGGCGGAGAGGCCGCCCCCGAGGATGCGGCGGCTCAGGCCCGGCCGGAGCTGTCGGAGCAGCTGCCCGGCATAGTGGGCAGGCTCTTTCGCCGCTACGGCTATCTGGCGGGGGTGTACGTCATCATCTCCGGCCTGGGCATCAGCCTGGTGGGCTTTCTGGCCAGGTACGTCTCCCGGCGCATGTTCAGCGGCTTTGACCTGGGCTACGGCTCCATGGGCATGTTTGACAGCAGCTTCGGCCCCTCCCTGGACAGCTTTGCCACCAACAACCCGGTGTACATCATGGGCGGCGCCATCATGGTAATCGGGATGGTCATAGTGATAGCGGGCATAGCCCTGGCGGTATACCTGAAAAAGCAGGGCAGAAAATAGGGCTAATGGCATAACTTATTTAACAGTTCTGCCATTCTTTGTTCCTTGCGGCACGGCCGGGCCTGTGGTATCATAGGTTCATGGAAATCAGAGAGAAGAAACGCTTCGGCCTTAAGGCCCTATTCAAAACATGTCCCTTCGCCCACAGCGCCGCCCTGCTGGGGGCGGCGCTGCTGGCCCTGCACCTGCTGAGCCGGAACAACAGAGCCTTCACCGAAAGCCTTGTAGCCGGTTACATACAGCCTTTCCACCGCTGGGCAGCCGGGCTTTGCGCCGGTCTGGGCCAGGTGGCCTTGGCGGAAATACTTATCTGGGGCTTCGTGCTGCTGCTGACGGGGCTGGTCATATTCCGTCTGGCCGGTCTGTTCCGCCCGGGCCGACGCCTCCGCAATCTCTATGCCCTGGTCATGACCCTGCTCTCGGCGGCGCTGCTGGTCTACGGGGGCTACAGCCTGCTCTGGGGCAGCTATTATTACGCCGACAGCTTTGCCGCCGACGGAGGCTTTGAGCAGCGGGATATCTCCGTGGACGAGCTGGAGACGGTGACAAAGTATTTTGCCGACTTGCTGAACGAATACGGGGAGCAGGTGAGCCGGGACGAAAACGGCTTTTACAGCATTGACAAGGGGGACATCATCGCCCGCTCGGCGGAGATATACCGGAACACGGAGCAGCTCCACCCCAGCCTTGCCGGGCCTGATCTGCCGGTGAAAGGCATAGTCTCCTCCCGGCTTTTGAGCTACATGGATTATACCGGCTTTTTCTTTCCCTTCACCGGAGAGGCCTGTGTGAACACCGATTTCCCCGACAGCCTCTTCCCCTCCACCGTGGCCCATGAGCTGGCCCACCAGCGCCGGGTGGCCCGGGAGCAGGACGCAAACTTCGCCGCCGTGCTCTCCTGCCTGGAGTCCGGCGACCCGGACTACGGCTATTCCGGCTGTCTGCTGGCCTACACCTATCTGGGCAACGCCCTGTATGACGCCGCTTACAGCCGCTGGGAAGCGGTGTATGAGAGTCTCAGTGACTCCGTGCTGCTGGATATGGCCCTGAACCGGGCTTACTGGGACCAGTTCGAGACGCCGGTGCAGACCGTGTCCAACAGCTTCCACGAAGGGCTGCTGCAAAGCTACGACCAGGAGCTGGGCCTCAAAAGCTACGGGGCCTGCGTGGATATGCTGGTGTGCTACTATCTGCCCCAGGCTGCGGAGCACGAGACAGAAAATAATCAAATATCCGAAAATAATCCTTGACAAATCCCCAAAAGCATGTATAATAGCTCTTGCGTTTAGCGGGATTGTGTAAAGGTAGCACAGCGGACTCTGACTCCGTATGTGAGGGTTCGAATCCTTCTCCCGCTGCCACGTCGGAGCAAGCTGCATATCGCTTGCTCCGATTTTTTATGCCTTTGGCAAAAAAATCGGAGGGCGCTCATTCCGCTGCTCCTCCTTCCAAACCTGAAGCCCTATGCTTCAGGTTTGTTTTTTGAGAGATGTTTTCTATCTATTCTGTGTTGGTGATTCAGACTATCATATATTTTTCAATTGCATTCTCGGCAGCTCTTGGCGCTGAGGGTTCGAATCCTTCTCCCGCTGCCACGTGGTCGCAAGCTGCATATCGCTTGCTCCGATTTTTTATGCCTTTGGCAAAAAAATCGGAGGGCGCTCATTCCGCTGCTCCGCACTGTATATTGACATTATCTCGCTTAGTTACAAAAATACCTCTTGTCGTAGTCTGGTTTACTACCACAAGAGGTGTTTTTTTACTATTTGTTTTTTGTTTACGGTGCCGCATCACATATTCTGCTGGCTTTCTTAGAGATCTATACCACAGGCTGATGCATAACCGTCACACCAGTTGCCAAGTCTCTCCAAAAGGAGTTCTTCTCCGCTGGCTTCGACCTCACCATTAAGAACGGCTTCGTATTGTCTCGGGAAGTACTGGCTTACAAGAGCATCCGGAACATGAACGGTATCTCTAAGAAGTTTGTCGATTGCATCGGAAATTTTCCTGTCCGGTAAATAATAGCGGCATCTGTCAGAGTAGCTATATATCTTTTTATATTCTATATTCTCTTCCGACCCACAATAGTATTTTTTCCAATATCTGTCATCAGCATTCATTACATCCAATAAGGTTTCTTTGAAATGTGAACGTTCAGCTTCATTTTTTAATATCAACTTCTCACATTCTTCCAACTGCAGCAAGGCTTCCCTAAGACCAAATGTAAGAGCCGGTCCCACCTTGAGAATACGGATCCCATCTCGAGTCATGGCGGAGAGACTCTTTTTTGTCTGGTAGTCTGTAGAATGCCCTTCAAAAACAAGGGGGGCATACTCCTTAACGGCATGGCAAAGATTACTTGCTGCAAAAGAATCATACTGAAACACGAAATCATCGCCAAACTCTACGCCGGGCTGTACAACAAAGGCGACAACATCTTCAATTCTTGCCCCGGCTCGCTGGAATTCCTCCTTGAAGACTTTATACTGGCGATGAAATTCTTCTGGCCTTGTAGGGTGTACACAGTCCTCGCTCTCTTGGCTGCCGCCCGGGATCGGAACTTCACTCCCAATAATAAGCACGGGCCTCTCTGCCTCTGGGTAAATCCCTTTTCGTACTTGGTAAGCAGCCTCAACACTGGCGGCAAGCTTTGCGCCCCGGCGGGCACAAATGCGGACGTCCAAAGCTTTGTTTCTGTCATCGTCTGCTAAACGCATACTTGTGTCTAAATGTATCTTTGTAAAACCGGCCATGGTATAGGCGGAAACAAGCTCAGCAGCCCTAGTCATGGCTTCTTCTTCTTTCAGATTCTGCCAAGTCAGAGGCCCAAGGTGGTCACCACCCAGAACGACATTCCTCTTATCCAGCCCAACCTGACTGCGGATATTTTCAACAAGCTCCGCATAGCCGTCCGGCGTCATCCCGGTATATCCTCCATATTGATTTACTTGGTTTGCCGTTGCCTCCACCACAATAAGGTAGTCATGTTTTTTTGCGTGAATCATTGCTGCACGAATCACTATAGGATTCGCTGTGCATACAGAATAGACCGCTTTTTGAGGCAGTCTTAATCCGGCGAATATTTCTTTCAAAGGATGCATGATGTATTCTCCCTAAATACCCTTAGTTCATCAAGGATATATCTCTATGCTTCCTATGGGAAAGAACATCGCTATATTGTCCAACTTATCTTAGAATTGAGATGCTTATCGCATTGTAAAATAGCGCCCGAAAGAGGCGCTATTTTACATAGTCGAATCACAAATCAGAGTCGCTACCGCAGCTCTGTGTAAAAGCGGCACTTATCTCCGGGAATAATGCTGCGGCACAGCTCAACAGGCTCATCCTTTGAGGAAAAAGCAATTCTGTCCAACATTATTGCCGGGCTGTTCTCATCTACTGCCAGATAAATACTCTCCTGTTTATTGATTATGACTGGCTCAAAAATTTCTTTTGCATGAGAAACACGGATATTATATTTTTTCTCCAAGACCTCATACAAGGAATTTTGCTCAAAATCGATCGAGTCAATGTCTGGGGTAAGAGTTACGGGTATGCGTGAACTGTCCAGCATGATGGGAACACCGTTGGCATAGCGAATTCTTTTCAAAACGAAAACCTCTGCTCCGGGAGGAATCAAGAGATATTTTGCCTGTGATGAAGTAGCCTTTTCTCTGGTCAAGGAAATAACTTTTGCGGAAGTGGGAATCCCCTGGCTGTGCATCGCCTGAGAAAACGAGTAGAAACAATTCAGCGCCTGCTCAATTTTAGGTGCCACTACAAAAGTACCAATTCCTTGCCTGCGTTTCAATATCCCATCATGTACCAGTTCATTTATTGCCCTTTGCGCAGTATTACGGCTTACATTGTATTTGTGTGCCAATTGAATTTCAGACGGAATCATCTCACCAACAGCCCATTTTCCGTTTTCTATTTCCTTCATCAGGTCCTCTTTTATCTGATAGTAGAGGGGTATAATGGTGGAAAGGTCTATCATAATCCTCGTCCTCACACAATTAATAATTGTATTTCGTTATAATTTGATAAAAACTGTCAGGTTGATAATGAACAATTGCCTACAGCTTTCAAAAAATAACCAAATTCAATTACAGGATATCATAATAAATTCATCTCGGCAATACTATTCTTGGCATATTGGCAACATAATGGGGAAAATTTAGTTTTTTATAGGTTATTTTGCTACATAAGGATAAATCTTTACGCCCTTAACTACTCTGTTCACCTCTCCCGTTGGGCATGGATTATCCGGGCCAATGCCATTTTTCATGGATTTCAAGAGTGCAAACATCTGCGCAAACATCACAAAGAGCAATGCCTGGTACTCTTCTCCCAGTGAGCTTTTGCAGGGCAGACTGTAACTATAATCAAACTGAGATGAGCTTTTTCCCCCGGCGGAAACAATTAAAAGTCGATTTTCATGCTTTTCTCCGTCGAGCTCCTTTATGAGATCCTGCTCATACAACTTTGCATAGTCATCGCTGCTTTCAAAAAGGACCGTAAGAGTTTTATCATTTATGATGGACTTAGGCCCATGGCGAAAACCAAGAGGCGATTCATAAAACGTAGCTACTTTCCCGGCATTGAGCTCTAGCATCTTTAGCGCCGCTTCCTGGGAAATACCTTTTCTGACTCCGCAGCCCAGATAGACAATTCTTTCAAAATTATATTCGTCAATTATTTTCTTCAAGCCCTGCCAGGCATCCTCAAGCAAACGCTTCCCGGAAAGGCTCAGCTCCTTCACGGAACTGCTGACTTCAGAGAAATTGTCCAATTGGAAAACAAGCAAGCTTGCCAGATACATGTCTGAAAAACTGCTGGTCATGGCAAAACCTCTGTCGTTCGTCTCCGGAGGCAGTACAAGTGAAAAATAGTTGTCTTTACCGTCGGCAAGCTGGGCTAAAGCGCCCTGTTTGTTGCAGGTGATAAACAGATGGTAAATTTCATCGCAGACTTTGTTTGCCACCTCCACAGCGCCTATAGACTCCGGGCTGTTCCCCGAGCGGGCAAAAGAAACAAGGAGGGTCGGCACATTTTTCGTAAGATATTTCTCCGGGTCTACGACCAGGTCGGTTGTGGCGCAGCAGCGTATACGATAAGGAAGCCTGCTGTTAAGTGCAGTGCTCACGCTCCTGCCTACATAGTCGCTGGTTCCCGCACCGACCATGAGCACATCAAAGCTTTTCTGCTCCGTCACCCGCTTAAGAAAGCCTTTTATCTCATTGCGCTGCCGGTTTACTAAATCCACTGTCTTCAGCCACATATCCGGCTGCTGGGCGATTTCTTTAGCGGTAAATGCCGCATTTCGGATAGTCAGCTGTTCATCAGTAAATCCAAATAACATTGTAAATCTCCTTTATGAGCTCGTTTTTCCGCACTAGTCCGCAACGCCGCAGAAATCAGCTATCGAAATAGCAAGGACTTTAACCGCATCAATGAGCTGTTTCAAATCCATGTATTCGTTCGGGCGATGGGCCAGACCCAGTTGACCCGGGCCAAAGATGAGCGCCGGTGTATCGCTGAACATGTTAAACATCATCGCATCGCAGGCTGACTCGAAGCCACATACGGCGGCTTCTTTCTTAACTACATCCCTATAGGCATTTTTCAGGCAGTCTATTATTGGGTTATCAAGCTCTATTTGTGTGGGATAGATCC
Source organism: Candidatus Limivicinus sp. (assembly GCA_048417135.1). Lineage (GTDB taxonomy): Bacteria > Bacillota > Clostridia > Oscillospirales > Oscillospiraceae > Limivicinus. The sequence goes on along the minus strand of DBFSDV010000020.1, from coordinate 7,312 downwards.
CTCGCATATCAGCATATTCCATGCGTGGGGGATGCGCTCTTAGCCATGGGTCCTTTTGGGCAGCATCCATAATCGCCTTTTCAAATGCGGCTTTGACTTCCTCCAGGGATTCCCCCGGCAACACATCGATCATAAGCTCCATACTGGCTTCGTTGGGTACGCCCATAATGCTTGGGTCGCCGGCATGGAAAGAATAAATACAGTCGGTGAGAGCCGGTATTGGGTAGAGCTTGGGGTCGGAGTAGAGCAGATTATCTCTGGTCTGTTCGTATCTGATCCTGGAGAAATCCTCTATTGCCTTCTTGACAAGAATGGCTTTATCAAGGGCGCTGACGCCTTCCCACCAGAAGCTGGTATGTGCGCCTACGCCTTCAACGGTAATCCTGTAAGCCTGGCCGCCCTTGTTGGCTGGCTCAATCTTCATATCGGAGGGTTCCGTCACTATGGCTGCATCCCCGTGATAACCTTTGACAATGCAGGCCAGGGTGCCATTGTATCCCCCAAGTTCTTCGTTTACCACGCTTTCAAGGATCACGTCGCCTTTGAGTTCAACATTGCAGGCCTTCAAAACATCGACAGCCATTGCCATGGCGGCAATGCCGCCTTTCATGTCAACGCTGCCGCGGCCATATAGCCTGCCATCTTTGACGGTTCCGCTGAAGGGGTCGTCGTTCCAACGCTCTCTAGGTCCTTCCGGGACCACATCGCAATGTCCGTTCAGGATAAGGGTACGGCCGCCGCCCTTGCCTTTCCACACACCTACTACGTTAGGGCGTCCGGTATAATCCAGCCCCTCCCAGTATCCCTCGTGCTCCGTCAAACCCGGCACTTCAGTAGGCTCAAACACGTCTACCTCCAGCCCCAGGTTCCTAAACAGATCTTCCACATAGACCTGTACCCTGCCCTCATCCCCGCCAGGCGGGTGAGTGACGCTGGGTAAGCGAACCATGTTCTGCAGTACCTTTACTATCTCATCCTGTTTCAATTCAGCCTGATGACATATGGCGTTTTTAAGTTCTTTTGTCATGGTGTTTTTATCAGACATTTGTCCTATCCTCCTTTATTGCAAGACAGACTGCTCCGTCAACGGGATCCTTTTCCGGCGAGGACAGTCTGCCGCCAATAGAAGCCACCGCTTTCTCAAAGGGTCTGAGTATCAAATCTTCTGCGCAAAACAGACTACCCGAATATGTGACGTCAAAGACTTCAGTGAGCCGGAGGCGTATCTGCAGAGTTTGTACCAAGCGGAGCAGTTCTCCGCAGGCCTTCTCATATATTTCCCCGGCGGCCAGGTCTCCTTCCCTCGCAGCCTCAAGGAGATACATCTGCAAAGAAGCGACCTTGTCCCGGTAGGGAATATATTCGCCGGCCATAAGGTCTATAAAATCAAAGTCATCCCTGAGCTGTAGGCCCTCACGCAAAATGCTGTACAGCCTGCCCTTCGTCGCTCTGCCGTCGGCCTGCTGGGAAAACAACTGCATCGTTTTCCTTCCCAGCCAATAACCGGAGCCTTCATCACTGAAAAAATCCAGCCATCCTCCGCAGCGCATATTCTGGCCCAGCTCATTGCCTCCATATGCGATAGAGCCAGTGCCGCAGACCAGGTGTATGCCCGGCTTCCCGTTGAGTGCCCCTGCCCAGGCGATCACCACGTCATTGACTACCTTGACGCAGGAGGGTGAGAACAGTCCTGCTAGCTTTTCTCCAAGGATTTTGTCCTGCTTTTCACTTTCCCCATAGCATGGATATCCGATACACACTCCAGAGAGCTCACTCAGGCAGAGCCCCTGGGCTTCAAGACAGGCTTCCGCCCCTTCCCTGAGCCTCTCTATTACGGCATCCATCGAATATTGCCTGTAGGAAATGCCTATGGTCTTATAGCTTTGCAAAACATTTCCCTGTTCATCGGCCAGGTGGAAAAGTGTTTTTGTCCCGCCTCCGTCAACGCCTAAATAGACTTTCATTGCCTGTCCTTACCGGGCATATCTCGCCACGACAGAATCCACGATCTCACGGGCCTGTTCCAGCGGCAGAGCTTCCATTGTCACGGGGTCTATCATGTGGCAGGCATTGTCGAACAGCCCGACAAGCTCAGGCTTTCCCTTGCTCAGCCCGCAGCAGACAGCTACCCAAGAGCGTGTCATCTGCATCTGTGTGCGGAAGCCGAATATGGCAGTGTCGCCCACTTTTGCTCTTTCCCCTTCAAGCAGCGGCGCATGATAGTCAATGATCTGGGGAACTCGGTTCCAGCTGAGCTCATTGTTCATTATCGTGTCGGGATCGCTGCCCACAAGAGCCTTGTATTTGAAATTGTTATCGTAGATATCCTGCCACAGGCCGCCGCCATGAGCATAGGCCATACCTTCATATTTATGAGTTATCTCAGACACATAGCAGTAGGTCGGCCTTTCCGGCAGGTTGGGGATAAGGCGATGATTCGGAGTGGTGCCCAGCAGGCCGTGGCCGGGTTCAACGTGGGTGGCGCCGGCAGCCTTGAGTATCGGGAAGGTTATTGAAGAGGTATTTCCCGGAGCATTTATCTGCTTTATTTCTATTCCCAGTTTGTCCCTGAGAAGCTCTGCTGCTTCACAGATGGTCGCCATGTTGGGAGAGGGTTCGGCCACCTCGCCCTCGCTGCCGTTGTATTTAAAGCAAGGGAAGGAAACCGTTCCGACAATGTTAACATTAGGGAAGGTCATGATCTCACGGGCCTTATCCAGCAGCTCGTCAAATCGGAATCCGCCTTCCTGCCCGCAGAAGAAAATGTCTCCCTCACGATAGACCCGGAGCAGGATATCCTGCTTCATGCCCAGCTTGGCCGCCTCGTCGGAAACAGCCCTTGCTTGCTCAACGCTGAACACTGTCCATACCTGGGGCCTGAGCTTCAATACTCTGGGTATCTCTCTCATGGGTATCTGATTGAGATGGCCAACATGTCCGGTGGTAACGCCATAGCGTTCCATCATAAGGCAGCACTGCTGGTCAACACAGACCGTCCCATTGAGTCCTTCCTGAATCGCCACTTTGTTGATCATGGGATTTCTGTTGTGCTGTTTTGTCATGATATAGGTTTCAAGCCCATACTTGACCTTTGCTTTGTAAAGAGCCGCAGCATTATCTCGGATCGTGTCAAGGTCAAAAAGCCAGGTATTGGTGGGGATAAGCTTTGCCTGATGCCATTCTACGGCTGTTTTGATAAGCAGCGGGTTTCTCTCTTTGATAGTTTGCAAAAACATTAGTTTCCCTCCTAAAAGTAAGTTATCCTTTCGTTTTACTGTTAGTGTCAAGCAGGACCGCAACCAGGATTATCAGGCCCATTAACACCTGCTGCCAGAAAGTGGATACATCCAGCAGCGTGAGACCAACATTGATAACGCCGATGATAAGAACACCGATCAGCGTGCCAACAACGCTTCCCTTGCCTCCGGACATGCTGGTGCCGCCCAGGACCGCAGCCGCTATCGCATCCATTTCGGAGCCGGTGCCTGTGGCGGGGTAGCCGCCCCCCAGTCTTCCGGCAAGTATCATTGCGGCCATTCCGTAAAGGGCACCTGCTATAGTGAATACTACAATTCTTGTACGCACAACGTTCAAACCGGACCAATGGCTGGCCTGGGCATTTCCTCCAATGGCATATATATGTCTGCCAAAGCGGGTATTCCTGGTTATAAAGATACCCAGTGCAATTATGATCAGCATAAGGACCACGGGGACCGGCACAATACCCAGCACCCAGCCTGAACCAAACACTTTGAAGCTGGCGCTGGAGATGGGAATAGGCGAGCCACCGGTTATGATGTATCCCATTCCCCGCAGTATCTCCATTAGAGCCATTGTGGTTACAAAAGCAGGAATTCTTGTCCTGGCTGTAATATTACCGCTTATAAAGCCGAAGACAGAGCCTACAACCATCACTGCAATCAAAGCTATGAAGGCTGAGAACATTGTGTCCGGAAGGGCTTTGTATACCATGGCACCTACGACACTCAAAAAGGCAAGCATAGAGCCCACGGACAGGTCTATATCGCCCAGGATAATGATCATTGTCATAGCAACGGCACATATTGCGTTAACGCTGACCTGCCGCATTATATTGAGAATATTATTCTTCTGCAAAAAATAAGGACTGAGTATCGAAAACAGGACAACCAGAAGCAGCAGAACAAACAGCAGCGTAAAACGCCTTAGATTTTCTGCGGAAAATTTTTTAGCTTTTTTTATTTCCATAATAGATTACTCCTCTTGTGTAGCTCTCACTGTATTGCTGCTTCCATAATGCGTTTTTGAGTCAATAACTCTCGTTTCTCCATCATAGTAATGCGGTAATCATGCATTACCATGACTCTATTGCTCACCTTCAGGATTTCCGGCAGGTCGGAAGAGATCATGATAATTGACACCTTTTCCTTTGACAGCTGACGCATCAACTGATAGATTTCTTCCTTAACTCCCACGTCTATCCCTCGGGTAGGCTCATCAAGTATCATAATGTCGGGCTGTATCGACAGCCACTTCGCATAGACGACTTTTTGCTGATTCCCGCCGCTGAGGTTGCTGACAAGCTGGTCCTGACTATGAGCAGCTACTGAAAGCTTTTTCATGTATTCGGCAGTTATGTCTTTCTCCTGGCGGCGGTTCCAAATTATAGATTTAAGCTCTCTGAGCTTGACCAGCATTAAATTTTCCCTAATGGGCAAGCTGCCGATTAGGCCTATGCGTTTTCGGTCTTCCGGCAAAAGTGCAAAACCATTTTTGATTGCTGCGCTGGGAGAACTGTTGGCTATCTCTCGACCATGCTTAATCAACTTTCCCTTACCTATTTTATCTATACCAAAGAGGATACGGGCCAGCTCTGTACGTCCTGCGCCGACCAGCCCGAATATGCCTAGAATTTCTCCCTCATAAAGGTCAAAATTGATTGCTTCCTCGCATCCCTGCACATGAACGTCCCGGACGCTCAGAGCAATTGAGGTCTCACTTGGCAAAGAATGAGGCTCTTCCACATTTTTTTCCAGCTTGCGGCCAATCATCATTTCCACCAGGTCGCTTTGACTTGTATCCTTCACTTTGACTGTGTCAATCAGATTGCCGTCACGAAATACCGTTATGCGGTCGCCAATAGAAAAAATCTCATCCATCCGATGAGAAATATATACTATACCAATGCCCTGCTCTTTCGCCTGCTGAATAAGCTTAAAGAGGATCTCTACCTCTCTGTCGCTCAGGCTGGAGGTCGGCTCGTCCAGAATCAGTATTCGGGCGTTAGCAGAAATAGCTTTGGCAATCTCAACAGTTTGCTTGTCAGCAACAGATAGCGTCTCAACAAGCCGTTTGGGGTCAATGCTGCACTTTACTGCTGCAAGTTGTTGGGCCGAACCACAGTAAATAGCATTCCAGTCCACAACCCCTCTGCGGAGAGGCTCCTTTCCCAGATACAAGTTCTCGGCAACGCTGATATTGTCTATCAGGTTTGATTCCTGGTAGACCATACATATGCCAAGCTTCTGCGCACTGACGGGGCCTTTTATATTTACCTCGGCAAGTTCTCCATCTTCATTTGCAATCTCTATGGTGCCGCTATCCATAGGGACCGCTCCTGAAAGTATCTTCATAAGCGTGGATTTTCCTGCGCCATTTTCGCCTATCAACACGTGTACCTCGCCTGCAAGCAGGTCAAAATTTACACCGTGAAGCACCTCTACGCCGCCATAAGATTTGGTTATGGCTGTCATATTTAGCAAAATTCGTTTTTCCATATTATTTCCCCGATTTTCAGGAAAGGGAGAGAAAATGTTCTCTCCCTTTTAATCATGCTTTAGCTTGCTTATTTATAAGTCCCTGCATTATAGATATCCTGGTACTCCTGTTCCTTCTCCAGGAACTCGGCAGCATTATCGCTGGTAACAACATGTACTTCCGTATAGATATTTTCGTCCACCTCTTCACCGCGGAGAACAGCGACCATGTTCTTAACGGCAGCATATCCCATCATGTACGGATCCTGGCTGATTGTACCAATAAAACGGGGGTTCTCAATAATGGCAGTGAGAGACTCAACATCACTGTCAACGCCGAAAATAGGGATGTCCACATTTGCGGCGTCAACAGCCGCCAGGGCGCCAAGAGCGGCCTGCTGGTTACTGCCCCAAATCAGGTCAAGGTCGGGGTGGGCCTGCAGGATATTCTCCGTTGCGTTAAGAGCTGCAGTCCTGTCGCTGCCGCCGTCACCATAGTAGGTGGCAACAGTTATATTGGGGTATTCGGCTGCAAGGGTATCCTGGAAGCCCTTCTCACGATCAACAGTTGCGTCAACTATAGACCAACCTACAATTGCAATGGTGCCTTCGCCGCCCAAATACTCGCCCACAAACTCTGCGGCCATGCAGCCAATATCGTAGTTATTGGATGCAACATGGAAATTTACCTGGGTCTCGCTGACACCGACGTCAACGGTCCCCACAGGGATGCTTGCATTAACCTCAGCCGCAATGGGTGAAAGCCCCGCAGAGTCGATCGCATACATGAGAAGGCCGTCAATATTCTTCTGCACCAAGTTTTCAACGTCGGCGATCTGAGTCTGCATATCATTGTTTGCTGAGGTGGAGATCAGCTCAACACCCTCTTCCTGAGCTGCTACTTCAGCTCCCAGTCGGCCGGCAATGCAGTAGGGGACCCATGCCCAGCCGCACGAGTAACCGATAACAAAGGATTCTTCGGCAGCTGTTTCTTCAGCGGGAGTCTCTTCGGCAGAAGTTTCTGCTTCTGTTGCTGCTTCAGGCTCCTGTTTTGCTCCGCATCCAACCATCAGTGTTGTCATGATGCACATAATGAGGATCAGCGCAATGACCTTTTTCATAATTTGTCTCCTTTTCAGTTTATTTCGGCCTTTAGCCATTTTGCTTTCTGGATAGGACATATCAAATCAGTCCTATCCCTCTTGGCCCCTATTGTACTTTCAACCTGTTGTCCTGTCAACCATCATCTTACCTTTTGACGATATTTCGGCTTTTTCCAAAAACTTAAATGAGTAATTTTGTAGAATATGCACATTTTATTGGTTTAAAATTCAATATGTTCCATTTTCTACACTAATGTTTTTTGATACGGCTGCAGAAAATGTACAGCCTCCACCTTGCGTACAGGCTGGCAGCTCATCTTTGAACGTTTAGAACAATCTCTTAAATAATTTTGCAGCTTATTTACCAACAACAAAAATAAGCAATGCAGACACTGATTCTGCATTGCTCCTTTTGAATTTGGCAGCCCAGGCCGGGGCCGTCACTCCATGTCCCAATACCTAATAATCATGCTT
>DBFSDV010000019.1:0-26510 GCA_048417135.1 Candidatus Limivicinus sp. | reverse complement strand
CTTTTACACGACGGGCCTTTTGCCTTGCTGATCTGTTTTTTAAACTTATTTTCCTGCGGCGCAGGCGACAGCCTGCTCTTCCAGCTCCTGCTGGCGGTGCAGGTCCTTCATTGCGGCGGAGAGCATCAGCTTTATGCGGTTTAGCTGATTGACCTCGCTGGCGCCGGGGTCGTAGTCCACGGCGGCGATGTTGGCTCTGGGATAGGTCTTGTGCAGGGCCTTGATGACGCCCTTGCCCACCACATGGTTGGGCAGGCAGGCAAAGGGCTGGATGCACACGATGTTGGGGGTGCCGCTGAGGATGAGCTCCACCATCTCTCCGGTGAGGAACCAGCCCTCGCCGTACTGGTTGCCGATGGACAGGAAGGGCTTGGCCAGCTCCGCTATCTTCTCTATGGGCATGGGGGGCTCAAAGCGGCGGCTCTTCTCCAGGGCCTCCAGGGCGGGCTTGCGCAGGCTGCGGATGATGGACACCCCCAGCTTTGCCGTGGCGGAGGAGGTCCAGCTCTTGCCCAGGAAGCGGTGCTTATAGTCGTTGTTGTACACGCAGTAGTTGAGGAAATCCATCAGATCCGGCACCACCGCCTCGGCTCCCTCGCTCTCCAGCAGGTCCACCAGGTGGTTGTTTGCCAGGGGCATGTACTTCACCAGTATCTCCCCAACCACGCCCACTCTGGGCTTGCGCAGGCTCTCGTCGATGGGGAAGCTGTCAAAGCTCTCCACTATCTCGTGGCACAGCTCCTTATAGCCGGGGGCTGCGCCGGGCTGGGTCAGGGAGAGGATGCACTTGTCACGAAGCTTTATGTACAGCTCGTTGGCGGAGCCTGGGGTGAGCTCATAGGGTCTGACCCTGTACAGGCAGCGCATGAACAGATCGCCATAGACCACGGCGTGGCCTGCGTCCACAATGAGGGAGGGAGAGAGCTTGAAGCCGGGGTTTTTCTCCATGCCGTTGGCATTGAGGGAAATGACGGGGATGTGGGACAGGCCCGCTTTGTCCAGGGCCCGGCGGATAAAGCCCACGTAGTTGCTGGCCCGGCAGCAGCCGCCGGTCTGGGTCATGGCTATGGCCAAATGGTCGGTGTCATAGCGGCCGGAGAGCACCGCCTCCATTATTTGGCCCACGGCGGTCATGGCGGGGAAGCAGGCGTCGTTGTTCACGTACTTCAATCCCGTGTCTATGGCGGAACGGTTGTCGTTGTCCAGGATGACCACATTGTAGCCGTGCTTGCGGAACACCGGCTCCAGAATGTCAAAATGTATGGGGCTCATCTGGGGGGCTATGATGGTCCAGCCCTCTTTGCGCATCTGCTGGGTGAACACGGTGCGCTGGTAGGCGGCGGGCCGGGGCCGGGCGTGGACGTTCTTGTCCCGGCGCATATTCATGGCGGCGATGAGGCTGCGCACCCGGATACGGGCGGCGCCCAGGTTGTTCACCTCGTCTATCTTCAATACCGTGTACAGCTTGCCGCTGCCCTCCAGTATCTCGGAGACCTGGTCGGTGGTTACGGCGTCCAGGCCGCAGCCGAAGGAATTGAGCTGGATGAGCTCCAGATCGTCCCTGTGGGAGACGAACTCCGCCGCGGTGTAGAGCCGGGAGTGATAGACCCACTGGTCGTTGGCCCGGATGGGACGGCCGGGGACAAAGTCTATGGGCAGGCTGTCCTCGGTGAAGACAGTGAGCCCGTAAGAGGCGATGAGCTGGGGGATGCCGTGGTTTATCTCCGGGTCGATGTGGTAGGGCCGGCCTGCCAGGACTATGCCCCGGCCGCCCTGCTCCTCCATCTCCTTCAGGAGCTTTGCCCCCTGGCGGCGCACGTCGTCCTTGGCCCGGTGCTGCTCGGCCCAGGCCAGCTTCACCGCCTGGCGCACCTCCTGCTCGGGGATGTCCCACTCCTCCAGGCAGAGCCTGGCCAGACGGTCGGCGGCTACCCGCTCGCAGGTGAAGGCAATGAAGGGGCGGATATAGCGCACGTCCCCGTCGGCCACGGCCTCCACGTTGTTTTTCAGGTTTTCCGGATAGGAGACCACCACCGGGCAGTTATAGTGGTTCTGGGCTCCCGGGGTCTCCTGGTGCTCGTAGAACACGCAGGGGTGGAAGATGGTCTTTATGCCCTGGTCGATGAGCCACTGGACGTGGCCGTGGGCCAGCTTTGCCGGGTAGCACTCCGACTCCGAGGGTATGGACTCCATGCCCAGCTGATATATCTTCCGGGAGGACAGGGGAGACAGCTCCACCCTGAAGCCCAGGGCCTTGAAGAAGGTGGCCCAGAAGGGGTAGTTCTCCCACATGTTCAGCACCCTGGGTATGCCTATGACGCCCCGGGGGGCCTCCACCAGAGGGGGATAGTCGAACATGCGCTGCTGCTTGTATTCCACCATGTTGGGGGCCTTCTTGCTCTGGGAGGCGCCCCCCAGGCCCCGCTCGCAGCGGTTGCCTGTGACGTGGCGGCGGCCGCCGGGGAACTTGTTCACCGTCAGCAGGCAGTTGTTGGAGCAGCGGCCGCAGCGGGCGGTGGCGGTGGTGTATTTGAGGTCCACTATCTCGTCCAGGGGCAGCATGCTGCTCTCCTGGCCGGCATAGCGGTCCCGGGCGATGAGGGCGGCGCCGAAGGCCCCCATGATGCCGGAGATGTCCGGGCAGGTGACCTCCACCCCGGCAATGGCCTCGAAGGCCCGGAGCACCGCCTTATTATAGAAGGTGCCACCCTGGACGACGATGTGGCTGCCCAGCTGGGAGGGGTCGGTGAGCTTTATGACCTTGTAGAGGGCGTTCTTGATGACGGAATAGGCAAGGCCGGCGGAGATGTCCTGGACGGTGGCGCCCTCCTTCTGGGCCTGCTTCACGTTGGAGTTCATGAACACGGTGCAGCGGGTACCCAGGTCCACGGGGTTCTTGGCGAACAGGGCCTCCTTTGCAAAGTCCTGGGCGCTGTAGCCCAGGGAGTTGGCAAAGTTCTCGATGAAGGAGCCGCAGCCGGAGGAGCAGGCCTCGTTCAAAAGCACGGTGTCCACTGAGTTGTTCTTCAGCTTTATGCACTTCATGTCCTGGCCCCCGATGTCCAGCACGCAGTCCACCTGGGGGTCGAAGAAAGCGGCGGCGGTGCAGTGGGCTATGGTCTCCACCTCGCCCTCGTCCAGGGCAAAGGCGGACTTCAGCAGGTCCTCCCCGTAGCCGGTAGAGCAGGAGCGGACTATCCTTGCCCCCTCCGGCAGCAGGCCTCTCAGCCTGTCTATGGCCTCCATGGCGGTGCGCACGGGGTTACCCTGGTTATTGGAATAGTAGGAGTAGAGCAGCTGGCCTTCCGAGCCGATAAGGGCCAGCTTGGTGGTGGTGGAGCCGGCGTCTATGCCCAAGAAGCAGTCGCCGCTGTAAGTCTCCACCGGGGCCTTCTCCACCACGGCCTTCTCGTGGCGGCGGCAGAAGGCTTCAAACTCTGCCTCGTCGGCAAAGAGGGCGGGCAGGCGCTTGAGCTCAAAGTTCATCTCCACACCTGAGGACAGGCGCTCTATGAGCTCGTCCATGCTGTGGCTCTGGGCGTCCTCCGCCTCCAGGGCTGCCCCCAGGGCGGCAAAGAGGTGGGAGTTTTCCGGGTCCACGGTGGTCTCCGGGGTGAGGCGCAATGTGCGGATAAAGGCCTTCTTCAGCTCCGGCAGGAAGTGAAGAGGCCCGCCCAAAAAGGCCACGCAGCCCCGGATGGGCTTGCCGCAGGCGAGGCCGGAGATGGTCTGGTTCACCACCGCCTGGAAGATGGAGGCGGCCAGGTCCGCCTTGGTGGCCCCGTCGTTTATGAGAGGCTGGATGTCCGTCTTGGCAAAGACGCCGCAGCGGGCGGCAATGGGGTATATCTGCTGATAGTTCGCCGCCTCGGCGTCCAGCCCGGCGGCGTCGGTCTGTAGAAGGGAGGCCATCTGATCGATAAAGGAGCCGGTGCCTCCGGCGCACACACCGTTCATCCGCTCCTCCAAGCCGCCGGTGAAGTAGATTATCTTGGCGTCCTCGCCACCCAGCTCTATGGCCACGTCGGTCTGGGGCGCAGTATGCTGCAAAGCCGTGGCCACGGCCACGACCTCCTGTACGAATTTTATGTCCAGGGCCTTGCCCAGATTGATGGAGCCGGAGCCGGTTATGCCGGCAAACAGCTCACATTCACCAGTTATCCTCCTGGCGTCGCTGAGCAGCTCCGCCAGAGTCTCCTGGGTGTGGGCCCGATGGCGGCGATAGTCGCTGAAGACTATGCCGTCTTTATCATCCAAAATGACCAGCTTTACTGTGGTTGAGCCGATGTCGATGCCGGCCCTGTAGCGATACATTATGCGCTCATCCTCCTGAAAGAAAGCAAAAAAATATCGGGTCTTGAATCATCCGACAGACTGCCGTATAATAAATTGTAGCATCATGGTTTTAGATTATCAACCAACAATATCATTTTTTCTGTCGGATGGAGGAAAGTGTATGAACAAGCAGCCGGAACTGACAGAGAAAACCCGCAGGGGTATTATCGATACATATTGGAAACTGCTGGTAGACAGGGAAAAACTTAGCGTTATCAGTGTTTCCAAGGCAGCCGGAGTCAACCGCAGCACCTTCTACCAGTACTTTATGGACATGGAGGATCTGAGGGACCAGGCGGAAAAGCAGATGCTGGAGGATGTTAAGAAAAAAATATCCCAGCTCTTCCCTGGAGGATTTCCCATGAGCCTCAAGGAGTTTGCCAAGCGTTATGCCGGTATACTGGAGGACGAGGGGGAGAAACTTTTTTTTATCATCTCTACCGGGCTGAACTCCGGCTTTGTGGACAAGCTGAAGGATTTCTACGCCCCCATATTCACAAAGCTCTTCGGCCTGGAGCCTGATACCCCCAATTTCGACTATGCCCTGACTTTCAGCGTGTCTGCCATCGGCGGCATGGTCTCCAAGTGGTACCAGGACGGAAAGAAGCTGAGCCTGGAGGAACTGCTGTACAACTGCTACTGGCTGGTGTCCTCCGGGGTTTTCGGCTTTGCCCAGATGAAGCCCTACAGCGAGGCATGAAAATAATCAAGAGGAGGCGCCTGCCTCCTCTTGACAGCTTGTCAAAGAAGGCCATGCCTTCTTTGACAAAAGGGATAGCACTTCGCTTCATGTCTCGGTTGTACGCCTACGGCGTACAATTCGACACTCCGCTCCGTGAGAGGTGTTTTCTGCGACGCACATGTCGCCGCAGAAAACGATTGAATTTTTTTTTCGCTGCGGCGAAAAAACTCTGCGAGGCTTTTTGACAGCTTTATTCCCTTTCCTTCAGCCCGTAGAGCTCATACATGCTCAGCAGCTGGCGGTACACCAGCTTGTTGCCCATGAACTGCCGGTAGGTGGCGCTCTTCTCCTTGCCCTGGGCTTTCAGGGCGTCCATCTTCTGCTGCATGTCCTCATAGTTTTTCTCAATGTCTGCCAGCATCCTCTCAAAGGCCGCCAGCCGTTCTTCCCTGTCCATGCTCAGTTCTCCTCCTTTACTCTCCCCAGCTGATAAAAGGCCACGGCACTGGCCGCCGCCACGTTCAAAGAATCCACCCCATGGGCCATGGGTATGCGCACGGTGTAGTCGCAATGGGCAATAGTGCCTGCCGCCAGACCGTCACCTTCCGTGCCAAGAACTATGGCCAGCTTTTCCTCCGAGTTCAAGTCCGGGTCCTTGAGAGACACGGACTTTGAGGACAGGGCCATGGCGGCAGTTTTGAAGCCAAGGCCGTGAAGCAGCTGTGTCCAATCAACCTCCTGAGGCAGATAAGTCCAGGGTACCTGGAACACGGTACCCATGCTCACCCGCACCGCCCGGCGGTACAGGGGGTCGCTGCCGGCGGAGGTGAGGAGCACGGCATCCATGCCCAGGGCGGCGGCGGAGCGGAAGATGGCCCCGATGTTGGTGGGGTTCATCACGTTCTCCAGCACCGCCAGGCGGGAGGCCCCGGCGCAGACCTGCTCCGGGGAGGGCAGCTTGGGCCGGCGCATGGCGCAGAGCATACCTCGGGTCAGGTGAAAGCCGGTGAGCTGCACAAGTACCTCCAGAGGAGCGGCATATACAGGCACCTCGCCGCAGCGCTCTATCAGGTGCCGGCCCTTACCTTCCACATGCTTTTCTTCCATTAAAAAAGATACCGGCACGCAGCCGGCGTCCAGAGCCCGCTCTATCACCACCGGGCTCTCCGCCACGAAAAGGGCCTTGTCCGGCTCGGCCCGGTTCAGCAGCTGATTCTCCGTAAGACGGGCGTAAACATCCAGCTCCGGGGCTGAAAAATTTTCTACGGCAATGATTCTGCTCAAAGGCCCAGACCTCCTGAAAAACGTCTCCCACCGAAGCTGCATAAAATCCTCGACTTGCTTTGAGAGGCTCCTGGCGGATCGCTTTTATTATATCCCCGCTCCCGGTAATTTTCAATGCTTTGACGGGGAGCCCAGCCTTAGACAATACAGAAAAAATTTCGGCGGAAAAAGAAGCTGCTTGTAAAAACATACAAATTTTGAAAATAGTATTTGGTTAAATAGACGGATAAGCGAAAGATATTGCTTATTTTGTGTGAATAAAGACATTGTAATTTGAAATATTTTTGGTAAAATCATTACACAAGGCAAATATGCCCTGAGTGTAATTTTTTTTATGGAGGAAAAGTACAATGAAGAAACTGCTTGCACTGCTTCTGGCTCTGGCCATGGTGTTTGCACTTGCTGCCTGCGGCGGTACCGAGGCTCCCGCTGAGGAAGCTCCCGCAGACGACGCTGCAGCCCCTGCCGAGGAAGCTCCCGCTGAAGTTGCCAACAAGGACAAGCCCCTTGTCTGGTTCAACCGTCAGCCTTCCAACAGCTCCACCGGCGAGCTGGACATGGCTGCCCTCAGCTTCAATGAGGACACCTACTATGTGGGCTTCGACGCCAACCAGGGCGCTGAGCTCCAGGGTACCATGATCAAGGAGTACATAGAGGCCAATATCGACACCATCGACCGCAACGGTGACGGCGTCATCGGCTACGTCCTGGCCATCGGCGACATCGGCCACAACGACTCCATCGCCCGTACCCGCGGCGTCCGTGCCGCTCTGGGTACTGCCGTTGAAGTCAACGGCGCCATCAACAGCGACCCCGTGGGTACCAACGTTGACGGCTCCGCCACCGCCGTTCAGGACGGCACTCTGGAGATAAACGGTACCACTTATGTGGTCCGTGAGCTGGCCTCTCAGGAGATGAAGAACTCCGCCGGCGCCACCTGGGATGCCGCTACCGCCGGCAACGCCATCCTCACCTGGTCCTCCTCCTTCGGCGATCAGATAGACATCGTTGCCTCCAACAACGACGGCATGGGCATGGCCATGTTCAACGGCTGGTCCCAGGCTGAGGGCGTACCCACCTTCGGTTACGACGCCAACTCCGATGCCGTTGCAGCCATCGCCAACGGCTACGGCGGAACCATCAGCCAGCACGCCGACGTCCAGGCTTACCTGACCCTCCGCGTCCTGCGCAACGCTCTGGACGGCGTTGACATGGATACCGGTATAGGCACCGCCGACGATGCCGGCAACGTGCTCACTTCCGACGTCTACTACTACGACGAGGCCGCCCGCTCCTACTACGCCCTGAACGTGGCTGTCACCGCCGAGAACTATCAGGACTTCCTGGATTCCACTGTTGTTTACGCTCCCGTCAGCAACCAGCTGGATGCCACCGCACATCCTGAGAAGAGCGTATGGCTTAACATTTACAACTCCGCCGATAACTTCCTGGGCTCCACCTACCAGCCCCTGCTCCAGAACTACGATGATCTGCTCAACCTGAAGGTTGACTACATCGGCGGCGACGGACAGACCGAGGCCAATATCACCAACCGTCTGAGCGATCCCAGCCTCTATGATGCCTTTGCCATCAACATGGTCAAGACCGACAACGGCGCCTCTTACACTGCTCTGCTCAGCCAGTGATATTTGAGCTCTTAACGATTACCAACAGCTAATGCAACAGGGGAGAGGGATATTCTCCGACATTGGGGGACTTCTCAGTGCCGGGGGCCCTCTCCCCCAGCGCATATCCAAAGGCTGACAGGGCATACCGCCGGGTGCCCCCTGTGAGCCTATTTTGCATAAACGGGAGTGATGAGAATGGCAGATGCGAGAGACGATATTGTCCTGTCTATACGGGGCATGAGCAAGTCCTTCGGCCGCAACCGGGTGCTGGACCACATCAATCTGGATGTGAAGCGGGGCACGGTCATGGGACTGATGGGGGAAAACGGAGCAGGCAAATCCACCATGATGAAATGCCTCTTCGGCACCTATCAAAAGGATGAAGGAACCATATTTCTCAACGGAAAGGAAATAAGCTTTTCCGGACCCAAGGACGCCCTGGAAAACGGGATAGCCATGGTGCACCAGGAGCTGAACCAGTGCCTGGAGCGCAACGTGACCGATAACCTGTTCCTGGGCCGTTACCCCACCAATTCCATAGGCGTTGTGGACGAAGGCGGGATGAAAAAGAAAGCAGCAGAGCTGTTCCGCAAGCTGGGCATGACCGTGGATCTGGGCCAGCCCATGCGGAACATGTCCGTTTCTCAGCGGCAGATGTGCGAGATAGCAAAGGCTATCTCCTACAATTCCCAGGTCATCGTTCTGGACGAGCCCACCTCCTCCCTGACGGTTCAGGAAGTGGACAAGCTCTTTTCCATGATGCGCATGCTGAAGGAGCAGGGCATTGCTCTGATCTATATATCCCATAAGATGGACGAGATCTTTGAGATATGCGACGAGGTCTCCGTCCTGCGGGACGGCAACCTGGTCATGACCAAGCCCATAGGCGAGACCAACATGAACGAGCTCATCACCGCCATGGTGGGCCGTTCCCTGGAAAGCCGCTTCCCCCCGGTGGACAATACCCCGGGAGATACCATTTTGTCCGTGCAGCACTTGTCTACCAAATACGCCCCCTACCTCCAGGACATCAGCTTCGATGTAAAAGAGGGCGAGATCTTCGGCCTCTACGGCCTGGTGGGCGCCGGGCGCACGGAGCTGCTGGAGACCATCTTCGGCGTGCGCACCAGAGCCGCCGGCCGGGTCTACTTCAAGAACCGGATGATGAACTTCAACGACGCCAAGGAGGCCATAGAACACGGCTTTGCAATGATAACCGAGGAACGCAAGGCCAACGGCCTTTTCCTGAAATGCGACCTGACTTTCAACACCACCATCGCCAACCTGGAGCAGTACAGAGCGGGCCTGGCCCTGTCGGATTCCAAAATGGTGAAGGCCACCAACAAGCAGATCAAGATAATGCACACCAAGTGCATGGGCCCTGACGATATGATAACCAGCCTCTCCGGCGGCAACCAGCAGAAGGTCATCTTCGGCAAGTGGCTGGAGCGGGAGCCCCAGATATTCATGATGGACGAACCCACCCGAGGCATCGACGTGGGCGCCAAGTATGAGATATATGAGCTGATCATAAAAATGGCCAAGCAGGGCAAGACAATTATAGTCGTCTCCTCGGAGATGCCGGAGATCCTGGGCATCACCAACCGCATTGGCGTAATGTCCAACGGCCACCTGTCCGGCATCGTCAACACCAAGGACACCAACCAGGAAGAGCTTTTGCGGCTCAGCGCAAAATATCTGTGATGGGAGAAAGCACCAATGGTAGAAGAGAAAACAATAATACTTTCGGCTGAACAGGAAGCACAGCTTCTCCAGCCCATCGACGAATATGTCGGAAACATCCAGGCAAAACTCAACGAACTGAGAGAGAACGGCACCAACAAGGCCATGGACATCCAGGCCGCCCTGGAGACCCTGAAGCGGGACAAGATATACACCGCCCAGGAAAAGGCCCAGAGGAAGGAAGAGCTCCAGGCCGCCCTGAAAGAGGCCAAGGCTGTGGAGAGCCAGAATAAGGCGGAGGTCTCCGCTCTGGTGGCCCAGGCCGAGAAATACCTGAAGGAGCACTTTAAAAGGGACTATTACAATGCCGTGGCCGCCAGCTGCAAGGCGGAGACCGCCATTGTCAAGGAGAAGTACGCCGCCGCAGTGGCAGAGCTGAAGAAGGAGCACGAGGCCTCCCTGGCAAAGCTGAAGGACGCCAACGAGATAAAGGACGAGAAGTACGTCCACAAGAACCGCCTCTTTGACGCCAAGATGCAGCGGGACAAGGAGCTGCAGCAGATAAAGGACCGGCGCCACGCCGCCTATGCCCACAGGTACCATCTCATCGACCTGCTGCGTATCTCCAAATTCACCGTGGGCCAGTCTCTGGCCCAGCGCTGGGAGAACTACAGATTCACCTTCAACCGCCGCAGCTTCCTGCTGAGAAACGGTCTGTACATAGCCATTATCATTATCTTCATCGGCCTGTGCATCATCACCCCCATAGTCAAGGGGCCCAATGTGCAGCTGCTCACGGTGAACAACATCCTGAACATCCTGCAGCAGGCCTCCCCCAGAATGTTCCTGGCTCTGGGCGTGGCGGGCCTCATCCTGCTGGCCGGCACCGACCTGTCCATAGGACGTATGGTGGGCATGGGCATGACCGCCGCCACCATAGTCATGCACAACGGCCCCAACACCGGCTCCGTCTTCGGCCATGCCTTTGACTTCAGCGGCATGCCCGTGCTGGCCCGGGTGTTCCTGGCCCTCATCGTCTGCATAGTGCTGTGCACGGTGTTCACCACCATCGCCGGCTTCTTCACCGCCCGCTTCAAGATGCACCCCTTCATATCCACCATGGCCAACATGCTGGTCATCTTCGGTCTGGTGACCTACTCCACCAAGGGCGTCTCCTTCGGCGCCATCGACACCACCATACCCAGCATGATAATCCCCCGCATCGGCAAGTTCCCCACCATCATCCTGTGGGCCATTGCCGCCGTGGTGATAGTCTGGTTTATCTGGAACAAGACCACCTTCGGCAAGAACCTGTACGCCGTGGGCGGCAACCCTGAGGCCGCTTCCGTCTCCGGTATCTCCGTGTTCAAGGTCACCGTGGGCGCCTTCGTCATGGCCGGTATCCTCTATGGCTTCGGCTCCTGGCTGGAGTGCATCCGCATGGTGGGCTCCGGCTCCGCCGCTTACGGCCAGGGCTGGGAGATGGACGCCATCGCCGCTTGTGTGGTGGGCGGTATCTCCTTCACCGGTGGTATCGGTAAGATCTCCGGCGTGGTTGTTGGCGTGTTCATCTTCACCGCTTTGACCTACGCCCTCACCACCCTGGGTATCGACACCAACCTGCAGTTCGTCTTCTCCGGCATCATCATCCTGGTTGCCGTTATGCTGGACTGCCTGAAGTACGTTCAGAAGAAGTAAGCCACGAAGCTTCTTGCAAAGCGAAAAATTACCGCAGCGGGAAAGC
The DNA here is from genome assembly GCA_048417135.1 of Candidatus Limivicinus sp. Classification (GTDB taxonomy): domain Bacteria; phylum Bacillota; class Clostridia; order Oscillospirales; family Oscillospiraceae; genus Limivicinus. Next base: position 15,154 of record DBFSDV010000019.1, on the reverse strand, counting down.
CGCTGCGGTAATTTTTTGTGCGTATGATATGCTCAGGCGTTCCAGGCCTTTATCTGCTCCCGGAGCCAGCCGGCCCACTCCTCTATGCCCTCGCCGGTGCGGGCGGAGATGGGGATGATCTTCATGTTGGGGTTGAGCTTCTTCACGTACTTTTTGCAGGCCTCCAGGTCGAAGTCAAAGTAGGGGAGCACGTCTATCTTGTTCACCAGCAGCACGTCGCAGATGGAGAACATCAGGGGGTATTTCAGGGGCTTGTCGTCCCCCTCGGGGACGGAGAGTATCATGGCGTTTTTGGAGGAGCCGGTGTCAAACTCCGCGGGGCAGACCAGGTTGCCCACGTTCTCCAGTATGGCAAAGTCCACATCCTCCACCCCCAGGCCCTCCAGGCCCTGGCGGGTCATGCCCGCATCCAGGTGGCACATGCCGCCGGTGTGGAGCTGGATGACCTTCACCCCGGTCTCCTTGATGGCGGCGGCGTCCACGTCGGAGTCGATGTCCGCCTCCATGACGCCGATGCGAAACTCGTCCTTCAGGGCGGCAATGGTGGCCTTCAGGGTGGTGGTCTTGCCGGAGCCGGGGGAAGACATGAGGTTCAGGAGAAAGACCTTGTCCTTCTTCAGCTCCTGCCTCAGCTGCTCGGCCTCCCTGTCGTTGTTTTCAAATACGCTTTTCTTGATCTCAAGAACTCTGTATCCTTCCATATCTGTCTCCATTCTGCCGCGGTTAAAGGCGGCGGCCCGCCCAATATTTGCCTTATCGCTCATTGATTATACCACGCCTCAATAAAGCAAATCAAGAGCCCGGCACAGCTCCTCTTCCATATCCTGCCGGTTCCGGGCAAAATCCCCAAGAGGCGGATATATATAGGCCCGGCGGTTGAGGTAGCTCTCCATGAGCAGCAGCCCGGGCTCCTCCGTGGGGCTGGCCTGGGCCTTATCCTCCACGGGCATGAGGCCCAGGGCCAGACCATCCTCCCCGGTGAAGCCCTCCCGGAGCCAGAGGACGAAGTCCCGCACCGAGGGCAGGGCATAGCTGTTGGCCCCGGTGACGGCAAAGCCCAGCACCTGGGGCAGGTACACATCCTCGCCCCCCTCGGGGAGGGGCAGGGCGGCATAGCTCAGGCCCTGGGGCAGCCCCTCTGCCGGGGGCTTGTCCAAGACCACGCAGGGCAGCAGCCCGGCGGCGGCCAGCTCCAGCCTGTCCTCCCCCGGAGGGAGAAAGCTGCCCTCCATGGCGGCAGAGGCCAGGGCATTGTATATGCGGGCGAAATCTTCGTTCAAGCCGTCCCGCTCCGGCTGGCCCTCCAGCCGGAAGCCCAGGGAGGCGCAGCAGCTGCACAGCAGGGGGGAGAGGCTCTCGGCGGAAAAGAAGGGCCCGCCGTTTTTCTCTTTGTAGTCTGCGGCCAGGGCCATAAAGTCCTCAAAACTGTCGAAGTCCGGGGAGATGCCCGCCTGCTCCAGCACGCCGGCATTATAGGCCAGCAGGGGGACCTGGGAGCCTATGGGGAAAAAACTGCGCCCCGCAAAGGGCAGGGCCTCCTCCAGGGCGGGCAGATAGTCCCGGTCTGCCAGCTCCACGGCCCCCAGCAGCTCCCGGCTGCCCAGGTCTGCCGCCCGGGTGTAGCTGCACAGCAGCAGGTCGGGCCGCTCCAACTCAAAGGCCGCCGCCAGCTCCTCCTCCCCGGAAAAGCTGCGGAGGGAGAGCTCATAGCTGTCCCGCCCCCGCTGGGAGTTGTACTCCCGGGCTAAGTCCTCCATGGCGGAGGAGGGGAAATCCGATTCCGCATACCAGAGGCTCAGCCGGGAGCCGGAGCCGCCGCCCGTGTTCAGGCATATTAAAAAAACGATGAGGGCTGCCGCACAGGGAAGGACGGCAAGAAGTATCTTTTTCATGCGCTTTGACCCTTGAAATTATTTCCCCATCATTATATTATAGGCAAAGGCCAAAGGCAAATTATTATTTTCTTAAAAAAGTTCCGGACTCTTCCCGGAATTTACGGAGGAAGACAATGTACAAAGCGGTACTTTTCGATATGGACGGCACGGTGCTCAACACCCTGGGGGACCTGGCGGACGCCATGAATTACAGCCTGCGCCACTTCAATATGCCGGAGAGAGAGGAGCAGCAGCTGAAGACCTTCCTGGGGAAGGGCCCGGCCCATTTCGTCCGCTGCTCCGTGGCGGAGGGCACGTCCCCGGAGCTGTACGGCCGGGTGCGGGAATTCTATGAGGACTATTACGACAGCCACTGCCAGATAAGGACTGCCCCCTATCCCGGCATACCTGAGCTGATGGAGCGGCTGAAGAGCCGGGGGATAAAGCTGGCGGTCATATCCAACAAGCAGGAGCCGGCGGTGAAGATACTGGCCCAGAGACACTTCCCGGGCCTGCTGGAGCTGGCCGTGGGCACCGGGCCCAGCATAGCCTGCAAGCCGGATCCCGCCGCCGTGCTCTCCGCCATGGAGCGCATGGGGGTGTCGCCGGAAGAGAGCCTGTATGTGGGGGACATGGACGTGGATTTGAACACGGCCAGAAACGCCGGAATAGACTGCATTGGCGTGGCTTGGGGCTTTATGGGCAGGGAAAAGCTGGAGGCCCTGGGGGCCGCCTGCATTGCGGACAGCCCCGAAGAGCTGGGGGACATGATACTGGGAAAGAAATAAAAATAAACGGAGCTCGGCGTCCAAAGAAGCCGAGCTCCGTTTACTGTTTAAAGCTTATTATTGAACTGTCGCCACAGGCTCACAGCGGGCTCTTTTTTATCTGGGCCCAGCGGCGGGGGTACTTGTTAGGGGTATTGCCCAGCTTGCGGATAACAAGAAGGCTGTGGGTCACGTCGGTGCCGGGGATGGTGTAATCCAGCTTCCGCTCCACCTTGCCCCCAAGCAGGGAGATGGCCTTTTCCGCCTCCTTCAGCTCCGCGTCCAAATCGCTGCCCTTCATGGCGATGAAGGCCCCGCCCTTTTTCACATAGGGCAGGCACAGCTCGCACAGCAGGTTCAGCCGGGCCACCGCCCGGGACAGGGCAAAGTCAAAGCTCTCCCTGAAACCCTGGGGGACTTCCTCTGCCCGGGCGTGGATGCAGTTCACATCCGAAATGTCCAGGCGCTCACAGCAGTTTTTAAGAAAGCCTATGCGCTTGTCCAGACTGTCCAGCAAAGTCAAATCCATATCCGGGCAGGCTATCTTCAGGGCAAGGCCGGGGAAACCGGCTCCGGTGCCCACATCTATCACCCGCCTGCCGGCAAAGGACTCCGCCTTCAGCAGCTGGGCACAGTCCAGAAAATGGAGATCTGCCACGTCCTCCTCGCCGGATATGGCGGTGAGGTTCATGACCTTGTTCATCTCCTCCAGGTATTCGTAATATATGCGGTAGCGCTCCAGGGCCCGGGGCTCAAGCTCGAGACCCAGGGCGTCAAAGCCGGAGCGGAGCAGCTCTTCAAGCATGTTCAGGCACCTCGCACCGAATAGAAATTGTGGTCGCCGATGGTCACGGTCAGGTCCAGGGCGGAGTCGAACCAGCCGCTGCCGTAGGCGGGGTTGACAAAGTAGAGGCTGTCTCCCACGGTGTTGTAGCCGTCCAGGCACAGGCAGGCGGCTATACGGGCCATCTCGTCGGGCTGGGAGTAGACGCTGCCGTTAGATATGGGCTCAAATTGGACGATGTTGTGGTCCATGTCAAAGATGACGTCAAAGACGGTGGAGGGGAAATCCGGGCTCTCCACCCGGTTCAGCACCACATTGCCCACGCCTATCTGCCCGGCCAGGGGCTGCTGCCAGGCCTCGGCGTGGATTATCTGGCTGAGCCAGAACAGCTCCTCGCTGGGGTAGTTCAGCTCATAGTAGTCCTCCCCGCCGGGGATGAGCCGGGCGTTGAGGCTGGAGATATACAGAGCGTCCTCCTCCCGCTGCACATCCAGGCAGAGCAGGCGGGCCAGCAGCTCGTAAGGAATATACAGCCGCTCCCCGGCGCCGAACCAGCCCTGGGGGGCATAGAAATACCGGCCGTTGCCGCTGATGTATTCCAGCTCACCGCTGCAGCAAAACTCCACGCCGGAGATGCTGAGGGTGTAGCCCTCCGCCTCCTCACGCCAGCTCCAGTCCATGTCCAGATAGCTGCATATCTCTCCCGGGCTGAGGTACATCTCCCCATCCCTTATACAGCCCTGGTCCATGAGCAGGCCGTCAAAATACACGGGGAACTGCTCGTAGCCCGGGTCGGGATGCTCCCGGGGGAGGCTCAGCTCCTGAAGCTCCGGCCCGGCTCCGGCCTCGGCCCCGGGCTGCCGGGAGCAGCCCAAAAGCCAGGGGCAAAGCAGCAGGGCCAGCAGCGCCGCCGCTGCGGCGGCCTTAGTCCTGGGCCCCATCCCGCATCTGCTTGAGGGCCTGGGCCAGCTGGTCGGGGCAGGATGTGCTCTTCATGCCGCAGCGTATGCCCTCCATGCGCTCTATGGCATCGTCCACGCTCATGCCCTTCAGCAGCCGGGATATGCCCTGGAGATTGCCGGAGCAGCCGCCCATGACGTCCACATTCACTATGCGGCCGTCCTCCACCTCTATATCCATAAGCTGGGAGCAAACGCCCCGGGGTCTGTATCTAAACTTCATATATGGTCGGTTCCTTTCCTTTTTGGTCCTGCCCATGATAACATGGGTGCCGGCTTTTTTCAAGAGCCCGTGATATCCCGCCCCCAAGGCTCATACCTTTATATGTATAAACCTATGAGAGGACGGATGAGTGGATGCAGGCGTCAAAAAAACTGGCGGCCCTGGGCTGCGCAACGATAATCATGTACATGCTGGCCGTGAGCGGTGCGGGAGAGAGGATAGGCCAGACGGTGGCGGAGAGGCTGGGCAGCAGCAAGATGAAAAATGTGGCGGTGCTGTCCGGCGAGATAAAGCGCTCCCCGGCGGCCTCGGCCCTGAGCTACAGCGTCACGGAGCCGGCGGCTCCGGAGGAGAGGGGGATTTCGGAGCCGGCGGAGCTGAGCCTGCCGGAGATGGAGCTGATGTACCCGGCGGAGGCGGCGGAGGAGCCGGAGCCGGAAGCGGACCAGGAGATAATGGAGACCACCATAGACGGAGGACTCACCATAAACAACGCCACCCAATACTGGGTGGACGCCCCCCAGATAGTGGCCGACGGACCGGGAGTCAGCCTGCCGGCGGGCCTGCCCCAGATACTCATTATCCACACCCACTCCAGCGAGGCCTATACCCAGGCGGGGCTGGACCGCTATGAGCCCAGCGACACCAACCGCACCGAGGACACCGAGTTCAACATCGTGCGCATAGGCGATGAGCTGACGGAGATATTCCAGGAGGCGGGGCTGAACGTCATCCACGACCGGGGCATCTACGACTACCCCAGCTACACCGGCTCCTACACCCGCTCCGGCCAGGCCATAGAGCAGTATCTGCAGGACTACCCCAGCATAAAGATAGTCCTGGACATCCACAGGGACGCCCTGAGCAGCGACGACGTGGTCTACAAGACCATGGCGGAGGAGGACGGGGTGGTGGCCAGCCAGGTAATGCTCCTGGTGGGCACCGACGAGAGCGGCCTGGAGCACCCCAACTGGCGGCAGAACCTGGCCATGGCCATGTATCTGCAAAACGCCGTCAACGCCCGGCACCCCACATTGATGCGCCCGGTGTCTCTGGTGCGGGAGCGCTATAACCAGCAGCTCTCCCCCGGCTCCATGATTGTGGAGGTGGGAAGCAACGGCAACACCCTACAAGAGGCCCTGGCGGCCATACGCCTCTTCGGAGGCGCCGCAGCCCCCGCTCTGGCCCAGCTGGTGGAACAGCCCCAGGGGGAAGTATGACATGGAGAGAAGGAAAAAATCTCAAAAATTTTTTCAAAAACCCCTTTACAAATCCATATAGCTGTGCTATATTAATTTCAGTAATAAGAATCATTATTAATTTTGAGGTGCCCATGGAGAACAAAAGGAAAAACAGCAGAAAGCGCCAGGCTATACTGGAGGCTCTCTGCGCCACGAAAGAGCACCCCACGGCGGAGATGCTGTATAATCAGCTGAAGGCCGACTACCCGGAGCTGAGCCTGGGCACCGTGTACCGGAACCTGGGGGTCCTGGCCCAGGAGGGCCTGGCGGTGAGCGTGTGCCGAGTGGCCGGGCAGGAGCGCTATGACGCGGATACCGCGCCCCACGCCCACTTCGTCTGCCGCCGCTGCCGCAAGGTCATGGACATGGAGCTGCCCAGAGCCGTGGCGGAGAGCTGCCTGGAGCTGGACAGGGACTACGGCTTTATCGCCGAGGACTGCTCCCTCACCGTCAGGGGGCTCTGCCGGGACTGCCGCAGTATCCAGGCCAGCTGATAAATTTCAGTTTTTTTATTGCAAATGCTGCAATGAAAATATATAATCAATACACCAGATATTAAAATTTTATCAGGAGGAAATTTACTATGAAGAAATGGGTTTGCCCCGTATGCGGTTACGTTCATGAGGGAGACACTCCCCCCGAGTTCTGCCCCCAGTGCAAGGTCCCCGGCTCCAAGTTCACCGAGATGAAGGAAGGCATGAGCTGGGCCGCCGAGCATGTGGTCGGCGTCGGCAAGCAGTTTGGCGCCGATGTCCCCGAAGAGGTCAAGGCCGAGATCATTGCCGGCTTGAAGGCCAACTTTGAGGGCGAGTGCACCGAGGTGGGCATGTACCTGGCCATGGCCCGCGTTGCCCATCGTGAGGGCTACCCCGAGATCGGTATGTACTGGGAGAAGGCCGGCCTGGAGGAGGCCGAGCATGCCGCCAAGTTTGCCGAGCTCTTGGGCGAGGTGGTCACCGACAGCACAAAGAAGAATCTGGCCATGCGTGTTGAGGCCGAGAACGGCGCCACCGCCGGCAAGTTCGAGCTGGCCAAGCTGGCCAAAAAGTACAATCTGGACGCCATCCACGACACCGTCCATGAGATGGCCCGGGATGAGGCCCGCCACGGCAAGGCTTTTGAGGGCCTGCTGAACCGCTACTTCAAGTAATCAGTCAATAAACATAAATCTATTCAGGAGGAAAAAGCCATGAAATATGTGTGCAACGTATGCGGCTGGGTCTACGACGAGGAAGAGGCCGGCGTGAAGTGGGAAGATCTGCCCGAGGACTTCACCTGCGAGCTGTGCGGCGTGGGCAAGGACCAGTTCAGCCCCGAAGAGTAATAGGCATTACCAAGGCCGGGAGCGCTTTGCTCCCGGCCCTTTTCATTTGAGGCAGGTATCCCTATTGCATACGGCCGTGATGCGCCTTATCAACCCGCCGCCGGCAGAGCTATTTTAGACCCCGGTAGAGGGGAAATGGGGGAGAAGACCGTCGCAGGCTTTTAATTATTGGCTATTGAAATTTGTTTTTCCCTGTGTTATAATAACCGGGCATTGAAAAATGCGGGGTTGGTATATCGGTATTACTCCAGCTTCCCAAGCTGGCTAGGCGGGTTCGACTCCCGTACCCCGCTCCACCACGTCGGAGCAAGCTGCATATCGCTTGCTCTGACTTTTTATGCCTATGGCAAAAAAGTCAGAGTGCGCTCATTCCGCTGCTCCTCCTTAGCCAAACAGCAACCACATATGTTGGGTTGCTGTTTGGGGATGCGGGGGGAATTCGGACGCCATATCGTTCGCAGCGACGTTTACTCTTTTAGAGCAAACGTCACTTCTCACTCATTCTGTCGCAGCTCCTTTCAAGGCCGGAGCCCTGCTTTGCGGGGCTCCGGCCTTGGGTTTTTGGAGGGAGTAGAAAAAAGGGGAGGGCTGCTTGCTCCGACTTTCAAGGCTTGGGCCTTGTGATTATGGGAGGGATTGAAGCTTCGGACTATGGGTGAATCAGGCGTGCACGGCGGGGGCAGTTTAATTTAAAAACCAGAAATGCTATAATTCTTTTCAAAGCTGCCGCACATTTTGCGGGGCTTGTACGTTAAGCATAGTGGGAGGGGGGAAAGGCTGCCTATGGACTTGGAGGAACAATATGACAAGATATACCGTTACTGTTATTTCAAGACCCACAGCCGGGAGACGGCGGAGGACATCACTCAGGAGGCCTTTCTAAAGTTCTTCGAGAGCAAAGAGTACAGGGAGCGGGGCCGTGCCCTGCAATACCTGTATACAATCGCCCGGAACCTCTGCACAGATGAATACCGCAGGCAAAAGACCTGCCCTTTGAATGAGGAGAGCCTGGGCGCCTATTCAGACGAGGAGATGCTGATGCGCTCTTCCATGAAAGACGCTCTTGACAAGATGGATGAGGAGGACAGGGAGCTGCTGCTCCTGCGCTATGTGAATGAGCTGCCGGTGAAGGTCATTGCCGGGCTGTACGGGATTTCCCGTTTTGCCCTGCACCGCAGGCTTTCAAAAGCCGCAAAGGATTTAAAGGATAAATTGGGGGAGGAGGATATGCCGTGAACAGAGATATGAAGGAGCGTTTGAAAGAGTATTTTGCGGCACCGGAGCCGCAGCGGAAAGAACAATTTCTGAACAGCCTGCCTGCTGAGCCTGTAGGCCTTTCGGACTTTCTGCTGATTCAGGCTGCCTATATACCCAAATGGGTATGGGGGCTTTCTGTCCTGATTTTTGTCCTGGCACTGGCAGGGGCGGCGGTTTTAAAAAAGGACATGCTCTGGTGCGTCTCCGCCTGCATGCCAATTTTTGCCCTGGCCCTTGTTGCGGAGAGCGGGCGCTCCGAGAGATGGGGCATGGCGGAGCTGGAGATGTCCGCCCGTTTTTCCCTGAAAAGCGTAGTGCTGGCCCGGCTGGGAATACTGGGCCTTGCTGACCTGCTCCTGTTTTTCCTGCTGCTGCCCCTGGCCCGGATGAACGGCGGCAGTACACTTTTTGAAACCGGGGTATACATGCTCTGCCCCTACCTGCTCACGGTATTTCTGGGCCTGTGGGCAAGCCGCATTGTTCACGGGCGGGAGTGCGCCTGGGTATGCGGAGCCATCGCCCTGGGCGTGGCTTCGGGAAATGCTTTGCTGTATCAGACCATCCAGGGCTTTTATGCCCGGCACAACTTCCCTTACTGGGTCCTGGCATTTGCCCTCCTGTCCCTGGGAGCGGCAAAGCAGTGCATTGAAACGATAAAACAAAAGGAGGAGCCTGTATGGAACTTAGGATAGACCGGGTATCCAAGCTCTATAAAAACAAGATCGCAGTGGACCGGGTGTCCCTGAGACTACATGAGGGCGTCTACGGCCTGCTGGGGGAAAACGGGGCGGGAAAGACCAGCCTTATCCGCATGGTCTGCGGGGTCTTGAGACCCAGCAGCGGCAGCATCAGCTTTGACGGCCTGGACGTGGGGGACGAGGAATACAGGTCTGTGTTGGGATATCTGCCCCAGGACTTCGGATATTACCCGGAATTTTCCGCCCAGGATTTTATGTATTACATGGCCGGCCTGAAGGGACTGACCAAGTCCGCGGCAAGGGCCAGGACCCGGGAGCTGCTGGAGCTGGTATCCCTCGGCGACGTGGCAAAGAAGAAAATCAAGACTTTTTCCGGGGGTATGAAGCAGCGCCTGGGCATTGCCCAGACCCTTCTCAACGACCCGAAGCTGCTGGTGCTGGACGAGCCCACGGCGGGCCTGGACCCAAAGGAGAGGATACGTTTCAGAAACCTCATTGCCCGGCTGGGCAGGGACAGGATAGTGCTGCTGTCCACCCACATCGTCTCCGATGTGGAGCACATTGCCGGGACCATACTGCTGATGAAAGAGGGCCGGCTGCTGCAGCAGGGAAGTCTGGAGGATATCACGCAAGCCATCCGGGGCAAGGTATATGAGCTCACAGCCTGCTCAGAGAGGGCTGAGGAGCTGGCCCGGCGCTGCAGCCTCATCAATTACCGCAGCCAGGGGGATGAGGTCTTTCTCCGTTTTGTATGTGAGGGAGAGCCCCCTGAGGGGGCGGCGCAGGTGCCTGCCGGACTGGAGGACCTGTATCTCTACTATTTTTCGGAGGCTAAAGGACATGAATAACTTTTGGGCTCTGGCAGCTTTTGAATTTAAAAAAATATTCCGGCGGAAGGTCTTCCCCGCCGCAATCCTCATCTGCCTGGGGATAATGGCTGTGGCAGTGTTCTCCAGCCTCAGCGGCGGATCCTTCCACCACAGCGTGGGCAGGGACATCTCCAGATACGAGGCCATGGAGCTGTACAAGGAAGTCATACTTACAAACAGGGGCTATATCACCCCTCAGCTTGTGTACAGGGCCATACTCTCCAACCGGGAGATGATATCCAATGGGGACAACTATTTCGTAAACGAATACGGCAGCCACTTAAAAGAGGACGCCTACATCCGCTACATTTTGCCCTATGAGCCGGTGATAGAACTTTTGAACAAGGTATATGCCGAGGATATGGACTGGCTGTCCATGGACGCCCTGAGCCTTGAATATCTGGGGGAGGACAAGGCTGTGGACAGGCTAGCTCCGGAGCAGGCGGAGGATTTCGACTCCGCACTAAAGGACTTTGCCCGGGCCATGGTGCTGAGGGAGGAGGGCCTGTCACAGGCAGAGGCGGAGAAAAACCTGGAGCTTATCGACAGCATCGAAATGCCTCTGTACAACGATTATTACGGGGGATATGAGGCCTATATAATGAGCTCGAAGAGCCTTGCCCTTACGGTTTTGTTTTTGATACTTCTGCTGCTCTCGCCGGTGTTTTCCAATGAATACGAGGAGAAAACGGACCAGATAATTTTGTGCACCAAAAACGGCAAGGGCATCCTGTGCAGGGCCAAACTGTTCGTGGCCCTCGTTGTCTCCCTGCTGAGCGCGGTCCTGGTCATGGGCCTGAGCTGGCTGGGCTTTCTGCTGCTCTACGGTTTTGAGGGAGGGGACGTGAATATCCAAGTGGTGAACCCGGGGTGCAGCTATCCTATCACCTTACTGGAGGCCTGCCTTATCCACTTTGTCTCGGTGGTTTTTGCCTGCGCACTGTTTGGGGCCTTCACCGCCTTCATGTCCGCCAGGGTAAAAAGGAGCACGGCTCCGGTGGTGGTAATGGGCACACTGCTGACCATAATCCCCATGTTCATATGGGTGCCCCTGAAATCCTCGGGCTTTATGTATGAGCTTCTAAAATTCTTCCCGGCAAACTCGGTGACTTTCGACTTTGACAGGAGCTTCATTGAGATATTCGGCATGCTGTTCACGCCCTATAAATTTATCTGGGCTGTCAGTGCAGTGCTGACCGCAGCTTTTTTCTATTTTGCTTCCCGCTGCTTTAAAAGGCATCAATTGGCCTGAATATGAACTTCGCCCCATGACTATTGCATGAAAGAGAGACCAGGCAGGCGTAAAGCCGTCTGCTGCAGGAAAGGGGAACTTTGACTCATGGATAACGTCTCTGAAAAAGAAGCGCAGACATAAAAAAGCAATTGCGGCGTTTTCAGGAGGTAGAAATGAAAAAACTAATTGCAATGCTGTTGGTGATATGTATGGCCGGACTGTTATTGACGGCCTGTGGGCCCCGGGAGGCTTCCAGACCTGCGGAGAGTTCCGCTGCACCTACTGAAAGTGCGGCACCGGAAACCCCGGTCGCTCAGGAGAGCACAAGTGGGGAGACTGGGTCCACAGCGGAAGATGACAGCAAAGCAGTACTGGAAGAATGCGCCAAGCTCATTGGACTGGATGATGCAGCTGCGGCTGAAATGCTGGGCGGCGGTCAAAAAAATATTGCCGGTGACGGAGTCACACTGATAGGCCGTATATACAAGGCCAATATCTTCGGCGAGGATGTGGAGATCAGCGCTGCTTATGACGACAAGGGCCTTGTCAATAATGTCACTTTCATATTGTCCGAACCGGAGGCCTCCGTTTATTGCGAGCAGCTGGATGAAATATATGGGGAAGCCTCAGCCAGCCAGGATGCCCCTTCCGAGAGCGGAGCTACCTGGCAGGAGTGGTCTGAAGACGGCTATGTAGTCCGCCTGTGGCAGATGTACGGTCTGACTTCCATAGAAATCAGAGCAGTAGAGGGCCAGGCCTGATTGGACAAAGAGAGCCGCTTTGAGACAAAAAAGCCTTGAGATCAACGAGATCTCAAGGCTTTTTTATAAGAAAAGTCTGGTCAATAATTGAAATGTTTTATACTCCACGGATTGGGGAAGCTATGTAGAAGATATTCAGCGGCTCAGGAGAAAGGGGCGGCCCAGGTGGTGGGGACTGCCGGGGACGCTGTCTCTCACATGCCGGGCCATGGCCTCCCGCTCCGTCACCACCAGGCCCGCCAGGCGGTCTATGCCGAAATCCAGCAGGGCAGGGCACAGGGGGACGCTGGGGCCGGTGAGTATGGTGCAGGCGTTCCGGCACAGCTCCAGCAGGTGGGGCAGGCTCTTGTTAATAAGGCTGCTGCCGGTGATGATGACCAGGTCACACCCGGGCAGGATATAGTCGCAGGCGGTGTCCGGGTAGTCTCCCGGCTTGGGGCTGCGCTCCAGAATGTACACTTCCTTTGCCGCCTCCCGGAGCCCGGCGGGGCCCCGCATGTGGCCCACGATGCCCACGGTCATGCCGGTAAAATCCAGGCCGTCCCCATAGTGGCCCCCCTCCGGCAGGGCGGCCCCCAGAGCGGCCAGCCGCTCCGGGGTGTTGTAAAAGGCGTTCAGTGCCGCCAGGGCAAAGCTGGCTTCCTCCATGTTCCAGCTCATAAGGGCCTTGGAGGCAAGGCCAAGCTCCAGCCCCTCCAGCCCGCCGGGGAACATGGGCGGCCGGCTGCTGCCGGGAGTGTGCATGGCTATGCCCATGCCGCTGTCCGTGGCCGCCAGGCACCACTGCTGCCCGGAGAGGGTGGAGCTCACGCTCAGCTCCCCGTCCAGCCCGGAAAGCAGTGAATCATATAGGGAATATATACTTCCGTCCATGCCGGCCTCCTGGTGAAAAAGTCTGTGTATCACAGTATACAACCGCCGGCCGGACTTGTAAATCAGGAAATGAGCCGAAAAAAATTGTAAAAAATTCACGGAAAATTCATATCTGCGCTGTAACAATTTAACACATCGCCCAATTAAATTTTTGACCCTTGAAATCCTTGGGCCCCGGTGGTATAGTTAGCCCATAAAATTTTATATCCTGGGAAGCTGTCAGGCCGCTGGCAGTGGAGGAAACTCTGGAGAATCTCATTATATGAGTGCCGAAGGTGCAAGGTCGTTTGACCGAATCTCTCAGGCTAAAGGACAGAGAATGACGGGGAGAGCTCTTCCCGCCTATACCGGAGTTGTTGCCATGCAGCAGCTCTTTTATTTTTCCCCGGCTCAGGGAGAGGGCGGGGAGAATCGACAGGTATCACATCCGGCTCCCGCATAGACTGAAAAAAGGGAGCTGTGAAAAAAGGAGAGGACAATATGCAGGCAATTTTGAATTTCTTTACGGGACCCCTGAACACTGTGGCATGGCTGTACATCTTCCTGCCCTGCGTCATGATAGGCGGCTTGCTGCTCACCGTCAGGACCGGTTTCATCCAGTTCCGGCGCTTCGGCTACGCCATGAAAAACACCGCCGGCAAGATGTTTAAAAAGGCCGAGGCCGGCCAGGGCGCCGTCACCCCCCTCCAGGCCGTGACCACGGCCCTGGCCGCCACGGTGGGCACCGGCAACATAGTGGGCACCTCCCAGGCCATCGCCCTGGGCGGCTACGGCGCAGTGTTCTGGCTGTGGCTGGCGGCCCTCATGGGCATGGTGGTAAAATACTCCGAGGTCACCCTGTCCGTCCACTACCGCCAGAGAGACGCCCACGGCGACTGGGTGGGCGGCCCCATGTACTACATAACCAACGGCTTGGGCTCCAAGTGGAAGTGGCTGGCCGTGGCCTTCGCCGTCTTTGCGGTGCTGGCCTCCTTCGGCATCGGCAACATGAGCCAGGTCAACTCCATCACCGGCTCCATCACCGACGCCATCAACGTGTTTTTTAAGCTCAGCGAGTCTGCAAAGACTACCGTCCACTGGATACTGGGCATCTCCATGGCCATTCTCATCGCCATCATCCTTCTGGGTGGAATCAAGCGCATCGGCAGCGTCACCGAAAAGCTGGTGCCCTTCATGAGCGTTATCTATATCATCGTGTGCATCGTGGTGCTCATCTGCCACGCCCAGAATATCCCCGGTGCCTTCGTGAAGATATTCAGTGCAGCCTTTGCACCCCGGGCCGTCATGGGCGCAGCCTCCGGCATTGCCTTGAAGCAGGCCATAGTCTGGGGCCTTCGCCGCAGCGCCTTCTCCAATGAGGCGGGCCTGGGCTCCGCCGGTATCGCCCACGCCGCCGCCGACGCCCCCAGCGCCGTGGACCAGGGTCTCTACGGCATCTTCGAGGTCTTCATGGACACTTTGGTCATCTGCTCTCTCACCGCGCTGACCATCATCTGCAGCGGCATAGACATCAGCTTCGGCACCAAGCCCGGCTCCGAGCTTATCATGGCCGCCCTCTCCACCGTCTTCGGGGAGAAGTTCTCCGCCCTCTTTGTGGCGGTGGCCCTGATGCTCTTTGCCTTCTCCACCGTCCTGGGCTGGGCCCTTTACGGTACCCGCTGCACCCAGTACCTCTTCGGCAGCAAGAGCATCCGCATCTACCAGGTCATCTTTGCTATTATCATCGTGGTGGGCTGCGTGTCCCCCATAGACGTGGTCTGGGACGTGGCCGACACCTTCAACGGCCTCATGGCAGTGCCCAACTTCGTGGCGATCTTTGCCCTGTCCGGCGTGGTGGCTAAGCTCACCAGGGAGCATTTCGACAATGCGGAGAGCAAGCTGAGAAAGTAAAAAGGAAATACACAGAGAAAATTTTACCGGCAGGCGGATTGCTCCGCCTGCCGGTTCAGCTTGTCAAAGAAGACTATGTCTTCTTTGACAAAAGAACTTGCACTGCGCTTCATGCCTCGGTTGTACGCCTACGGCGTACAATTCGACACTCAGCTCCGTGAGAAGTGTTTTCCGCGACGCGCATGTCGCCGCGGAAAACGATTGAAATTATTTTTTCGCCGCGGCGAAAAAACTCTGCGAGGCTTTTTTGACAGTCTCTGGGCCTGTTGCAAAATGCAGTTTTCAGGCCTAAACAGAAAATTTGTGCATTAAAAAAGTTATCGAGAACCGCCGCCTTGACAGGTTCTCGATAACTTTTTCTTTGGCCTATTTTTTCAAAATTCTATTTTGCAACAGGCCC